>NZ_PIGD01000014.1:0-147438 GCF_003050085.1 Vibrio sp. 10N.286.48.B8 | reverse complement strand
CATCTAACAGTCATTTTAGTCAAAACGACCGTTTAATTCTTTGCTAAGAGCAAAAATCGATGTCAAAACATCCAACTCTTTTTTTAGCGCAGAAAAAGGGCATCAAATGATGCCCTTTTTACTAGTGGTTCGTCAAATCTTATGCAAAGATTTTAGCTACAACACCAGCACCAACTGTACGGCCACCTTCGCGGATTGCGAAACGTAGACCTTCGTCCATTGCGATTGGAGCGATTAGCTCAACAGTCATTTGAACGTTGTCACCTGGCATTACCATTTCTACGCCTTCTGGTAGAGTGATGTCGCCTGTTACGTCAGTTGTGCGGAAGTAGAACTGTGGACGGTAACCTTTGAAGAAAGGAGTGTGACGGCCGCCTTCGTCTTTAGAAAGTACGTATACTTCAGACTCAAACTTAGTGTGTGGGTTGATAGAACCTTTCGCAGAAAGTACTTGACCACGTTCAACGTCATCACGCTTAGTACCACGTAGAAGTGCACCAACGTTCTCACCTGCACGACCTTCGTCAAGCAGTTTACGGAACATTTCAACACCAGTACAAGTAGTAAGAGTAGTCTCTTTGATACCAACGATTTCTACTTCGTCACCTACACGTAGGATACCGCGCTCGATACGACCAGTTACAACAGTACCACGACCTTGGATTGAGAATACATCTTCAATTGGTAGTAGGAACGGTTGGTCAACTGCACGCTCTGGCTCAGGAATGTAAGAATCTAGTGCTTCTGCAAGCTCAACGATCTTGTCTTCCCACTGCTTCTCGCCGTTTAGTGCGCCAAGTGCAGAACCTTGGATAACTGGTAGGTCATCACCTGGGAAGTCGTATTCAGAAAGAAGTTCACGAACTTCCATCTCAACTAGCTCAAGTAGCTCTTCGTCATCAACCATGTCACATTTGTTCATGAATACGATGATGTAAGGGATACCAACTTGACGACCAAGTAGGATGTGCTCACGAGTTTGAGGCATAGGGCCGTCAGTCGCAGCAACAACTAGGATACCGCCGTCCATTTGTGCAGCACCAGTGATCATGTTTTTAACATAATCCGCGTGTCCTGGACAGTCTACGTGTGCGTAGTGACGTGCTGGAGTGTCGTACTCAACGTGAGAAGTTGCGATTGTGATACCGCGCTCACGCTCTTCTGGAGCGTTATCGATAGATGCGAAATCTTTAGCAACACCGCCGTATACTTTTGCAAGAGTAGTACAGATAGCAGCAGTTAGAGTTGTTTTACCGTGGTCAACGTGGCCGATAGTACCAACGTTTACGTGCGGTTTCGTACGTTCAAATTTTTCTTTAGACACAATCGTGTTCCTTCCTAGTTATGATTCGCCACGTTCATTATTGAGCGAGACGCGCCAGAAATTGCTATTTTATGCGCCAACTCTCGTTAGCGCAATATTTGGACGCATTGTTCTTTCAAAAAATGAAAAAAAATGCCTTCCTTTTGTTTAACCACGCTCTGCAATGATTGCTTTTGCAACATTGTTAGGCACTTCAGCGTACTCACTAAACTCCATAGAGTAAGAAGCACGACCTTGTGTCGCAGAACGTAAATCAGTTGCGTAACCGAACATGACAGACAACGGAACTTGTGCACGAATTATCTTCAGGCCAGCTGTCCCCTCGTCCATACCTTCGATGATGCCGCGACGACGGTTAATATCGCCAACAACGTCACCCATCCAGTCTTCTGGAGTAGTTACTTCAACTTTCATCATAGGCTCAAGCAAAACTGGTTGCGCTTCAAGTGCACCCGTTCTGAAAGCCATAGAGGCAGCGATTGTAAACGCCATCTCACTTGAATCTGTTTCATGGTAAGAACCATCATATAGTGTAGCTTTGATATCCAAAACTGGATAGCCAGCAAGCACACCATTGTTCATCTGCTCTTCAACGCCTTTAGCGACTGAAGCAATAAACTCTTTCGGTACGATACCATTGGCAATTTCATCCACAAAGACAAAGCCTTCGCCAGCTTCTGATGGTTCCAGTTTTAGCCATACGTGACCGTACTGACCTTTACCACCATGTTCACGGATAAATTTACCTTCCGCTTTCGCTGTACCACGAATAGTCTCACGGTAAGCCACTTGCGGGTTACCAACGTTGCAGTTCACGCTAAATTCACGCTTCATACGGTCAACGATGATATCTAAGTGTAGTTCACCCATACCAGAAATTAGAGTCTGGCCAGTTTCCGCATCCATATCAACGCGGAACGATGGGTCTTCCGCTGCTAGTTTACCTAGAGCGATAGTCATTTTATCTTGATCAGCTTGAGAGCTTGGCTCTACAACGATCTGAATAACTGGGTCTGGGAACTCCATGCGCTCAAGAACAATCTTATGGTTCTGATCACAAAGGGTTTCACCAGTAGTCACATCTTTCAGGCCAATGATGGCTGCGATGTCACCTGCTCGTACTTCTTTTACTTCTTCACGCTTGTTTGAGTGCATTTGAACAATGCGACCTAAGCGTTCACGTTGTTTCTTCACAGAGTTGTAAGCTGTTTTACCGCTTTCAACAACACCAGAGTAAACACGGATGAAAGTTAAAGTACCAACGAATGGGTCTGTTGCAATCTTGAATGCTAGCGCAGAGAACGGTTCTTTGTCGTCTGCGTGACGCTCTGCTTCGTTCTCGTCTTCATCGATACCTTTAATTGCAGGTACATCGACTGGAGAAGGAAGGAAATCAACCACTGCATCTAGAACAGCTTGTACACCTTTGTTTTTGAATGCACTACCACAAGTGGCAAGTACGATTTCATTATTAAGTGTACGAATACGAAGACCTTGCTTGATTTCAGCTTCTGTTAATTCACCTTCTTCAAGGTACTTATCCATCAGCTCTTCATTTGCTTCTGCAGCAGCTTCAACAAGTTCGGTACGATATTCTTCAGCCATTTCTTGCATGTCTGCAGGAATATCTTCGTACGTGAAAGTCATGCCTTGGTCAGCTTCGTTCCAGTTGATTGCCTTCATCTTGAGAAGATCGACAACACCTTGGAAGTTTTCTTCAGCACCAATGTTCAGTTGAATTGGAACAGGAGTTGCGCCTAGGCGGTCCTTGATCTGTTCAACTACGCGCAAGAAATCTGCGCCTGTACGGTCCATTTTATTAACGAAAACCATACGTGGAACTTGGTACTTATCAGCTTGACGCCATACTGTCTCTGACTGAGGTTCAACACCAGATGAGCCACAGAACACAACAACTGCACCATCAAGTACACGCAAAGAACGTTCTACTTCGATTGTGAAGTCAACGTGTCCAGGAGTGTCGATGATGTTGATACGGTGGTCCGAGAACTGAGCTTCCATACCACGCCAAAACGTAGTGGTTGCTGCTGAAGTGATCGTAATACCGCGCTCTTGCTCTTGCTCCATCCAGTCCATGGTTGCTGCACCATCGTGAACTTCGCCGATTTTATGAGAAAGACCGGTATAGAACAGAATACGTTCACTTGTGGTTGTTTTACCTGCATCTACGTGAGCAACGATACCGATATTACGGTATTGCTCTATAGGAGTTTTACGAGCCACGGTTGAATCCTCTTATTAGAGACTTAGGGACTATTGCTATGCCTAGATTATGCGTTAAAAGCGATGCTTCGCTAAAAATTGCTTGCCCTAGAAATAGCAATAGTTCCTAGCATAAGCATAGGAACTAAAGAAGTGCTGCAAGGAACCTTGCAGCACTAAAAAGGTATTACCAACGGTAATGTGCGAACGCTTTGTTTGCGTCAGCCATGCGGTGAACGTCTTCACGTTTCTTAACCGCAGTACCTTTGTTCTCAGACGCGTCTAGCATTTCAGCAGCTAGGCGTTGAGCCATAGATTTTTCACCACGCTTACGCGCAGCTTCAACTACCCAACGCATAGCAAGAGCGTTACGGCGAACCGGACGAACTTCTACAGGTACTTGGTAAGTTGAACCACCTACACGGCGAGATTTAACTTCTACCGCTGGGCGAACATTTTCAAGAGCTTCTTCAAATACAGCTAAGTGGTCTTTACCAGACTTCTCAGCCATTGAATCTAGTGCAGTGTAAACGATTTTCTCTGCAGTAGATTTCTTTCCGTCAACCATAAGGATGTTAACGAATTTTGCCAGCAATTCAGATTTGAACTTAGGATCTGGAAGGATCTTACGCTGACCTATTACGCGACGACGTGGCATGGATATTCTCCGTTGTCTTCTTCAGGTTTTTTCCAAAACTTTTCAGAATAATAAATAAAATAGTGTTTGGCCTTACTTAACGCTTTCTTTTAAAAAAGAAAATGCATTAAGACTTAGGACGTTTCACACCGTACTTAGAACGACCTTGTTTACGGTCGTTAACGCCAGCACAGTCTAGCGCGCCGCGAACAGTGTGGTAACGAACACCCGGAAGGTCTTTTACACGACCGCCACGGATTAGTACAACACTGTGCTCTTGAAGGTTGTGACCTTCACCACCGATGTACGAAGTTACTTCGAAACCGTTGGTTAGACGTACACGACATACTTTACGTAGTGCCGAGTTAGGTTTTTTAGGTGTAGTAGTGTAAACACGAGTACATACACCACGTTTTTGTGGGCACGCTTCTAGTGCAGGCACGTTGCTTTTAACAACTTGCTTTACACGAGGCTTGCGAACCAACTGGTTAATAGTTGCCATTAACTAGCTCCTGAAATTTACTTGAAAGTAAGCTTTGTGAAAAATCTATCCCTAATCACAAGTCGTAATTAGGGACGCAAAATTCTATTCAGCAGTGGGAGGTGTGTCAAGAAATATACAGATCTTTTTTAGCCGTCTAGAGCTCAGGATGGTCTAATTTTAACCAAACTGATAAAACACGCTTACCAAGTCACTGATTTGTCGTTCAAAACCGTCAGTTTAACGAAGCCATCGAAGTCAACTTGATCAATGGTACTTGAGACAAGTAGTTGTAAACCTCGGCTATCGAGATCTGGTTTTAACACCGACACCTGCTCTACTGCGCAGATTTGAGTGAATAACTCATGATTTGGAAGGCAAACATACACCGCATCTTCCACCAAAAGGAACTGATCCTGTGGCTGAGAGTAGGTCAATGCGAGTTTAAGTTTGTCGACTGATTTTACGATATGAAGCATAGCGTCCCTTAGAAAGTCAGTATCTGTTGGCACTGAGATAACTTCTGCGTTAACTCGTCGGCTTCAACGGTGGTCACATCGATCAACAGGTTGTCTGCTGAAAGGCCAAACTGACTCAGACTATGCTGACACACATACACCTGTTCGATGTCGTAAAGGTCCATAAGTTTGAATGCAGAGATGTAGTCACGCGATAGTGTTTCGTCGGGCTGCTGCGCTTTAAGAAGCTGAGTCACCCCATCACCAACAAAGAACACGGCAATGTCTTCACTGTATGCGGACGCAGCAAGCAGGGCGTCTAACCCTTCTCTACCCGCAGCGGTCGTATGAGGGTAACTGTTAAATATAAAGGCTAACTTTCTCAAAACTGCACAACCCTATCTTGCGTTAGTAGTGCTTCCGATAAGCTCCCTAATCCGGCCTGAGTAAATCCAGTTGCTAGGTTAGAGGCACTTAGTTGATGTTGCTCTGCTTCTTCAGAGCTAATCACTCCGCGTCTTAGCGCAGCAGCCACACAGGTTTCAAGGCTAACATCGTGCTCATCAGCCAGCTTTTGCCAAGCTGAAGCTAAGTCAAATTCATCGTTAGCCGGTACGGTAAGGTCTGAGCCGTTACTAACGCCATCTTGATAGAAGAACACACTGTGAAGTTTGTGGCCCTGTTTAATCAGAGCCACGGCAAACTGGTAGGCACTTCTTGCTGACTGTGAGCCATATACCGGCCCATTAACTAGGAGTGTATAGCTTAGCAACCCTCTTCATCCTCTGTTTTACGTTGGCGGATGTATAGGTACACGGTGTGCTTAGAGATGTTCAGTCGCTCAGCAACGCGGTTAATCGCGTCTTTGATATCGAAAATACCTTTGTCGTAAAGCTCCATCACGATCTGACGGTTCTTAGTATTGTTCGATACCGATTTGTCAGCGTTAATTTCTTCAATGGTGCGTTCAACCGTTTGGTCGACAAGTTCTTCAACGTCACTAGCGAAGTTAACCGATGATGCGGCTTCGTCTGCGTCTTGTGTTGGCATGAACGATTGCAGTACTTGTGAGAATGGCGCGTCTAGGTTCACGTTAATACACAGTAGGCCAATCACTCGGTCTTCACCGTTGCGGATAGCAACCGTGATCGACTTCATCAACACTCCACCTTTAGCGCGAGTGAAATATGAACGTGAGAAGTTACGCTTAGAACCTTCAATATCTTTTAGCATCTTCAATGCAAGATCGGTGATCGGCGAGCCAACCTGACGACCTGTATTTTCGCCGTTGGCAATTTTAATCGCAGAAGTATTGAGGTCTTCTAAAGAGTGCAAAACGATTTCACAAAACGGACCAATAAGGCTCGCAATACCGTCAACAACGGCCTCATAAGATCTTAGAATGATTTTATCGTGTTCACTGAATGGCATAACGTGGACTGATTCCATTTCAAGTAACACATCTGCATTGACTGTTTCTGTAGTAGTCACTTATTCCTTACCTTCGTGTGAAAAATCAACAAATTTATGTAAGTTTATCAGAAAATTTTAATTGCACACCTAGCTAACATTGCAACTAGTGATTTAGAACAAGTTTAAAAATCAAATACTCATCTTCAAATCATAAAAAAAGCCTAACTCAAAGTTAGGCTTTTTATTCAATCAACGTATTTTAGTACGAGGCTTTTGACCGATATTACTGTGCAGTAGCTGCTTCAGCGTTATCGATGTTTAGTAGTTCTACTTCGAATACTAGCGTTGAGTTAGCTGGGATAGTCGGTGTGTCTTGCTCACCGTATGCTAGCTCTGGCGGGATAACGAACTTGTACTTAGAACCGACTTGCATCAGCTGTACGCCTTCAGTCCAGCCTGGGATTACGCGGTTTAGTGGGAATGTTGCTGGTTCGCCACGATCGTAAGAGCTATCGAACTGAGTACCATCAGTTAGTGTACCTTTGTAGTGTACTTGAACTGTATCGGTGTCTTTCGGAGAAGCGCCTTCACCTTGTGTCATTACTTGGTAAAGTAGGCCAGATTCAGTTTGCTTAACGCCTTCAGTTTTAGCGAACTCAGCACGGAAGTCATCACCAGCTTTCTTCACTTCTGCAGATTTTTCTGCCGCTTGTGCTTGCATCGTTTCAGCAACACGCTTGTCTAGAGCTTCAAGAGCTGCGCGAGTTTCTTCTTCGTTAAGTGCTGTTTTCTCTGCAAATACGTCTTCGATACCTTGAAGAACCATATCTTTGTCTAGGTTGATACCTAGCTCGCTTGGCTTATCAATGCTTGTGCTTAGGTAGTTAGCGAAAGATACACCGATTGCGTAAGCCGCTTTGTCATCTTCTGTTTTAAAGTTTACTGCTTCAACTTTAACTTCTTCTACCTGTGGAGCTTCTGCCTTTGGTTCTTCTTTCTGACAACCAACTGCTAGCATAACCGTTGCGGCAAGCAGTGATACTTTTAAAACTGATTTCATTGAATTCTCCAATTAATGGCCAAGCCATTGGTTATTGTGCACAAATCTAATGATTAGATTGGTGTGAATACGTTAGTTATAACAATATACTAGTCATATGTCTTTCGACAAAAACCGGATTATTAGACGTGATGCAAATATTTTTCCATTCATTGCTATGTGCAATTGTCATCACCTTGTTAAATGGATGTTTTTTCTTCCAAGATGATGAGCAACGTTGGGAAATTGAACCCAACGGTGCCACCAGCTTTGCACTCAGCAGAGATGGACGCTTCGCCCTGCTCTACTCTCAGCAAAAACAACTACTGCTTTGGGATCTCGCCCAAAACCAAGAGTTGGCTCAGCTTGGCCCACAAGATCAGTTAGAAAACCAAGTATCACGTATCCGTATCTCGGACAATGGCCGCTTTGCCATTACCGCCAGTCAGATGAACTTTGCAGTTTGGGACCTATCTTGGACACAAGCTGAAGGGCTATGGTCTATCTCCGACGGCTTGATCCGTGATGTTGATATCTCTAGCAATGGTGAAAAAGTACTGCTTGGCCTTTCTAATGGTAAAGCCATCTATGTGGACTTAGTCACCGGACGCCGTCTGGAGTTCCTCGCTCACCGAGAAAAAGTGAATTCCGTGTCCCTTTCTTCCAATGGTCGCTACGCGTTATCAGGTGGCAACGACTATAAAGCCTACCTGTGGGATACCGAGTCGGGCTTGGTATTGCGCTCCTTTGAGCATGAACAAAGAGTAGTACGAGTCGCGCTACAACGCGATGGTGAGCTGGCTTTTACCTCTGATGGCGGCAACCAAGCAATGATTTGGGATCTTGAAACGGGCGAACCTCAAGCACAACTGCAAAGCTGGTCTCGACAGTTGATTTTCTCGAGTGCTCGTTTTTCTGATGACGGCAGTATGTTGGTGACAGGCACACCATCTAGCCAAGTGAGTGTGTGGAATACTCAGGATGGCAAACGAATTTCTCGCCACGATGCTGAGCCACTAAAAGATGCTCGCCCTCCTCGTGCGGTAGTGTATGATGCAGCCTTTGATGATAAGAACCGTGTGATATCGGGCACCTCTGCGGGCATTGCCCAAGCTTGGAATGTGGATTAAGAACGATGACAGAAAAGCGAGTTGAACAACTAGAAAGCCGCGTTAATGACCTAGAGTGTCAGCTAGCTTTCCAAGAACAGACCATTGAAGAACTCAATGAAGCGCTTAGCCAACAGCAAATGTTGATCACGAGAATGCAAGATCAGATGAAGTTCGTGGTTGGCAAAGTGAAAAATATGGATGGCTCTAACCTAGCAGACGCATCAGAAGAGACGCCACCTCCACACTATTAAGTTCAATTCAAATGGGCTACTGCTCATTTGCCATAATTGAAAAACAAAGGGCGGCAGAAAATATCTGTCGCCCTTTGTTTATGTACTTGGTAATTTAATTTACGCCTGTATGAGATTACTCATCAGCATAAATCTTCACTTCTACACGGCCTTGAATATCAACGCTTGCACGATACATCCCAGAGCTGTTCATACCAAAATGAATATCGCCTTGGTCATCGATAGCGATCAAGCCACCTTCCCCGCCCATGGTTTTCAGTTCACCTTGGATAATGTGTTCACAAGCGGTATGCACATCTTCTTTGAGATAACGCATTCGTGCCGCCACATCACTCGCAACCATCTTTCTTAAAAAGAACTCGCCCATCCCGGTTGTTGAGACAGCAACGTTGCCATTTTCAGCCATGGTTCCTGCACCAATAATCGGAGAATCCCCGACACGACCGTATTTCTTATTGGTCACGCCACCGGTACTGGTGGCTGCCGCTAAGTTGCCCGCTTGGTCTAATGCGACTGCACCGACCGTGCCGTACTTTTTGTCGTCAGGGTATTTCTCAGCTTGCTGTTCATCATATTTCGCTTCAGACAAAGCAAAAATGCCTTTCTCTTTCATCGACTGAAGCTGGTCATAACGGCGTTCAGTAAAGAAGTAGTCTTGCTCAGTAAACGTATATTCATGCTTAAACGCAAACTTCTCGGCGCCTTCACCAATCAATAGTACATGGTCGCTTTTCAGCATCACATCACGCGCAAGTTCAATCGGGTTTTTGATATGACGAACGCCTGCAATTGCCCCCGCATCCATTTCGCGGCCATGCATCACAGAAGCGTCCATTTCAACAAATTCATCATGCGTTAGAACCGAGCCTTTGCCGGCATTAAAGTGGGGACTGTCTTCCATCACCTTAACCGATGCGACTACCGCATCCAGAGCATCACCACCCGATTGCAATATTTTATAACCAGCCAAAACCGATTTTTCCAAAGCCTCGGTAATACCCGCTTTTAATTCATCGCTCATTTGCTCTCGCAAGATGGTTCCTGCACCACCATGAATGGCAATTGAAAAAGGCTGTGACATACAAACTCTCCACTGACGTCGTCTTATAATATTGTGCTATCAATACCACATCCATGGTTCGATGTCTGATAGCGAAAACCAAATTTTTTGCGAATGCTTAGACTTTCGGACACTTGGTTTGGTGGATAAAAGCGAGATCAAAAAGCTAGACTCCTAAACACAAAAAGCCTCCACAAGGGAGGCTTTCAAGATTCTTAAACTAAACCGTTAATTCGGTATTAGTGAGAACCACAGCTACCGCCGCCGCAGCAGCCGTCTTTTTTCTCTTCACCGTGGTCATGGCCTTCGCCACCACAGCAACCGCCTTCGTGGTCATGATCGTGGTCGTGACCGCCACAGCCGCCTTCTTGGTGTACGTGACCGTGTTGAACTTCTTCTTCAGTCGCTTCACGAACCGCTACAACTTCAACGTCAAACGTTAGAGTTTGGCCAGCTAGCATGTGGTTACCATCAACAACAACTTCGTCGCCATCTACTTCAGTAACTTCTACTGGGATTGGACCTTGGTCAGTATCCGCTAGGAAACGCATGCCAACTTCGATTTGCTCAACACCTTGGAATACGTCAGCAGGAACACGTTGAACTAGTGCGTCGTTGTGCTCGCCGTATGCGTCTTCTGGAGTAACCGTTGCAGAGAACTTGTCGCCAGCTACTTTGCCTTCAAGCTCTTTTTCAAGACCTGTAATTAGGTTGTTGTGACCGTGAAGGTAATCTAGTGGAGCTTCTGCAGTTGATTGGTCAACTACTACGCCATCTTCAAGTTTCACTTGATATGCAACACTAACTACTACGTTCTTTTCAATTTTCATGAGAGCTCCAAGGAGGTTTGGACTAAGCTCGAACAGTTGAGCTTAGGAAAAATTCTGTACCCGGATATTATGGGGATCAATTAACGAAACTCAATCATTCAGGCTTAAAAATACCGATCATTTCTTGATTCGCGTGTTCAGATTTCTCTACAGTTTTCGGTTTACGCTGTTCTGTGAAGTCACAATCGACACATTCCACCAGCTCGATATTATTTTCAATCCACCAACGGAGTGTGTCTTGAGTATTACAACTTGGGCAGCTTGCTCCTGCGATAAAGCGTTTTTTCTGTTTCACGTTCTTATCCTTTACTACTCTGGATTCGTAGTTCTTCCACTCTAGATCTATTTAAGAAAAAGCAGAGACCACGTTTATTATTAGATTAGTTCTCTAGACTGTTATTTCTTAGCTCAAGCTATATCTCTAAACTCAAGCTATTAGTTATCAATTCAGGCTACTGCCAATAGTTTCGAGACTGGTGATCGTTTTCCATCTCGTGTCCAAAAATCTCTTCAAGCTCTTTACGAGCCTCTTTCGCTCTTTGGGCCAACTCGGCATCTTCGTTATGCTGAGGCAGTAACTCTTTGAGCATACCATTATCCAACTTTCTAAAGTGTGCTTCTGCTCGCTTCGCTTTATATGGATGCATACCAAGTTCAGTCAATGTTTGACGACCTAAATCCAGTGCACCAAGGAAGGTTTCACGAGAGTAGTTACTCACACCGTGGTTAAGTAATTGATATGCTTCAACACGGCTTCGTGCACGAGCTAAGATCTTTAAGCGCGGGAAGTGCTGCTTACATAAATCGACGGTTTTCATGATTTCATCGGGAGAGTCAGTACACAGCACAATCGCCTCTGCTTTATCAGCACCAGCTGCGCGTAACAGCTCGAGGTGAGTCGAGTCTCCGTAAAATACTTTGTAGCCAAACTTTCTAAGGATATGGATTTGGCTGGCATCACTCTCAAGAACGGTAATACGAATCTTATTGGCATACATCAAACGACCAATGATCTGACCAAAACGACCAAAGCCTGCAATGATCACTCGAGGACTGCGATCGACAACATCCGAAGACATTGCGTTTTCGCTGATTTGGTTAAGTTGACGAGCAAAGAATCGGTCTTGCAGCTTGAGCATCAATGGCGTGGTCACCATCGACAAACTCACAACCACCAGTAAGAACGACACTTGTTCGCCGCTTAAGATACCTTGAGCACTCGCCGCGGTAAAAATAACGAAAGCGAACTCACCACCTTGGCTAAGAATCATCGCCATGCGACTGCGGGCTTTGGCTTGAGTACCGAAAATACGAGCTAGCCCATACAGCACTAAGCCTTTCAAAACCACGAGAGCTAATACAGCAATCAGTATCGCGAATGGGCTTTCAGCAAGTAAGCCTAAATTCACCGCCATACCCACAGAGATGAAGAACAGACCAAGCAACAACCCTTTGAATGGGTCAATCGCAATTTCAAGCTCATGTCGATATTCACTTTCAGCTAGAAGCACGCCCGCTAGGAAAGTACCCAATGCCATCGACAAGCCAATCTGTTGCATGATGACGGCAATACCAATCACAAGTAACAACGCTGCAACAGTAAATAGCTCACGCACACCACTCATAACGACGTAGCGGAACAAAGGCCTCAATAAGAAGTGGCCACCGACCAGCAGACCAATCACACCACCCAGCATCCAAAGCATGTCCGCCCAGCTGCCGCCTGTATTACCTGCTAGCAAAGGTAGCATTGCTAGCATAGGGATTACTGCAATATCTTGGAAAAGTAACACTGCAAAGCCAGACTGCCCCGCTTCTTTACCACCGAGTTCACGCTCTTCAATAACCCGCAACGCGATTGCGGTCGAAGACAAAGCTAAGCCCATACCTATCACTAGGCTAGTTTGCCACGTTAAACCGAACATACAGGCGATGGCGGTAATAATCAGGGTGGTGATCAGCACTTGCGCGCCACCCAGCCCGAGAATGGGGGCTCGCATCTGCCACAATTTTTTCGGGTTAAGCTCTAGGCCAATCAGGAAGAGCAGCAGTACTACCCCGAATTCGGAGAAGTGCAGAATCGCCTCTACGTCACTGATTAAGCCAAGTCCCCAAGGCCCAATCGCGACACCAGCCAATAAATAACCGAGTACTGAACCCAAGCCAGCTCGCTGCGCGATAGGAACCGCAACCACAGCAGCCGCTAAGAATATAACGCTACTTTGTAGAAAATCATTAGTCAGAGCCATCATCTGCTCCTATATCTTGTAGCGGGTCTCGCAACCAATTTCGATACGCTTCTGCGTGTTGGTAACGCGTCATATCGGTAACATTTCGTGCCCAGTGTAAAACCAAAGGGGATATCCAATTCATCTGACACAAAGCAGCGGTAAGCTCGAATGGTTGCAAAATCTCTTGTAATGGATATTTATTATAGCCTGCGGCACCAAACGCCTCTTCTTTACCACCGGTTGTGATAACGCTACGCCAGTGTTTGCCCTTAAGTGCGCTTTGCTCACCAAAGGCAAAACCCTTACCTAACACGCGATCAAACCACTCTTTCAACAACGAAGGACATGAATACATAAACAAAGGGTGTTGGAACACAATCACATCATATTCAAGCAGCAATTCATGCTCGGAAGGCACATCAATAAAGAAGTCCGGATAGATGGCGTAGAGATCGTGGATTTTGACATTCCCAAGTGACTCTATCTTTTTAACCATGATCTGGTTAGCGATAGAGGTTTGCGGCTCAGGGTGCGCATAGATGACCAGCACCTTTGGCACGGGTTTGTCTGTCGAGGGAGTATTACTCATTCCTTTGAAACATTCCTTTGAAGGCTAAACGGTGGCAAGGCCACAAGAATTTAAGCAAAAGTTATTAATATGTTATTGGCATCATAACGCAAATTGCATTGTGATCGACTTTTATCTGGTTTCAGCCTACTATGCAGGCGTCTGTTCACCTCTAATTTCTATGCTATTTCAATTATGATTACTTTCTCTGATATTCAATTGCTACGCGGCGGTAAGCCACTCCTCGACCAAGCATCTGCGACTTTTCACCCTGGCGACAAGATCGGTTTGGTTGGTAAAAACGGCTGTGGTAAATCTACGCTATTCGCCTTAATTAAGGACGAACTGTCTATTGATGCAGGCTCATTCAGCAAACCTGCCCATTGGGAAATGGCTTGGGTTGCTCAAGAAACACCAGCATTAGAAAGAACAGCAATTGAATACGTGATTGATGGTGACCGTGAATACCGCGGCCTTGAAGATCAATTAGAGAAAGCTGAACAAGCCGACAACGGCACCTTGGTCGCAGAGATCCACGGCAAGATTGAAACCATTGGTGGCTACAGCATCAAGGCGCGCGCTGCCGAGTTACTGGACGGCTTAGGTTTTAGCCAAGAACAAATGGCATGGAACCTAACCCAATTCTCAGGTGGTTGGCGTATGCGTTTGAACCTAGCGCAAGCCCTACTGTGTCGCAGTGACCTACTACTACTCGATGAACCTACCAACCACTTGGATTTGGACGCAGTAATGTGGCTAGAGCGTTGGTTACAAAGCTACCCTGGTACGCTAGTGCTTATCTCGCACGATAGAGACTTCTTAGACCCTATCGTCAACCGCATCGTGCATGTTGAAAATCAACAGCTCAATGAGTACACGGGTAACTACTCATCGTTCGAAACCCAACGAGCGCAAAAACTGGTTCTGCAACAAGCGATGTACCAAAAGCAGCAGAAACAGATGTCTCACATGCAGAGCTACATTGACCGTTTCCGTTACAAAGCGTCAAAGGCTCGCCAAGCGCAAAGCCGTATTAAAGCGCTAGAGAAAATGGAACAAGTACTACCTGCTCAGTTTGATAACCCATTCAGCTTTGAGTTTAGAGAGCCAGACGCACTACCAAACCCAATCATGATGATGGATGAGGTATCTGCTGGCTACGACGACAACCTAATTCTAGAAAAGATTCGCTTGAACCTAGTACCGGGCAGTCGTATTGGTTTGCTTGGTCGAAATGGTGCTGGTAAATCCACGCTGATTAAGCTGCTTTCAGGCGAACTGAAACAGCAAGGCGGTGAACTGAGCTATTCGCAAGGCGTTAAGATTGGTTACTTTGCACAACACCAATTAGAAACTCTGCACCCTGAAGAAACACCGCTGCAACACATGATGCAGATTGCCCCTAAGCACACCGAACAACAACTGCGTGATTACCTAGGTAGCTTCGGTTTCCAAGGTGAAAAAGCGCTCGATAAAGTAGCACCTTTCTCTGGTGGTGAAAAAGCGCGTTTAGTATTAGCGCTACTGGTATGGCAAAAACCAAACCTGTTGCTACTCGATGAACCAACCAACCACTTGGATCTCGACATGCGTCAAGCGCTGACTTTTGCCCTGCAGACATTTGAAGGTGCAATGGTTATCGTATCGCATGACCGTTACCTATTGCGTGCAACTACCGATGATTTATACCTTGTACACGACCGCCAAGTAGCACCGTTTGATGGTGACTTAAGCGATTACTACAAGTGGCTAACCGAACAGCAGAAAGTTGAGCGCAAAGAAGCACAAGCATTGGCACCAGCAAAAGACGGTGCCAACAGTGCAGCAGCGAAAAAAGAGCAGAAACGTAAAGAAGCCGAGTTCCGTAAACTGACGGCACCACTGCGTAAAAAGCTGACTCAATTTGAAAAACAGATGGATAAATTAACGCAGGCTCTTGAAGAAGCCGAGCAAGAATTATCCGACACTTCACTGTATGAAGCTGAAAATAAGGCTAAACTGAATAAAGTACTCGCTCTCCAAGCGAGCAGTAAGTCACAGCTAGAAGAAGTTGAAATGGATTGGATGTCCACTCAAGAAGAGCTTGAGCAGATGGAACAGGATATGGATAGCTTATGAGCCCAGAGCACGCCCCAATATCACTAACACTGGAACGACTATGGCAATTTAGCCTTCAGTATTACAGTGTGCGCGGTGTAAAGGATGCGTGCCTAGCTTTGCAAAACCAGTTCCACGGCAACGTCAATCTACTGCTGCTTCTCAAATGGCTTGATGAGCAGCAATTGTCTTTTGCTGAAGAAGAGTGGCACAAAGTACAACAATGCTTGAGCCGCTCTGAAACCCTGCTTCATAGTTATCGAGAGCTACGTAAACACCTCAAAGCACACGTTGTCGACTCACTATACCGTGAAGCCTTACAGTTTGAGTTACAGCTTGAAAAGCAACAACAGTCCGATCTCGTCGACTGTATAAACTCCCTACAGCTTTACGCTAACCAGCAATCACCGCTCGCGTTTCAGTACTGTCGTTTATTAGGAGCAGAAAACCTCTACGACGCTTTTTCTGAACCAGCACCTCAGCCCTAGCTCATTCTCTTTCCTTTTTCTTCAATCAAGATCCAAGCTTAACTGCGCCCTGTCTCTCTTCATTTGCATGCACTGACTAATACGCACAATTAAGTGTTTAACGCACCTAACATTGATACTATTCAACTGGTTACCCATAGCCTGTTTTTGTGTCTCGTATAAGTGAAAGCCTTGCGCTTATGCCGAGAATCAACCAAGCTCAAATAAAAACGTGGGCGTTTCACTGCAAGCTCAACACGTTATCAAAGCCCATCAAAGAAGCATGGATCGTTTTTATGACAATATTTACCGCAGCCGCTGGTCTCTCTAATCCGCACTTACAAACCTTAGTGCCACGGTTTATTAGAAAACAGGCGCTGTTTCATCCTCACTGGCAAACCTTAGAAACTCCCGATGGTGACTTTCTTGATCTTGCTTGGAGCGAATCACCAGACTGTGACAACCCAAGCAATGGTGATCGAAGTAACAAGCCGATATTCGTTCTATTCCATGGTTTAGAAGGTAGCTTTGAGAGCCCTTACGCCAACGGATTGATGAATGCATTTGCTAAAGATGGTTGGTTATCGGTAATGATGCACTTCAGAGGCTGCAGCGGAAAACCCAATCGCCTAGCTCGTGCTTACCATTCAGGTGAGGTCGAAGATGCGCGCTTTTTCCTAAGACACCTACACGCCCAGTTTCCGAATAACCCGAAGGTTGCGGTTGGCATATCTTTAGGTGGGAACATGCTGGCGAACTATTTAGCTGAGTACGCAGACGACCCATTGCTGTCGGCGGCGACAATCGTATCTGCTCCATTTGACTTAGCGTGTTGCTCGAGTCGTATTGAGCGCGGTTTCTCCAAACTTTATAAGAAGTACCTGCTCAACTCTCTAAAATCGAATGCGTTAAAAAAAGTTAACCTGCTACAGGAAAAACTTGGCATCACAGCTGAAGCCATCAAGAACATCACCAAACTGTATGAGTTTGATGAACGAATCACTGCACCGCTGCACGGCTTCAAAAATGCCCAAGATTATTATGCGCAATGTTCTGCGCTGCCTAAGCTCAACAAGATTAAACTGCCGACGCAGATCATTCATGCCAAAGACGACCCTTTCATGACCGATGATGTAATCCCAAAGTTCGTTCTACCCGATAACATCGATTATCGACTGTTCCAAAAAGGCGGACATGTTGGGTTTATTACTGGCAGCACACTCAAGCCAAGATTTTGGTTAGAAGAAGCCTTGCCTGCCTACTATGAAAGTATCCAAGATTCGGCATAATGACCGAGCCTTAGTAAATAGAAGCAAAACATTACTACGCACACGCATTTCTACATCAATAAACATATCTATGAACATAAAAGAGAGAAGTATTTATGATCATCCCATGGCAAGACATTGCACCAGAGACACTGGAAAACCTCATCAAAGAGTTCGTGCTGCGTGAAGGCACAGACTACGGCGACGTAGAGGTTTCACTGCAAAACAAGATTGACCAAGTGAAACATCAATTAGCTTCAGGAGAAGTCAGCATCGTGTTTTCTGAACTCCATGAAACCGTTGATATTCAAGTCACAAAACGCTTCTAAGCTGCGCTCATAAAGGAGCCGTGTTATAGTGGTAAACGATTGCTAACAAGTAAGTTACTCAAAAGACAAGGGTTGTCATGTCCGCTAAACATCCAATTATTGCGGTGACGGGTTCATCTGGAGCCGGTACCACCACTACCTCAGAAGCCTTCCGTAAAATGTTCAATATGATGGACGTGAAGGCAGCTTGGGTTGAAGGGGATAGTTTCCATCGCTTCACACGTCCAGAGATGGATGTCGAGATCCGTAAAGCGCGCGAGCAAGGTAAGCACATCAGCTACTTTGGTCCTCAAGCCAACGACTTTGGTGCGCTAGAAGAGTTCTTCCGTAAATACGGTAACGAAGGTACAGGTAAAGTAAGAAGCTACCTGCACACCTTTGATGAAGCCGTGCCTTACAATCAAATGCCGGGCACCTTCACGCCATGGCAAGAGATCCCGGAAAATTCCGATGTGATGTTTTACGAAGGCTTGCACGGCGGTGTGGTTGATGGCGACATTAACGTTTCTCAACACGTCGATTTGCTGATCGGCATGGTGCCCATCGTAAACCTAGAGTGGATTCAAAAATTCGTTCGTGACACTCGCGATCGTGGTCACTCACGCGAAGCGGTAATGGACTCCATTGTTCGTTCAATGGATGATTACCTCAACTACATTACCCCGCAATTTTCGCGCACTCACATAAACTTTCAGCGTGTTCCAACCGTAGATACATCGAACCCACTCAACGCCAAAGGGATTCCAAGTTTAGACGAAAGCTTCGTAGTTATACGTTTGCGTGGCATCAAAAACGTCGATTTCCCCTACCTTCTGGCTATGATTGATGGCTCGTTTATGTCTCGTCATAACACGCTAGTGGTGCCAGGCGGCAAGATGAGTTTTGCTATGGAGCTCATTGTGAGGCCAATCCTGCAACAACTTATCGAAACCGGAAAAATAGGTTAACAAAACGACATTCTGGTTGATTACTTTTCATACCGTGATCATGTGCACAATTTTGCGTAAAAAATCGTAGCTTGGTCACGATTAAAATCAAGAAATAGTACCTGAAAAAGGATACTATTCTTAAACGAAACACAAGATAGCTTGCAGCACTCAACGAGTGCTCTTATCCTACAAGTCAATCCAGGCTTAGCTAAAATACGGAAAGCGGCAAGCATACCCTGCAGAGGAAGTGAGATATTATGGTTCTAGGTAAACCTCAAACCGATCCAACATTAGAGTGGTTCCTTTCACACTGTCATATTCATAAGTACCCTTCAAAAAGTACTTTGATTCATGCTGGTGAAAAGGCAGAAACCTTGTACTACATCGTTAAAGGTTCTGTGGCAGTTCTTATCAAAGACGAAGAAGGTAAGGAAATGATTCTTTCTTACCTAAACCAAGGCGACTTCATCGGTGAGCTTGGCTTGTTCGAAGAAGACCAAGAACGTACTGCTTGGGTTCGTGCTAAATCTCCTTGTGAAGTAGCTGAGATTTCTTTCAAGAAATTCCGTCAACTTATCCAAGTGAACCCAGATATCCTAATGCGCCTTTCAGCGCAAATGGCAAACCGTCTACAAGTAACTAGCCAAAAGGTTGGTGACTTAGCGTTCCTTGACGTAACAGGTCGTATCGCTCAAACGCTACTAAACCTAGCGAAACAGCCAGATGCAATGACTCACCCTGACGGCATGCAAATCAAGATCACTCGTCAAGAGATTGGCCAGATCGTTGGTTGTTCTCGTGAGACAGTTGGTCGTATCTTGAAGATGCTAGAAGAGCAGAACCTAATTTCTGCACACGGTAAAACTATCGTGGTATACGGCACTCGTTAATCTCGATTAACTGAGCCAAAAATTTGAAAGCCACCAAATGCAAATTTGGTGGCTTTTTTTGTTTTCTAAAGATCTAGAGAGCAGATACGAGAAACGAGAAGAACTCACAGAATCCTATTTGTAAACTTCCTCGAAGCGAAGCGTACTCGCATATCTAGGATAAGTCCGTTCTCGTACCTTTTATTAACTGTTGGTGCTCTCAAAGATCTTATCCGCCGATGCGGCCACAAAACCGGTGTAAAGCTCACCGTTAGCCATCGCATAACGCTTAGCGAACTCATAGAAGCCGCCTGGAATCATCTCATTGCCTTCAACAAATGAAACTGGGACTTTGTCTGCCATTGTTGATGATTGCTCTAATAAGACCTCTGGAGAGCCTTTAACCTCACCGCCAGATGCGTTGATAGTAAAGCCAGACTCGCTCAGGTAGTCATTCACCACCTGCACTTCATCAAAGTTATTCAGCTGGTTCACACTTACCGTAAAGTGGTTTGCACCATATCCATGAGCCGCTAGCCAAGATGCGTATTCGCTCTCTTTAGCTAGTGCTTGGAAATCAGCGAAGCTCAAATTCCATTGGCGACCACCAAACAAGAACTCATGACCTTGAAGCTTGCTTGCATCAACCTGCTCAACTAACTTAGCAACGATCTGTTGTAATTCACTAGAACACTCTTCGACCTTCAATTCACTAATGAACACTTTTGGCTGCTTCGGGTCTGGGTGCTCATAGTGTTTAGCCACTAGCTTCTTGCTCTCAAACAGGTAGTCGCCACACGCCTTGTAACCCAGTTCAAGGAAAGGCTTAGCTAGTGTTTCAATACCGAGAGGGGCAACATTAAAAGTACGCAGTGCAATATGGTCGTTGATCAGCGCTTCATCTTCTTTCAGCAAGTGATGCACTTTCTCAGCCGATGGACACAGCCTGTGAATGTAATCGTCCCATAGTGATTTAAAGAGTAGATCGGGCGTCATGGTGACTCCTTGTCAGAGGTTCTAGCAAGCTAGTAATTTGGATTAGAAAGGGAGAGGCTGAGACACAGAGTCAGCAGCCATCAGCCTGTGACATACTTGTTCTATTATTATCTACCGCCCAATCTAGGTGTCGGACGTGATGGAAAAGGGAAGCGATAACACCACTTCCCTATTTCAAGCTTAACCAATGAGCCTAAGACTCATTAGCCTAAATTAAAGCTCAATACCTGGGCTAAACGATGCTGGTAGTTGAGTTTCGCGACCTTCCATTGAAGCCATAGGGTAAGCACAGTAGTCAGCTGCGTAGTAAGCACTTGGGCGTAGGTTGCCTGAAGCACCCGGACCACCAAACGGTGCATCACCACTTGCGCCTGTTAGCTGACGGTTACGGTTAACAATACCCGCACGGATATGGTCAACGAAGTATTCCCATTCAGAATCGTCTGTTGATACAAGGCCTGCAGACAAACCAAAGCGTGTGTCGTTAGCTAATTCAACCGCTTGCTCTAGCGATTGGTAGCGAACCACTTGCAACAATGGGCCGAAGTACTCTTCATCTGGCAGTTCAGCAATGTTGGTTGCATCGATAATACCCGGAGAAACAAACGCCGCTTCGCCCGCTTTTGCTTCGACTAGGCTGACACCACCTAGTGATTGCAGATTAGCTTGCGCGTCCAGAATGAACTTAGCTGCCGCTTCAGAGATTTGTGGGCCCATGAAGGGTGCAGGCTCAGCGAATGGCTGATCAACACGAATCTTCAAGGTAGCCGCAACGAGCTTATCGAGCAATTGATCGCCCTTCTCGCCAACAGGAACATACAAGCGACGAGCACACGTACAACGTTGACCTGCACTGATGAAAGCCGATTGAATAATGGTATAAACCGTCGCGTCAGCATCACCAAATTGGTCACTGATCACCATCGGGTTGTTGCCACCCATCTCTAGCGCCAGCATCTTGCCCGGTTGACCTGCGAATTGACGGTGAAGGATATGACCGGTATTAGCACTACCCGTGAATAGCACGCCATCAAGACCTTTAGCATCGGCTAGTGCGATACCTGTCTCTTTCGCGCCTTGCACTAGGTTGATCACGCCAGCAGGAAGGCCAGCTTCTTGCCATAGCTTCATCGCAAACTCACCTGTCCAAGGTGTCTGCTCTGACGGCTTAAATACCACGGTATTACCAGATAGCAGTGCTGGAACAATATGACCGTTAGGTAGGTGACCTGGGAAGTTGTAAGGGCCAAATACCGCCATAACACCTAATGGACGATGGCGCAGTACGATTTGGTTACCCGCCGCTTCACGCGAAGCTTCGCCTGTACGCTCGTGGTATGCACGAATAGAGATAGCGATTTTACCCGCCATTGCGCCCGCTTCAGTACGAGTTTCCCAAATCGGTTTCCCCGTCTCTTTTGCAATAATCTGTGCTATCTCTTCGCTGTTCTCTTTTACTTTATCAGCAAAGTTCAACACGACCGCTTCACGCTCTGCAAAGCTCAGTTTCTTCCAAACTAAGAACGCATCACGAGCCGCTGCTACTGCAGATTCAACCTGCGCTGGTGTTGCACTATCGCCTTGCCACACGACTTCATTGTTGTATGGGCTTACTGATGTCATGGCGTCGCCTTGACCTGCCACCCACTGTCCTGCTATCCACTGAGTCATACTTCTATCCTTAAAATCTTCGACAGATAATCGCCGCTCTTATTGAGCCAACATGCGAACGAATTCGCCTTCTTTTACTTCAAGAGCGCTTGCTACTTCAGATGATAAAATCACTGTGTCGCTTGCTTGGTCATACGCGCCTTTCGCGGCTACTGCGCGGAAGTTCTCAAACGAGGTATTACCAATTAGGAAGTCTTTAGAGCTGGAGTGCTCTGCAATTTGAACCTGAGCTCGAATCGCATGACGCACTGATTCAATGTTTCTTAAATCACACTCAACCGTTGGGCCTGCATCAAAGATGTCGACATAACCGCGGTTAGTGAAACCTTCACGTTCCAACAACTTAAGTGCTGGGCGTGTATTATCATGTACCTCTCCAATCACCGCCTGAGCTTCTTTGCTCAGTAGGTTCACGTAGATAGGCAGCTTCGGCATTAGGTCAGCAATGAAACCTTTCTTACCGATACCAGTTAGGTAATCTGCAAGCGTGAAATCAATTGAGAAGAAGTGCTCTTGCAGCCATTGCCAGAAAGGTGAGTTACCTTCCGCATCCGATACACCACGCATCTCAGCAAAAATCGTTTTCGAGAAACGCTCTGGGTGCTCAGACATGATCAGGAAGCGACACTTCGACATCAAACGACCATTCAATCCACCACGGAAAGCTGGGCGCAAGAACAGTGTGCAGATCTCACTGCATCCTGTGTAGTTATTACCGAAAGTCAGTAGCTTCACGACGTTATTCACGCCAAGCTTTTGCGATGAGTGAACCACTTTGCTGATGTGGTAAGAGTAAAACGGAACATCCCAGCCAATTGAGGCTTCGATGCCTGTCGTACCAGCGACTTCTCCCGTTTCAGTGTCGAAGCCAACCATTAGATAGCCTTCATCACCGGGTTCAGTCACGTCTTGTTTAGCAAAGCTGTATTCAGAGTGAGTAATTCGGTTAGTTAACAGTTCTTCGTTAACCGGAAGAGATGTGAATCCGTGACCAGATTCAACCGCGCAGGTATGCAGCGCATCGTAATCAGATAATTTTATTGGGCGAACAACTAGCATCAATATTCCCTCCAGATGCAAAACAGGCCCAAAACCAGAAGCTTGGGCCTTTAGCAGTACGTCATGGGATCGCTCTAATGGCGATCATTCCTATGACGCCGCTCAGGCTAAACTAGCGTAGCGATTGCTTTGTCTAGTTTTGATAAACCTTCTTCAATTTCTTGTGTAGTGATAACCAGTGATGGTGTGAAACGAACCACGTTTGCACCCGCAACCAGTACCATCAAGCCTTGTTCGCCTGCTGCTACTAATACATCACGAGCACGACCTTGCCATGCTTCATTAAGCGCAGCGCCTAGCAATAGGCCTTTACCGCGAACTTCACTGAATATTTGGTATTTGTCGTTAATCTTAGCTAAACCATCACGGAATAGTGCTTCGCGTTCTTTCACGCCAGCCAACGTTTCAGGTTGGCTTACTACGTCAACAACCGCTTCAGCAACGGCACACGCCAGTGGGTTACCACCGTAAGTAGAACCGTGCGTACCCACTTTTAGGTGTGTCGCAAGTTCAGACGTTGTTAGCATTGCGCCGATTGGGAAACCGCCACCTAGTGATTTCGCTGTGCTTAGGATGTCAGGTGTTACACCTAGACCTTGGTAAGCGTAAAAGTTACCTGTACGGCCATTACCTGTTTGTACTTCATCAAAGATAAGCAGCGCATTGTGTTTGTCACACAGTTCACGAACCGTGTTCACGAACTCAGATGTTGGAGAGATGATACCGCCCTCGCCTTGCAGAGGTTCCATCATGATTGCACATGTGCGATCTGAGATGTGCGCTTCTAGCGCTGCAATATCGTTGTAAGGCAGGTGAGTTACATCGCCCGGTTTAGGACCGAAGCCATCAGAGTAAGCCTCTTGACCACCGACCGTTACGGTAAAGAAAGTACGACCGTGGAAACCTTGTTTGAATGCAATGATTTCAGATTTCTCAGGACCGTGAACATCTGCTGCCCAACGACGAGCTAGCTTCAATGCTGCTTCGTTCGCTTCTGCACCAGAGTTGGCAAAGAATACTTTTTCTGCAAAACATACGTCTGTTAGCTTCTTCGCTAGACGTAATGCAGGTTCATTGGTCATTACATTACTTAAATGCCAAATCTTGTTTGCTTGCTCAGTAACCGCGTTAACCATTGCTGGGTGACAGTGACCCAAACAGCTCACAGCGATACCACCAGCAAAGTCGATATACTCTCGGCCTTGTTGGTCCCAAACGCGTGCGCCTTCCCCTTTTACCGGGATCATTTCCATTGGGTTATAACAAGGCACCATCACCTCATTAAACAGACTACGTTCTACTTTTTTTTCCACTGTCATCGTACATTCCTTCTCGATACCGCAAGCTTCGCAAATAAGCGTACTGGTTCATAAGTGAGACAAAGATATTTTCTCTCGCCATAATCCCGCTGCAGCATTATATTTACATTTAATTAACGTTTTCAATAGTAGATTATTCTTTAGCCATCCCTAACAACCAGCTAAACGTCACTACCTATGACTATTTATGCATCAATTAATCTGTTTTATGAAGCTTTTTTTACCTAAACGCATAACCAGTAATAGCAAAGCCTTACTGGCATTGCGGTATATAGGGTTCGAGACGAAATAAGGCGAATAATTTTGCATAGGCTAAAAACTTAGCCTGAAGAGAGAGAAATGTTATAAAAAGTGATCGGCGTCAGAGGAGTAAGAGACGCGTAGCGCCCGAATTTAAACGCTTAACGAATGGGCTAACAGGTTCAACTGGCTTATTTAGACGGAGAAAGAGTCAAATTTAAACACTCAACGCGCTAAGAAGTTAGCGAGAAGCTGGTGTCCTTGCTCTGTTTTAATCGACTCTGGGTGAAATTGTACAGCATCAATCGGCAAGGTTTTATGTTGATAACCCATGATTTCATCCATGCTGCCATCTTCAAATTCCGTCCAAGATGTCAGTTCAAAGCAGTCAGGTAGCGTGCCATTTTTCACCACTAGAGAATGGTAACGTGTCACGGTTAGAGGGTTATTGAGCCCTTGAAAAACACTCTTGCCATTGTGGCGTATCGGAGAGGTTTTACCGTGCATCACTTGTCTGGCTCTCACCACTTCACCACCAAACACTTGGGCAATGGCTTGATGACCAAGACACACTCCTAAGAGCGGCAGTTTACCAACGAAGTGTTCGATGACTTGTAGAGAAATGCCCGCATCATCCGGTGTACAAGGACCCGGCGAGATAACAAGGTGACTAGGATTTAGCGCTTCGATGCCCGCAATATCAATCTCATCGTTGCGAACAACTTTTACAGTTACCCCTAACTCACAGAAATACTGATACAAGTTATAGGTAAAGGAGTCGTAGTTATCGATGATAAGTAACATGGGTCGAAATCGTTTGCTAAATACTAAAGGATTGGGAGATATAGGGGCGGTATTGTGCAATACCCATAGCGAAAGGCAAGTGGAAACTGCATTTCGCCAATAATTAAGGCCAACCTAAGTTGACCTTAATTGTTTACAGATAGCCTTAAGTTATCTGAATTGGCTTGCTTGTATGGCTTGCCAATCTACTTACGATTTAGCTACTTGCGACGACGCCACATTGCTAGACCAAACAATGACATCAATGCACCCAAGCCGAATGAACCGCCGACTCTTAGCTCAAGAACCGCAGGATCATGATCCGATGAACGGAAGTGATCTTGGTACTTAGGCAGATCGCCTTTGTACTCTTCGTTGTAGTCAAACAACGTCGATTCGCCACCGTTAATGTGCCAGTCAGTTGCATCCACAACCATGTCTTTCAGGCTGTCGCTAATCAACAGGTGATCCAGTGCGCCCACTTCGTCATTGTATGAGTAGCTCCAGCTGTCTGGGTGCTTTTGAGCCACAGCATTAATGTAACCGTAGTTCTTAGTAATCACCGCGCCGTTATCACCAAACTGTTCAACACCATCAATGTAAGTGTTACGAGCCGCTTTGATTTGCTTACCGTATTTCTCTTCAGAGTAATCCGTTAGCACCAGCATTGGATCTTCCATGCCGTACGAGTTCATATCACCCAGGATCACTTTGTGACCTTTGATACCATCGAGCGCTTCACCCAGTGCCACCGCCGCAGCTACGCGGAAGTTCTCACATGAGCCTTGCTTGTCGGCATCAACACCACCTTGACCACCCTGTTCAACCGGTGCTGCATCTTCCCAACACTTAGAGCCTTTAGATTTAAAGTGGTTAATCGCTACGGTCAGTTTCTCTTTGGTACCTTTGACCTTGAAGGTTGGCGCTAATGAGTCACGCTGGTAGTTCTTACCGTCCTCAATCACCTTACCTGAATCGTCTAACACCTCTGGTGCTTGTTGGCTTGGCATCGCGATAACGCGGCTGTCTTTTAGCTTAACTACCTTCTTACGGTAAATAACACCCGTTGTGATTACGTCAGTACCAATCGAGTCCATCTCGTCGGTTACGCCATCTTCATTTGAATCAACAGCGACAAACGTATAACGGTCTTTCTTACGCTCAATGCGATCATTCAGCTGGTTAACAAGCTGTTGAATCGCTGAACCTTCACCAAAGCCGTTGTTCTCAATTTCCATCAAACCAATGATGTCAGCGTCTAGACGAAGAATCGCGTTCACAATCTTCTCTTGCTGCATTTCAAACTCAGTGATGGTGTTCGCGCCACGGTTGTTGCCGTGCTGGTTCGCGTCACCGCCAAATGGAGAGTTGAAGTAGTTCAATACATTGAAGGTCGCAATACGCAGGTCACCTTCATCCATGTCTGGTTTGTCAGTACGTGGGTCGTTACGAACGAAGTTTTCAGCCGAGATCTGGTTAGTCGCAATTAAACGGTATTCACCGTAGCTGTAAGTCAACACACCTTCTAGGCCGACAATGGTGTCATCGATACGGATGTAGTCTTCGGTCGAACCATCTTGGTCGATGTCGGTACGGCCAAAATCTGGGTAGAAAGGAACTTGTCCGTCACCCGCTTTTTGATCCGTTTCAACGAAAAGGCGACGATCAGCGTTGTCTTCTGTTTGTTGTTTCGCTTCATCAGAACCGGCAGCAAAAAGCTGGTTCGGCTGCATGTTGATACGCTCATGGGCTAATACCATGTTGTTACGACGACCTGCGTAGTCATAACCGAAGGTACGCGTCACTCGCATATCAAGCGCTTCGGTTGTTTTCAGCAACATGCCTTCGTAGCGTTCAAGCGTTGCAGCGAAGTTCTCATCACTGTCTAGCGCTTCAATCGCCGTCGCTTCAGGGGATTGCTGTTCGCCCTGCTTTAGCCATTGGTTGTTTTCAACTTTAAGCTGAGTGTGGCTGTAGTATTCTTGAACCTTACCTTTCACACACACCACATCACCCGCAACTAAATCTGAGCTTGACTGGTTAGTGTGAATAAATAGACCTTCAGAGGTACTTGAATTGAAGTCATCCTCAATCGCTTGCAGATAGAAGCCTTTGGTTAGGCCAGTAGTCACTGCGCTAACTACACCTTTTACGAAGTATTCATCGTCGGTGATGTACGGGTAGCCATCGATGAACGGTGATGTTGCACCCTCGCCTTGGATCTCTTGAATGGTGGTAAATACCGGGTCTGAGCCATCTTCTGTACAAGTAAAGGCTTCTGGCAGCTCAACACTGTCTAGTGAACCTAGCCCTTCAATACTGTCTTTTGGTAGCGATACCCATTGTGAAGCATCAAACGTCGCAGAAGGTGTTTGTGTCGCACGAACCAAAGTAACATCTTTGCCCCAGTCCACATCGCCCATCAAACCAACAACATCATGCACCGAACCATCTGCATTCAAGATAGCTAGCGGGTCGTCACCATTATGATTAGCCAATGAAGCATTTAGAATGTCAGCGACCGCCTTAATCTCATCACTAGCACTGGTATGAGCAACAACAAGCACCTCACCGGGCGCTAAAACGTGGCCATCTAAAGGTAAAGTGGCGCCCCATGATCCGTTGCCATTGGCAGACTTCGCCAGTGAGTAACCATCTAAGTTAATGCTGCTATCGCCGTTATTGGCGATCTCAACCGCTTTGTTGTAGCTGCCGCCTTCCACATATTGTGAAATAAACAAATCAGCGTGTGCGCTTGTGGTTAACAAGCTACCAATTGCCACTGCTAGCAATGAAGGTTTGTGTAAAAGAGCCATCCGTTTCACCTGAGTTCATTGATTTATAGTCACTGCCATCTATGGGCAGTCATGTATTTTGTGGTAACTATCAGGTTTATTTATGAAAGGAATAAGTCAGTTGGCAAGAAAATGAGGAACTTATCACTTTGGAATCATCAATTGTTTGGCACGTTATATATTTCCAACATATATAGAAATGAGTATGAATTTATAAAGTTCAGAAGTGCTAAATAAGATCATCTGCACAGCATTAATATGATGGATATGCTAGTCAGATACTGCGTAAATTATCAATTCAAACAAGGGGTTTTCGAGGAAGGTAAATGGAATGGGCATTAAAAAGCCCAAAGTAAACAAAAGCTACTTTGGGCTCAAATTTTCAAGCGAGTCGTGTTAGTTCACCCTATGGGCGAGTAACAAAACCTACTGCTTCGTATGCTTTTTTCAGTGTTACTGCAGCACGCTCAGACGCTTTTTCAGCACCCGCTTTCATTACTGCGTCCATGTAAGCACGATCAGCACGGATACGGTGGTATTCAGCTTGAATCGGCTCAAGCATCTCAACTAATGCTGCGCCTACATCTTTCTTGAATGGACCGTACATCTCAACACCTTGGTATTGCGCTTCGATCTCTTCAAACGTTTTACCTGTCGCTGCTGAGTAAAGACCCATTAGGTTAGAGATACCCGCTTTGTTTTCCCAATCGTGAGCAATACGTGGCGGTGTTTCTGCATCAGTTTGCGCTTTGTTGATCTTCTTGATGATCGACTTAGGCTCTTCTAACAGAGTAATCACGTTCTTACGGTTATCATCCGACTTAGACATCTTCTTAGTCGCATCTTGCAGGCTCATTACACGTGCATTCACTGTTGGAATGTAAGGTTCTGGCACTTGGAAGATTGGCGTTTCAGGACCGTAGATGTTGTTGAAACGAGTTGCGATATCACGCGCTAGCTCTAGGTGTTGTTTCTGGTCACTACCTACTGGCACTTGGTGAGCACCGTAAAGCAGGATGTCTGCAGCCATCAACACTGGGTAGTCGTATAGGCCTACGTTTACGTCGTTTGAGTGACGTGCAGACTTATCTTTAAACTGAGTCATACGGCTCAGTTCACCCATTTGCGTGTAACAGTTAAGAAGCCAACCAAGTTGAGCATGCTCTGGTACGTGTGACTGAACAAATAGCGTGCTCTTCTTTGGATCAACACCGACAGCAAGACAGATTGCGAGTGCGTCTAGAGTCGCTTCATGCAGTGCTTTCGGGTCTTGGCGAACCGTAATTGCGTGAAGGTCTACAACACAGTATTGGCAATCGTAATCATCTTGCATCTGTTGCCATTGACGTAGAGCACCCAAGTAGTTACCGATACTTAGTTCACCAGATGGTTGAACACCACTCAATACGATGGGCTTGCTCATGGTTTTAATTCCTTTGCTTATTCGCTAAGTTTATTGAACGCTTAGCTTCTTAACTTAAATATAGAAAAGCCGCACAGCTCTTTCTGCGCGGCTCATCCAGTGTACTCATTGATAAGTATTTTGCTAGTGGGTTAGCTAACTTTTGTCCGCTTTATGCTGAAACTAGAACGACATCTAGTAATTGAGCAACGTTATCCGCGACATAGTCAGGGTTTGACGCTGAAATTGGCTCACCGTGATTGTAGCCATAAGTCAGGCCAAATGAGTGACAGCCTGCATTCTTAGCCGCTTTGATGTCGTTGCTTGAATCACCAACCATCAGCATCTCTTCCGCTTTCACGTTGTGCTTTTCTAGCAACCAGTTCAGCGCTACTGGGTTCGGTTTTTTCTCTGGGAAAGAGTCGCCGCCCAAAACATCAACAAAGTACTTATCGATACCGTGTTGCGCCAGAACGTCGGGTACAAACTTCGATGGTTTGTTGGTCACAAGCGCCATAGTGAAACCCGCATTATGCAGCTCTGCCAGCGTCTCTTTTACTGATGGGTAAAGGTGGCTCAGCTTGTGGCCGCCCTGCTCGTAGAAATTATCAAACAAGATGCGTGCTTTCTTCAGCAGCTCAGGATCTAGGCTTGTATCAACAGTTAGGTTACGGCTGAGTGAACGCCCGATAAGCACGTCAGCACCATTGCCAACATAGTCGCGAACTTGTTCTTCACTCACTGAAGGGAAACCCAGCTCCTGACAAGCTTGGTCAGCGGCGACAGCTAAATCAGGCACGCTGTCTAACAAGGTTCCATCCAAATCAAAGGCGATCAGTTTTATTGAGCTTAATGACATCTTACTTTCCTATTAATTATATTCGTCTTATGTGTTGAGCGATAAGACGTAAAAAAGGGGCCAATGAGCCCCTTAATATTCAATCTATCTGTAGTTTTACGATTATGCGTTTACTTTTGCAAGCTCTGCACGCATCTCATCAATCACTTCTTTGTAATCCGGTTGGTTGAAGATAGCAGAACCCGCAACGAACATATCTGCACCCGCTTCTGCGATTTCACGGATGTTATCCACCTTCACACCGCCATCAATCTCAAGGCGAATGTCGCGGCCTGACTCATCAATCAGCTTACGAACAGCACGTAGTTTATCTAGCGTGTGAGGAATGAAAGATTGACCGCCGAAGCCAGGGTTCACAGACATTAGTAGAATCATGTCTACTTTGTCCATGATGTAATCTAGGCAAGAAAGCGGTGTTGCAGGGTTAAGAACCACACCCGCTTTACAGCCGTGCTCTTTGATGAGCTGTAGAGTGCGATCGATGTGCTCTGAAGCTTCAACGTGGAAGGTAATCATTGATGCGCCCGCTTTTGCAAACTCAGGAACAATACTGTCCACAGGCTTAACCATAAGGTGAACATCGATAGGAGCAGTAATACCGTAGTCGCGCAGCGCTTTACAAATAGGCGCGCCAAAAGTCAGGTTAGGTACGTAGTGGTTGTCCATCACATCGAAGTGCACAACATCAGCACCAGCTGCGAGTACTTTTTCTACGTCTTCACCAAGACGAGCAAAATCTGCAGACAAAATCGATGGAGCGATTAGAAAATCTTTCATACCAAACCTCTTAAGAGTGAGTAAATTACGAATGTCACCGTCTTAGTGATATCTCATACACAAATACAAGACTCAAGCCCAAGACTATTTGGTGTGCAATTCTACCTAAGCACCTAAGCAGATCCTAGCAGTTCGAAAGATTAGTTTAAGAAAGTATCCGTTGGTCACTCAATTTAATGAGTTTAGCGGCTGTTCTGACCAGAACTATTCCGCTGATGTGTGTTGCTGGTTTTTCTCTTTATGGAAAAGCGCCAGCAGCTCATCAACTTTATTGCGCCCAGCGCCATTACGGCTGATGGTGCGTTTCACCTTGACCACGTTTAACTCAGCACCATGATATAAGCGACGCGTTAGTGTCGTATCGTGGTTTGAAATCAAAACAGGAATACCACGCTCCATTGCTGCTTTTTCAGCAACATCCGCCAATGCAGCTTGGTCATCTAAGCTAAAGCCATTACCTGCGTATGAGGTAAAGTTAGCCGTGTTCGACAACGGTGCGTATGGAGGATCGCAGTAAACCACACAGCCTTTGCGCGCGCGGCTAAAGGTTTCATGGTATCCCTCACAGACGAAGGTGGCCTTTTTCGCTTTCTCGGCAAAAAACTCCAGCTCGGCTTCTGGGAAGTAAGGTTTTTTGTAAGAACCAAATGGGACGTTAAAACCGCCCTTCTTGTTGTAACGACATAGGCCATTAAAGCCAAATCGATTCATATACAAGAAAGCCAACGAACGATACATGACGTTATCTGTACCATTGAACTCAGCGCGAATATCTAAGAAGGCTTCTTTGCGGTTGTTCTCAGGACAGAACCAGCGCTTCGCTTCCGTGATATAAGTTTCAGGATCGGTTTTAAGTAGGTTGTACAGGTTGATAAGATCGGGGTTGATATCTGCAAGCAGGTACTGTTCAAAGTCAGTATTCAGAAATACTGAGCCGGCACCGACAAACGGTTCTACCAATTTACGAGCAGGTGGCAGGTGACGTTGGATGTCTTCAACTAGGCCATATTTACCACCAGCCCATTTTAGAAAGGCACGCTGCTTTTTCATTTACTGCTCTATCTATCAACTCAAAAATAAGGCTGCGGAATGTAACATATTTTGAGGCTAAGCTCAGGGTTATTTCGCACGTTCTATCTCTCGATGCACTTGATTCATCGATTTTGCCCAAGGTTCCAACTGTTGAAGGGGTTTTGATAACGCACTTACCGCGTCTCGCGCCACTTGAATCGTTGGGTAATCTTGATAAGTGATGATAAACCACTTGGTGTCGTTACGAAGTGTTGGGTAAATACGAACCTTGTTCTCAAGGTCATATTCTTCAATGAAGGATTGCACATCCTCCAATGAGGTCATCGCACTCAACTGCAAGGTATACGCGCGCGGCGAGATAGCTTGTAACTCTTCACGAGCAAATGAGAAGGTAATCTTTTTAGTCGGCGGTGTTGAATCAGTTAGATCTGATTCTTCATCAACTGTTGGTTGTGGTTCGGCTTGTGCTGCATCAGGTTGCGCGCTAGCCGCTGCCTCTGTATTTTCCTCAACAGCCGCATCAATCGCGCTGGTATCGGCACTTTCAGGCTTATCATCAAGCAGAGCATCAACCACGTCAGAGGTGATCACAACGCGTTGCTGATCTTGTTCCACTTCCCCAACACTCGCGGTATCTTCAACGACAGTTGGCGGCAAAGATGAGCTATCGTCGTCAGCGCCTTGGTAACTCATGTCAGCTTCGGTTTCAGAATCTACCATTCCGTCGATACCAGCTTGCTCGGTACCACTTTCCACTTCAAAAGTTGGGATAGCTGTCTGTTCAATCGGTGCGATAAGCGACTGCGCTTTATCGTCTGGTGTTGGCTGACTGAACATCCACCAATAGCCGCCACCAATTAAAACCAACAACAAGGCCACCACAATCGCGATATTGATCGGTGAGCCAATAATTGAGCGAATAATAATCCTTTTTTCCACTTTCAATTCTCCTAAAGCCATTAACTCACCGGGCAGAGGTTGCGCTTTACTAAACGCACGTCGCACGCGAGTTTCAGACTCATCATCAACATATCGAATCACCAGTGATTCAAAGAAATGTTCAGCTTCTGGTTGCGAAAGGTCATCGATCTCGAGATCGATAGGCTTGTGTTGTTGACCGTAACTCAAACGCGTTAATAACGTATCTAAGTGGCCAGGTTCCGAGAAGAGAACGATATTGATCGTCCATTGAGGGTTTGATTGAGCTTCTAGTACCAACATCCATAATTCGGATACCAATAGCTCAGAAAGTCGTTGGGCATCATCAACGACGATAACCACATTACACGGCTCTCCATCCAGTAACCTAGTCAGGCTATCTGATAAAGAATCATGTTGATTAAACAGGGGATCAGAAACAATTTGGCTAAGAATAAGCGCGCGGCGTTGTTGATCGTCTTGGCTTGGATGACAAAGCAGTAAACACTGATTTTTTTCAGTCGACCACGCTTCCAGATAACGCTGAGCTAACCAAGAACGGCCCGAGCCAGTTTTACCAGCAACCGTGACTAGGTTTGAACCAAAGTTAGTCAAAAGCTGTAAGCGCTCTAGCAGCTCAACTTGAGATTCTAACTCTAATACTCTTAATTCATGAGCCAAACTCATTGGGGATCCCTACTGATAAGATCGATCAGTAAAACGCTTCAGTTGCCTAGAGTTTAGCTAGGCAACCTCACAACCAAATTTAAAGAGTACGGCAGAAATCGATCGCTTGTTTAATGATGTCTTGAGGCACATCAGCAACCACTTCAGCAGTACCAATACTTGTTGGTAATACCAAACGCAACTGACCAGACAGCACTTTTTTATCGCGCATCATGTGCTTCATAAAGTCTTCAAAAGACATGCTTTCTGGCGTATGGATTGGTAATTTCGCATTCTTGAGTATAGAAATAATTCGCTCAAGTTGCTGCTGAGAGATCAGCCCCTGTAATTGAGCAGTTTTCGCTGCCATTACAGTGCCTGACGACACAGCTTCACCATGTAGCCAATTACCATAGCCTAGTTCTGCTTCAATCGCATGACCAAATGTATGACCTAGGTTCAATAACGCTCTGATTCCTGACTCTTTTTCATCTAAAGCCACCACTTCAGCCTTAATTGCACAACAACGAGCAATCGCGGTGATCAGTGCCTCTTCATCAAGTTGATAAAGTTTCTCTAGATTCTGCTCCAACCAATCAAAGAAGGCTTCATCGTAAATGATGCCGTATTTGATCACCTCAGCAATGCCAGCTGCAAACTCACGCTCTGGAAGCGTTGATAAACAGTTAGTATCGATGATCACAGATTTCGGTTGGTAAAAAGCGCCGATCATATTCTTACCAAGAGGATGGTTTACTGCGGTTTTACCACCAACAGAAGAGTCCACTTGAGAAAGAAGGGTCGTCGGGATTTGAATGAAATCTATACCGCGCTGGTAACAAGAGGCAGCAAAACCGACCAAGTCACCGATTACACCACCACCTAAAGCAATCACCACCACATCGCGGCTGTAATTTCCTTCAAGCATGTAGCTCATCACTGAATTGAACGTTTCAAGGGTTTTGTACTGTTCACCGTCTGGCAGCTCGAGAAAAGATGTCTGACAGCCTACTTGATCCAATAGCGATAAAATTTTATCTGCATAAAGAGGCGCTACTGTCACATTACTGATAACAACAACTTTCTGTTTGCCTGATAAAAAAGAAAGGTACGCCGGGTCTTCAAATAACCCGGCGCCAATAGAGATAGGGTAGCTACGCTCAGCTAGATTGACCGTAATCCGTTCCATGGGTTTGCTCTCCGAAAAATGAACTTAACGTTCTTCTAGCATTTTTACGATCTGGTTGGCTACCACTTTTGCACTTTGGTCGTCAGTACGAACTGTGTAGTCCGCCACTTCTTCGTATAGTGCGTTGCGAGATACAGCTAGATCTTCTAGCACATCACGCGGGTTGTCTGTTTGAAGTAGAGGGCGTTTCTTGTCGCGGTTAGTGCGAGCAAGTTGCTTTTCAATTGTTGTCTCTAGGTATACAACAATGCCTCGTGCAGATAGACGGTTACGGTTTTCTTTGCTCAACACTGAACCACCACCTGTCGCAAGAACAATACCTTGTTCTTCTGTCAGATCATTGATTACAGATTCTTCGCGCTTACGGAAACCTTCTTCGCCCTCAACATCAAAAACCCATGCGATGTCTGCGCCAGTGCGCTCTTCAATCACAGTGTCAGAGTCTAGAAACTCCATATGAAGTTGGGAAGCTAGGTGTCTACCAATTGTACTTTTGCCGGCGCCCATTGGGCCAACAAGAAAAATATTGCGTTTCTCAGCCATGTTTTTAGCAGTAATTTACAACGTTAATTCAATGACATCGCCACAAGGTAGGTCAGTACAAGTACTGAAATTAAAAGGCCCGTGGCACCGATTCCTCACAGATAATTCGTGATAAGACCCGAAATTATCAAGGTTAGGTGCCACTAATGCAACTTTATTTTTAATCTAATTGTTCATTACTGAATCACAACTTTGGGTGTGACAAAAATAAGTAGTTCACTTTTACCCACATTTTCATAGCTGCGACGGAACAATGCACCCAAAACTGGCAGGTCTCCCAACAGAGGAACTTTATCCACAGTGCTGCTTACGCTGTGTTGAAATATCCCGCCAAGAACGACAGTTTCACCATTATTAACAAGCACTTGCGTACCTATTCTTTGCGTGTCAATTGCTACCGCTTCCCCTGTTCCGGTCTTGACCACTTGCCCAGGTCTATCTTGAGTCACGCTCAAATCCAATACCAAACGATTGTCGGGTGTGATCTGCGGCGTCACCTTGAGGCTCAATACCGCTTTCTTAAATGCGACCGACGTTGCACCACTTGAAGAAGACTCTAAGTAAGGGATTTCAGTACCTTGCTCAATATAAGCGGGCTTTTTATTGGTGGTGATTAAGCGTGGGCTAGAAATAATCTCAGCTTTCGACTCTTGTTGAAGTGCCGACAGTTCAAGGTCGAGCAAAGTATCCGACCCAAGCTTGGCGACTTGAAAAGCAATGCTCGATGCATTCGGCGATGTCGCCCCCAAGTTAACGTTGAGGTAGTCATCAATCGCACTGTTGCCACCATCATCGTCATACGGTGTGATTTGTGATGGATGATTACCTTCTATTGAACCACCAACGGTGAAGCTTCCGTTGGTTGATGAAACGCCCCAGCGCACGCCAAGCTCATCAAGATTACCCTCAGTGACGGTCACGATACGCGCCTCTATCTGCACCTGTTTCACGGGAATATCTAAGGATTCAATGATGCCTCGTATCACGGTAATGTTCTCCTCCAACTCACGAATCAATAAAGAGTTAGTGCGCTCATCAATGGTAATCGAACCGCGATCAGACAACATGCTGACCGCACCTTCACCGCCAATCATGTCGGCAATATCGGTGGCCTTAGCAAAGTTAATCTTGATGATTTCCGACTTAAGCTCCCCAAGCTCCTCTTCTAAACGCGATTTTTCTAACGCTTGTTGCTCTCGAAGATCGAGCTCCGCTTTAGGTGCCACCAAGATAACATTACCATCAACTCGCTTATCCAAGCCTTTAACTTGCAAGATAATGTCGAGAACTTGCTGCCAAGGTACGCCATCTAAACGTAAAGTGAGGTTTCCGGCGACCGAATCAGATACGACTAAGTTAAAATCGTTATAGTCAGCAATCAGCTGCAGGACATTTCGTACTGGGATGTCTTGGAAGTTAATCGATATCAGCTTGCCCTCTTTCTCTAGAACGCTTTTTTCTTTGGTCACTTGATCGATAACTGGTTTGCTGATCACCACCTCAATAAAACGTCCCTTTAGATTGTATTCATACTGATAGTCATTGCTAATCGTCGCTAGAAGCCGAGTGCTTGGTGTCTCTTTATAGACTTCAATACCTTCAACCAAGGTAGCGAAGTCTTTTACATCTAGTAGGTAAAGCTTGTCATCATCAACCTGAGTATTGATCAACTCGATACTTAACCCTTCCTGAGCACGTTGAACATCCACCACAGCGGTGCTGGTCGCTAGCTCAATGATAATGACGGCGTCTTTATCCTTATTAACCCTAAAATCAATATTCTCTAATTTATTTGGTAGGCTCTCTGCGTAACTAAATACGCTAAAAACCAACATCACAGACACCATCAAGCCTTTCAGCCCTTTGTTCATTGACTCACTTATTCCTTTAATCATATTTACATCTCATATCCACATCATGTGACATTGGTTTACTTCAGAGCCAGCCTAACGTTGCGCTTATGCCAACAACCTAAGCCATCTGGAAGAGTTTCATTAATCTGAACGTACTGGCTGGTCACCTTAGTAACTCGGCCATTGTTTAGGCCGATAAACTGGCCTTTCTTGACGTTTACCACGTTGCCTTTCGGTGTTTGCACTAGCCCAAACACACTTGAACCACTGCCCATTACACCTCTTAAACGAAGCTTGCTCAGCGGGTACTTCTCTAACTTTCCGTTACGAGAGCGAGCGCTAGGTTGCCAACAGTCTTTCTTAACCAAAGGCTGGTTTTGCACAATGGCTTCTTTAGGAAGTTCAAAGGGAGGACGAAAGGCTCGGCGCTGATAAGTCGCCGCCGTGAATTCAGTTGCTGGGACAAGTTGCTCGACATCTTTTCTCGCCTTAGTTTCAACCTGTGCCACGAAGTCTGGGAGTGAATCCTGATTTGCTTTGCAGCCTGACAGTGCAAGCAGCAACACGATTGAGTAAAGCGCGCTATTGGGTTTCATCATTGACCTCCGATTTAAACTGGTAGGTATAAGCTCGAACCCTAAAGTGCAGAGTGCTACTTTCTTGGCTAACTCGCTGCCAGTTCACATCATCAAAGCTAATGATGCGCGGCAGCTTAGCGATGGCAGCCGAAAAGTCACCAATCTCATGGTAGTCACCCGTCAGCTCGATATTGAGCGGTAAACGATAGAGAAACTCCTTGTTCTGTTTTTGTCCCCAATCGATTCGAGTAAAGGTCAGCGAATTATCCAAGCCGAGTTCATTCACAGACGCCAACATACTGGCTAGCTCTTTTTGAACAGGCAGCTGCTCTAACAGGTAATCGTAGCGACTGGTTAGTTCATCCAGCTGACTCTGCAATTTAGGCAAGGCTGCAACCTTATTGGCCTTAATTCGCAAGGTCGTCTTTAAGGTTTGTTCTTGTTGCTTCATCTGTTGCAGTTCATCGTCGAGTGGCAACACATAAAGCCAAGTGCCTACACCTTGGATTAACACTATCAACACCAGAATCACGAGAAGCTGAGGCAGCAATGGCCACTCGGTGATCTCATCAACATCGAGATCTTGCAAGCTCATTCTATTTTGAAGGTTAGCCATGATGCGTCTCCTTCTCTTTTCTGCTCGCGGTTGTGTTTTCTAAAGAGACAGGGCTAAACACAAAAGAGACCTTGAAGGTCTGAAATTCTTTATTGAAGCGTTTGCGGTTATGAACGATAGAGTGCATCTCGACCCCTTCCAGGGAATCTGAGCGCTCTAAGTTGTCCAACATAGTCGCAAGACGAGCGGTACTGTCACTGATGCCCGACATCTCAATCTCCTGACCATTCATCTTTATCTTGTCGACATACACGCCCTCAGGAATCAGCTCTGGCATCAGGTTCATGAAGTCGGTGGTTTTATTGCGGCCAAGCTGCAAAGACTCCACCACATCAAGTCGAGTGAGAATGGCTTTGTGCTCTTGTTCGGCGACTTTTAATGACTGAATTTGTCGGTCGAGCTCAGCGATGTATTGATTAAGATAATTGAGGCGCGCTTGCTGCCTGGCTTGTTGGTCATAAAAGTAGTTACCGACCGCCCATTGCCCACCAAGCGCAATGATGACGCCAAGAATAACCAAATGAACAAAACGCTTCTTATGCTGAGCACGAATCTCATCACGCCACGGCAGCAAGTTAATTTGATGCAACATGCTTTTCTCCCTGCCACTTGAGTCCGCTCATCGCCATACCCGCGGCAATACCAAAGTGTTGCCAGTCCATTGGCAGTCGACGTCTCTTGGCGACCTTGTTCTCAAACAGAGACAAAGGATTCAATGACTCACAGCTCAGCTGAAAATGGCGCTCTAACTCTTCGGTTACCATAGGAATACTCGCACCCTCACCCATCAGCCAGATCCCAGAGATAGGTTGCTGCGCATTTCCCGATGAATAGAGCTGTAATTGGCGCTTGAGCTTCTCAATCAAATGAACAATGAATTGATGGGTATCTTCAGCCGTGCCGAACACACCTTCTATATCACTTGGGTTATCCGAGCTGCGAAGATCTTGAGTACCAAAAGCGATGTCTTTATAGAAAGGCGCTGAATTCTGCGGGATAACTCCTAACGACGTTTGGTCGATTCCAACATCCACCAGCAACCAGTTATTCTTATCGGGATACAAGCGCGAAGCCAATTGCCAGATGTTTAGCAGCCCATGGGCCTGTGTATCTACCACCACAGGTTTAAAACCAGCCTTAGTTAATGTATCCGCTCGGCTATCGACGACTTCCTTACGAGTGGCGTACACCTGATAACTGCTTGTCGAACCTTTACCAAATCGTTTGTCTTCCAGCTTTACAAAATCTAAACTCAGCTCCTCGATAGGAAAGGGAGATTGATGGGCGAAGGTTTGATAGATAGAAAACTCTTTTTCTCTGTCTTCTAACTCACTCTCTATTTGTAGTACTTTGCTGATCACCGTGTTATCAGGTACCGAAATGGCGACGTTGCGACAGCCAAAAGGCAGTCCTTTCCTAAGTTCTTTAAGTTTCTTAACAGTTTTCTGATACTCCAAAGTATGGTTAGCTGTAAAAATGTCGTCCGAAATCGGCAGCTCTTTGTATCCCACTAGGGCATACAACTCCCCCACGGGTTTTAGTACCACGGCTTTGATGCTGTGATGATTTATATCTATACCTGTAATTAATGATGAACCCATGTGACCTAGCTCCTGAAGTGCCAAGCATTTCGTTGATTATCTAGGGGTTGTGATTATTAGTTAAATAAGCGTTAATAAACGAAAGCTAAGTTTTTAGCCTAGAGTACAAGGGTTTGCTGCTTATCAGCCTTAACTAATCAGGGATTATCCGGTGAAGTTCATAAAGCGATTATTCATATTTACATTGATTTGCATGATTCTTGGAGTCAGTACAATTTTCGGGTTTTATTATTACGTAAAACCAGAGTTGCCTGATGTCGCCACTTTGCGCGACGTAGAACTCCAAACGCCGATGCAAGTCTTCAGTCAAGACGGTAAGTTGATCTCTCAATTTGGCGAAAAGCGTCGTAATCCGGTGACTTATGACGAGATTCCTCGCCACTTAGTTGAGGCTCTGATTGCCACCGAAGATAGCCGTTTCTATGAGCACCCTGGTATTGACCCAATCGGTATCACACGTGCAGCACTCGTGGTTGCAATGTCGGGTTCAGCAAAACAAGGGGCGAGTACCATTACTCAGCAGCTTGCGCGTAACTTCTTCTTATCTAATGAGAAAAAGATTATGCGTAAGATCAAAGAGATCTTCATTGCGATCCACATTGAGCAACTGCTTAGTAAAGAAGAGATCATGGAGCTTTACGTAAACAAGATCTTCCTTGGTCACCGTTCGTATGGTTTTGGCGCTGCAGCACGTGTTTACTTCGGTAAGGATCTTCCTGATCTAACACTGAGTGAAATTGCGACACTTGCGGGTATGCCCAAAGCACCTTCGACAATGAATCCTATTTACTCTGTTGAGCGCGCGACTAACCGTCGTAACGTCGTATTGCGTCGTATGTTAGACGAGCAATACATCACTCAAGCAGAGTTCGATGACGCTCGTAGCGAAGAACTTATCTCGAAATACCACGGTGCAGAGATCGAACTGAGCGCGCCGTATGTTGCAGAAGTTGCACGTGCTTGGATGGTGGAACGCTACGGTGAAGAAGCTTATACATCAGGCATGAAGGTCTACACGACTGTTGATTCGAAACTGCAAAAAGCAGCGAACCAAGCCGCAATTAAGAACCTACTTGGCTACGATGAGCGTCATGGCTACCGTGGCGCTGAAAAAGTATTGTGGCAGACTGCGCAATCAGCGTGGGATCAAGAACAAATCGTTAAACACCTTAAGTCTCAACCAACCTATGGTGACCTAGTCCCTGCTGTTGTTACCGCAGTTAATTCGAAAAGTGCGCAAATTTGGGTTAAGAACCAAGGTAAAGGCACTATCGAATGGCAAGGTATGAACTGGGCACGCAAATTCCTAACGGATAACCGCCAAGGACCAGCGCCTTCTCAAGCAAAAGAGATTCTAGCTGTTGGTGAACAAATCTGGGTTCGCCATGAAGCCGTTACAGGCGATGAAGTCTCTGAAGAGCCGACAGAAGAGTCAGCGACTGCAGAATCAGAAACACCAGTTGTATGGCGACTTAGCCAAGTACCTAATGCGAACACCGCATTTGTTGCAATGAATCCGAACAACGGCGCTGTGTTGTCGATGGTGGGTGGCTTTAACTTCGTACACAACAAGTTCAACCGTGCAACGCAATCTATTCGTCAGGTGGGTTCTGGTATCAAACCATTTATCTACTCAGCAGCGATTGAGAAAGGCTTAACGCTAGCCTCACTGATCAATGATGCCCCGATTAACCAATGGGATAAGAGCCAAGGCACAGCATGGCGACCAAAGAACTCGCCACCGACTTATGTGGGTCCAACTCGTCTACGTATTGGCTTAGCTCAGTCTAAAAACGTAATGGCGGTACGTGTACTACGCGAAGTAGGCCTGGATGATACTCGTAACTACCTTACTCGATTTGGTTTTGATATTGACGAAGTACCGCGCTCTGAAACTATTGCGCTAGGTGCTGGTAGCTTAACGCCAATGAAAGTAGCGCAAGGTTACTCGGTATTCGCTAACGGTGGTTACTACGTTGAACCTTTCTACATCAGCCGCGTTGAGACTCCATTTGGCGAGACTGAGTTTGAAGCGACACCAAAAGTCGTCTGTAAAGAAGATTGCAAACAGACCATCACAGCCGATCCAATGGCGGATGAGTTTGCAGAGCAAGACGTGGATGCGAAAGTTCAATACGCACCTCAAGTTATCTCTGAGCAGAACGCATTCCTAGTTCGTGAAATGATGTACAGCAACATCTGGGGCGGCGGTGATTGGAGTGCGGGTACAGGTTGGAACGGTACAGGTTGGCGTGCACAACCACTGAAACGTCGTGATATTGGCGGCAAAACCGGTACGACTAACGACTCGAAAGATACTTGGTACAGCGGCTACGGCCCTGGCATGGTTGCAACGGTATGGGTTGGTTTTGATAACCACAACCGCAACCTAGGCAGAACCAAAGCGAACTCAAACCTTGGTAAGAACCAAATTACGGGTGCAGAAGCTGGCGCGAAAACAGCAGAACCTGCATGGGTTGATTTCATGGGTACTGCGTTAGCGGGTGTTCCTGCTGAACGTAAAGAGATTCCGGAGAACATCGTTCGTGTTCGTATCGACCGTGAAACTGGCTTATTGACTAATAAGTTCGATAGCTCATCAATGTTCGAGTACTTCGAAAAAGGCACTGAGCCAACCGAGTACATCACAGAACGTTTCAATGACGACATCTACTCAACCTCATCAGGTGAAGCAGTAGAAGAACTGTTCTAGCTAGGGTTTGTTGAACCTAGTAAGTTGAACCAACAAAAAGGGTTGATATGAATTCATATCAACCCTTTTTTTATATCTATACCTTACCAGCTTGGGCTCTGAGATCGAGTGTTAAGCTGTTTTCTCCAGTTGAGTTCGGATAGTCTCAGCCAATTGCTCGAAACGTCCCTTCAATGGAGAACCCGGACGGTAAGCCACGACAATTCTACGTGAAGGCGTTGGATTCACCGCAGGTACGTAACACACACCGTCTTTCTGCTTCTCTTTCGGCACAGATAGCTGAGGAAGCAAGGTAATACCCGCCCCCGCCGCAACCATGTTACGCAGCGTTTCTAAGCTAGTCGCCTTAAAGCGCTCATCATCTTTGGCGCCCGCCGCAAAACAGAAGCCCAAGGCTTGGTCTCTTAAACAGTGACCGTCACCTAGCGCCAGTACGGTCTGTCCATTTAGCTGCAGCATATCGATAGTGTCTTGCTGAGCCCACTCGTGGTCACATGGAACGGCAACACTTAAGGGCTCGTCATACACATCAATCTCTTTGAACACCGCGGTTTCATCAACTGCAGCCAGTACCAAGCAATCAAGCTTGCCATCTTCAAGTTGACTCACTAGCTGATGGGTCTGAGCTTCATGCAAGTAAAGCTCAAGATCTGGGAAGCTCTCTTTAAGATGAGGAACAATCTTAGGCAAGATGTAAGGACCCACGGTTGGAATAAAACCAATGTGCATTGGCCCCGTCATCGCTTCACCGTGGCCACTCGCCATATCTTTAAAAGTTTTCACTTCATTGAGAATACGCTTGGCTTGTTCAACAAGTTGTAACCCTGATTCTGTAAATATCACCTTCCTTGGACTACGCTCGGTTAACTGAAGTCCGATTTCATCTTCTAGTTTGCGTATTTGACCGCTTAGTGTTGGCTGACTGACAAAGCACGCTTCTGCCGCTTTTCGGAAGTGTTTATGCTCTGCGAGCGCTACCAAGTATTCAAAGTCACGAATGTTCATGATCAGTCTCTTACCTCAGGTTTTAATAAGAACAAGGGTTCTAACAAAAACATTTAAAAGAAAAATGCCATTGATAGAATTTACCTATCAAAACCATAACACCAAACGATTAGAGCTATCAAAGGATTTATCTAATAATGGGCTCAACGAAACGAAACAGAGCGAAGAAAAACGTTAAGCTCTGATAGAACAAAATTAAAAATACTATTTAAGGAAATCAATATGTTTGCATCTAAAGAAGGTCAATCAATCCCTCAAGTAACATTCCCAACTCGCCAAGGTGATGCATGGGTTAACGTAACGACTGAAAAGCTATTCAAAGACAAAACAGTTATCGTATTCAGCCTACCAGGTGCGTTTACGCCAACATGTTCTTCAAGCCACCTACCTCGTTACAACGAGCTACACTCTGTATTCAAAGAAAACGGTGTTGATGACATTCTGTGTGTTTCAGTAAACGACACATTCGTAATGAACGCTTGGAAAGCAGACCAAGAAGCAGAAAACATCACATTCATCCCAGATGGTAACGGTGATTTCACAGACGGCATGGGTATGCTAGTTGAGAAAAACGACATCGGTTTCGGCAAACGTTCATGGCGCTACAGCATGCTGGTTAAAAACGGCGTGGTAGAAAAAATGTTCATCGAAGAAGACGTACCAGGCGACCCGTTCAAGGTTTCTGATGCAGATACTATGCTTAACTACCTTGCTCCTGAGCACAAAGAGCAAGAGTCAATCACAGTATTCACTAAGCCAGGCTGTCCTTTCTGTATGAAAGCAAAACAGAACCTAATCGACAAAGGTCTGAACTACGAAGAAGTGGTTCTAGGTAAAGATGCAACAACAGTAAGCCTACGTGCAATCTCTGGTCGCACTACCGTTCCTCAAGTATTCATCGGTGGCAAACACATCGGTGGTAGCGAAGAACTAGAAGCTTTCCTAGGTTAATCACTTAGTCGCAAGTAAACGCTTAGTAAATAAATAGCAGTAATACCAGCTAACCCACCCTCTTGTGGGTTAGCCATTCCAAACGCTCTTATCTGAGTTTTGGAAAAAAGAATATAGCTGGTGACTCGCCTGTCTTTTACTAACCTATAGTTAGTAACAAAAAGCAGAACCACAAGCTAAACCTAATAAAACAGAATCACAAAACTGACCCACTATCCTGACTCTCAAAAAATCACCAGAGTTGGAGGGGTTCGTTCAAACCAAATTTAGCCATTGCGAGAAAATTATTATGAAACAAGTCAATGTAGATGTAGCAGTTATCGGGGGCGGTACGGCAGGTTTAGGTTCTTACCGCGCTACAAAAGCACACACTGACAGTGTCGTGATGATTGAAGGCGGCCCTTACGGTACAACCTGTGCTCGTGTTGGTTGTATGCCATCTAAACTGCTTATTGCAGCAGCGGAAAGCGTACACCAAATCGAGAAAGCACCAGCTTTTGGCGTTCACCCACAAGGTGATATCGTGATTAACGGCCGTGAAGTGATGGACCGAGTGAAGTTTGAACGTGACCGTTTTGTTGGTTTTGTTTTAGAAGGTGTTGATGAAATCCCAGAGCAAGACAAGATCTCTGGCTACGCAAAGTTTTTAGACGACAGCACACTACAAATTGATGACCACACGGTTGTCACCGCTAAACGTATTGTTATCGCAACTGGCTCTCGCCCTGCATACCCTGCCGTTTGGAATGAGCTTGGTGACCGTCTGATCATTAACGATGACGTGTTCAGCTGGGATGATTTACCAGAATCGGTTGCAGTATTTGGCCCTGGTGTTATTGGTCTTGAGCTTGGCCAGTCACTACACCGCTTAGGTGTGAAGACCAAACTGTTCGGTTTAGGTGGTCAAGTTGGCCCAGTAACCGACCCAGAGATCATGGCTTACGCAGATAAAGCCTTCAATGAAGAGTTCTACCTAGATGCCGACGTGAAAATCGAAAGCATGAAGCGTATTACCACTGAATCGGGTGAGGCTCGCGTCGAAATCCAGTTCATCAATAAGCAAGGTGAACTAGAAACTAACGTCGTTGAGTACGTACTGGCAGCAACGGGGCGTCGTCCCAACACCGACAAACTTGGCCTAGAGAATACCTCTCTAGAACTTGATGAGCGTGGTGTTCCAATCGCTGACCACTACACGCTACAAACATCATTGCCATCAGTATTCATTGCAGGTGATGCAAGCAACCAACTACCTCTGCTACATGAAGCAGCAGACCAAGCCCGCATTGCAGGTGACAACGCTGGTCGCTTCCCTGAGATTCGTGCAGGTCTACGCCGCTCTAAAATCTCAGCGGTATTCTCTGACCCGCAAATCGCGATGGTTGGTGAATCCTACAAAGAGATCACCACCCGCTTAGGCACATGTGGTTGTTTCGCAACCGGTGAAGTGTCGTTCGAGAACCAAGGTCGTTCACGAGTGATGCTACGCAACAAAGGTATTATGCACGTTTACGGCGAGCAAGGTACAGGCCGCTTCCTTGGTGCTGAGATGATGGGACCAAACGCAGAACACTTAGCTCACTTGTTAGCATGGGCACACCAGAACAAGATGACGGTTTCTGAAATGCTAGACATGCCGTTCTATCACCCAGTAATTGAAGAGGGTGTACGAACAGCGCTGCGTGACCTCAACGCGAAACTGCACTTAGGCCCAGAGATGGTGAAACACTGTCTAGATTGTGGACCTGGTTGTTAATCTCGGTTGATTGAGACAGAACACATAAATTAGATACTAAAAAGGAAAGCCATTGGCTTTCCTTTTTGTTTTTCGGCAACGAACAAATAACAGATTCCCGACTACGCTCCTTCGTCGCTTTCGGGAATGACGTTGATTTATTTAAGCCACTAAACCAAAACTTAAACCGTCATTCCAGAACCGAGGGACGAGGTATCTGGAATCTCTTAAAACCGTTACTTATCGCTAAATGCGAGAGAATTACTTCTCAGCTGCAATCACAGAGATCTCAACTAGCAGTGCTTCGCGAGCCATGTCGCCAGTCACACATGCGCGAGCTGGAGCGTGACCTTCTGGAACCCATGCATCCCATACTGCGTTCATTTCTTGGAAGTCTTTCATGTCTTTCAAGTAAATCGTTGCTGACAGCATGTGCTCTTTGTCGCTGCCTGCTTGCTCAAGTAGCGCTTCTACTTTATCTAGCATGGTCTGTGTTTGTTCAGTGATGTCTTTAGTTGCATCAGCACAAACTTGGCCACATAGGTAGATAGTACCGTTGTGTTTAACAATACGGCTCATACGTTGCTTGGTTTCTTGGCGCTCAATCATCGATCTTCTCTCTCTATGTCACCGTGATCCAATATCTTGTGACGTGGTATTATCAGGGCAACAAGCATAACGCGAATCAAGCCCAAGATGACATGTATTCATTGCAATAAAAATGAAAAAATCTTCAACAAACTCGGTCGCTGCCAACGTTGTATGAACCAACTCATGGTGCTGTCGCTCTTGAGTTGGGGAACATGGTGGTTACTTTTCAGGGAAGACCCGAAAACCATCAATGCCATCGCCTTGATGATGGCCGCTTTCGCGTTCAGTGGCTTGTTATCGCTGCATTGGATAATGAAGTTAGTGGTGCTGCCTTTAAGGAACAAAAAGCGTTAGCTGAGGAGTTTGCTGGATAGGCAATAATGGTTAGATGATAGGTTCAATACATCAATCGTGCACCGTAATTATCGAGCTATTATCATTTACCAAACGGCGGATAGAAAAAAGCCCCAGAACCAATCGATTCTAGGGCTTTCTTAGAAAATTCTAAGAAAAAGCAGTGGTACTTTAATAGACCGGGCTTTTCTTAGTTTGTTCCCAAAAAAGATCAGATTTTTGATCTTTTTTTTAGGAGCTATAAAATCAATGTCTTATGCAACATTAACCTTAGCGATAATCTGCTCTACCAAGTTCACTTCCAACGCCACTTCATCACACGCATGTTGACGAGGACACTGGTCACAATCTTTCAGTACCTTCTCAGGCAGTAGAGATTTCGATGTCGGTAAGAAATCATGCTTCATGAAGAACTCTGGTGTACGAGTCAGCACAAACACCTTCTTGATGGCCATTTGTCGCGCTTTCTCAACCAAGTGCTGCACAATCGCAGTACCCTGCCCTTGACCTTGCCAGCCAGCCTCAACACCGAGTGAGCGAATTTCTGCTAAGCCAGAGTCATACACATAGAGTGATGCACAACCTGTCACCTCTCCATGATGTTCCGCGACCGCAAACGAGCCAATATCACGCACCAGTTCATTACGAGAACGAGGTAGATTTTCACCCATGTTCGCCCAGTAAGCGACCATGCCTTCTAACGCTTCAATATCAGTCAGACGAGCAGGACGAACCTTAACGATGGAAGTGTCACGCTGTGATAAACGTTTCTCAGCTTGGTCAACCGCGTAAGCCACTTGCTGTGGAGATACACCACCTAGCGCGCTACGTTTTTCAAGACACGATTCAATGGTCAGGATGTCATATACATCCTCTTCAATCACCTCAGAGAACTCTTTCATCTCTGCGATGGTTAATTCTTCTAATGCACAGCCTTTAGCAATCGCCGCTACTACTGTTACACCGACAATATGGTGAGCTTCACGGAAAGGAATCCCTTTCGCTACTAGGTAATCAGCCAGTTCAGTTGAGTTCGCGTAGCCTTGTTTCGCCGCTTCAAGTGTACGTTCGCCGTTCACTTTAATGCCGTCAAAACAGAGCGCTGCCATTTCCATACAATCATTCCAAGTATCTAAAGCGTCGAACAGACCTTCTTTATCTTCTTGCATGTCTTTGTTGTACGCCAAAGGCAGAGCTTTTACTGTCATCATCATTGCAGCTAGTGAACCGTAAACACGGCCAGTTTTGCCACGGATAAGTTCTAACGCATCCGGGTTTTTCTTTTGTGGCATCAGAGATGAACCTGAAGTCACGGTATCTGCTAACTCGATGAAGTTTGATTCACCTGAGTTGTAGAAAATCATATCTTCTGCAAGACGCGAAAGGTGAAGCATAGAGATAGAAGCGATCGACATCAGCTCCATCACATGGTCACGGTCAGAGACTGAATCTAGAGAGTTGCGCGTTGCACGACGGAAACCTAAGTTGTGAGCTAACTCTTCACGGTCCATCGGGTAAGCAGTTCCGGCAAGGGCACCAGAACCCAGCGGACATGTATCTAGACGCTTAATCGCATCATTCAAACGAGAATAATCACGCTCAAGCATTTCAACGTAAGCCAAGCACCAGTGAGCAAAAGTTACCGGCTGAGCACGTTGTAAGTGAGTGTAGCCAGGAAGCACAGTTTCTTGATGCTGAGAAGCAACGTTGACCATTTGGCTCTGTAGGCGATCCAATGCCAATAGCAGTTGGTTACCTTGCTGACGACACCACAGTTTCAGGTCGGTCGCCACTTGGTCATTACGAGAACGGCCTGTGTGAAGCTTTTTGCCCAAATCACCGACTTTGCCGATAAGTTGTTGCTCAACCCAGCTGTGAATATCTTCTGCATCAGAACGTAGAATCTGTTCAGGATCTTCCATCACCTCAAGTTTTAGCTCATTCAGCGCTAACTCAAGCTTCTGCTGCTCTTCTTCTGTTAATACGTTGACCGACAGTAGAGCTTTAGACCAGGCAATTGAGCCCACAATGTCTTGCTCAGCCAATCGGTAATCAAAACGAAGAGAATCGTTAAAATCTTTGAACCGGGTGTCTGCTGCTTGGGTAAATCTACCGCCCCATAATGCCATTGTGTATCTCCTAATTGCACAGTGCTCACTGTTTTTGCAAATGATAATTCTGATTAAGATTCAGTATTTTTCTGATGGTTTAAACTTACGGCAATTCAAAATGAAAATAAAGTATTAATTCATTATTTTAACATATTTATTCACCAGAAGTTCAATCCATCGATTATTTTCAGCGTGGAGCGCGAATTATATGCCATTCGATAGTAAAAACCGAAGCTGATTTATTCGGCGAATAGAAACTAAAAAGCCCACTCACTAATCAATAGTGAATGGGCTTTGCATAATAATGTCTGTTTACTGACCTTTAAGCTTTCATCAAAGGCTAGCTCACTAACTCATTGTTAGCATTACTTTTGGCTATTCAGAGCACGAATACGACTTGATAGCGAGTAAAGACGGATGAAGCCTTCAGCGTGGCTTTGGTCGTAAACTTCATCTTCACCAAAGGTTGCAAACTCTTCTGAGTACAGGCTGTTGTCAGAACGCTTCTGAGTCACCGTTGCATGGCCTTTGTAAAGTTTGATAACCACTTCGCCATTCACGTCTTGTGCTAGTTCTTCTGTCGCTGCAAGGATTGACTTACATAGCGGAGTGAACCAACGACCATCGTATACAAGGTGAGATGCTTTAACACCTAGCTCTTCACGGAATTCGAATGCCGCTTTATCAAGAACCAGCTGCTCTACTGCACGCAGTGCTTCCATCATGATTGTGCCACCCGGAGTTTCATAACAACCACGAGACTTCATGCCAACAAGACGGTTTTCTACGATATCGATACGACCAACACCGTGCTTAGCGCCCTTCTCATTTAGGTAAACCAGTGCGTTGTATGGCGTCATTGTTTCACCATCAACCGCTACCACTTCGCCTTTTTCAACTTTAAGCGTCACTGTTTCAGATTCGTTTGGTGCCTGCTCTGGGTCTACAGTCCAAGCCCAGCAATCTTCGTTCGGTGCGTTCCATGTATCTTCTAGAACGCCACCTTCTGTTGAGATGTGCCATGCGTTTGCATCACGCGAGTAAATCTTAGTCAAAGAAGCAGTACAAGGAATGTTACGCTCTGCTAGGTAATCTAGACACTCTTCACGGCTCACTAGATCCCACTCACGCCATGGTGCAATTACGTGTAGGTCTGGTGCTAGTGCTGCGAATGCACCTTCAAAACGAACTTGGTCATTACCTTTACCAGTACAACCGTGACACAGTGCGTCTGCTCCTACTTTACGAGCAACTTCAACCTGCGCTTTCGCAATGATTGGACGAGCCATAGAAGTACCTAGTAGGTATTTGCCTTCGTAGTAAGCGCCCGTTTTTAGCGTTGGGTAGATGTAATCTGCCACCATCTCTTCTTTAAGGTCAGCGATGTAACACTCAGAAGCACCCGAAGCTTTCGCTTTCTCTTCGATACCAATCAACTCTTCGTCGCCTTGACCAACATCCGCAACAAACGCAACCACTTCACAGTCATAGTTCTCTTTCAACCATGGAATGATTACTGATGTGTCTAGACCGCCAGAGTAGGCTACTACAACTTTCTTTACGTTAACTTTGCTCATTTTCTTTCTCCTAGTTTCCATACTGCACATGGCGGTCAGCGTTGGAAATGACTTCATAATTATATGTTTATTTAATTTGTCTAAATTCTTTAAGTAGTGACTCGTTGTAAGACCTACTGAGGTAAAAACTGTGTTCCTATGCTTTTACCTGAAAACAGTTGTGTTAGCTTTTCTGGGTATCGCCAAGTGGCAACTTCGATTGGTCGTCCAAGGTCGTTAGCGGCTTCTAGTGCAGCTTGAACCTTAACGATCATGCCGTCAGTAATCACTTTGCCTGTAATAAGGTCATCAGCTTGCTGTTGATTAAGGCTTGGAATGAGGTGGCCTTTGCCATCCAACACACCACTTACATCAGAAAGTAGCACCAGTTCAGCATCAAGTGCGCCTGCAACGGCAACCGCTGCTTGATCGGCATTGACGTTCATCAGTTGGCCTTGCTCAGTCAGACCAATTGAGCTAATGATTGGCAGTGCGCCCGCATTAAGAATCGCTTGCAGAACGGTTGAGTCGCCCGGCTCCGCTTTTCCTACTGCGCCCAGCTCAGGGTTCAGTTCGCTCACTTTGCATAAACCACCATCTGCAAGGCTCAAACCAACGGCATTGATACCATCTTTAATTGCCTGACCTTGAAGTAGTTTGTTGGCCGTGCCCGCTAGTGCACCAGCGATCACAGGGATCTGGTCATAAGGAGTAACACGTAGCCCTTCTTTCTTGACGGTTTCGAGGTTCAACTTATTCATCAAATTATCAACAAGGTAACCACCACCGTGAACAATCACGATTGGTCGTTCTGCCTGTTGTTGGTAAGTAGAGATAGCTCCAAATAACTTGCTAAGTGTTTCACCACAAGATAGCGCAGCGCCACCTAACTTTATGATTAATGGTTGATTATTAAGGCTCATATCTAGATTTCCTTACACTAACGCAGTTAATGGCGCAAAACCATAACGTAAATTTAAACACTGCATCGCTTGGCTAGATGCACCCTTCAATAAGTTATCAATCGCTGAAACAACGATGATGTGCTGACCTTGAACCTTCCAACCTAAATCACAGAAAGGCGTCTGTTCTACGTCTTGAATTCTTGGCAATGTCTCTTCGAGTAATCTCACCGCAGGTTTATCTTGGTAAGCTTGCTCAAAGACATCTTGTATCTGTTGTTCTGTCACGCCTTCAGCCAATTTCATGGTGATGGTCGCTAAAATACCGCGCTTAAAGTTGCCGAGGTGCGGAGTAAAAATCACATCACATCCTAAATGTGCAGCCATTTCAGGCTGATGACGGTGATTGAATACGCCGTAAGCTTGCAGACTCACTTCGCAGAAGCTGTTAACCATAGTCGCCTTACGACCCGCTCCAGTAACCCCGCTGGTCGCGTTAATCACCGGCCATTGGTTCTCATCCAGCAACTTCGCTTCAACCAAAGGCTTAATCGCCAATTGTGATGCGGTTGGATAACAACCCGCGACTGCGACAAGTTGAGCCTCTTTAATCGCTTGCTCATTCCATTCCGCTAAACCGTAAGCGGCTTTATCTAGCCATTGTTCGTGTTGGTGTTCAAAGCCGTAGAACTCTTGGTAGAAGTTCTCGCCTTTAACTCTGAATGCACCCGATAGATCGAACACTTGGCAATCGTTCTCTAGAAAAATTGGCGCTAGGTCGTGACTTACTTCGTGTGCGGTAGCTAAGAAAATCACATCAGACTGTTTAGCCACTTCTTCCGGATTCGTTAACGGCTGTACTGGCATATCAATCAAGCCAGCTAACTTACCGTGCAGTGCCGCAATAGGTTTACCTGCGTCTACACTATTGGCTGAGACATATAAACCTGATAGCGTGAGCTCAGGGTGTCTGTTTATCATTAAAGCCAGTTCTGCTCCTGTGTAGCCGCTTGCGCCAATGATCGTGGTTTTCAACATCTCAACACATCCATTCCTGAGGTAAGTTACATTTCAAAATTTGACTATTCATACTTAATTTTTGGCTTTATTTGATTTCTTATGCATTAAATATGATTTAATATGTGTTTTACCGACTTATGGTTTTCCTGTCAATAGTAGAAGTGAAGATATTATGCAATTACCGAGTTTTCTTGAGGTCTACAAAGGCCTAATTTCCACCGACTCTATTAGTTCTACCGATCCAAGCTGGGATCATGGCAACGAAAAAGTGATCGAAAAAATGGCTCAATGGTTTAAAGACTTGGGCTTTAGCGTTGAGGTCGTGGAGGTCGAGCCCGGCAAGCATAATATGGTCGCAAAGATGGGCTCAGGTGAAGGTGGCTTGTTATTAGCGGGACACAGCGACACAGTGCCATTCGATGAAGGACGTTGGAACTTCGATCCTCACGCACTAACAGAACACAACAATCGCTTCTATGGGTTAGGCACGGCCGATATGAAAGGCTTTTTCGCTTTCGTTTATGAAGCGGCAAAGAAGATGGATTGGAGCAAACAGACCAAGCCGCTATATGTATTGGCCACCTGCGATGAAGAGACCACCATGTTAGGTGCGCGTCATTTCACTGAAAATGCGCCGTTTAAGCCGGATTACTGCATCATTGGTGAGCCAACCAGCCTTGTGCCTATACGTGGTCATAAAGGTCATGTCGCCAATGCCGTGCGAGTAACCGGTAAATCAGGTCACTCTTCGGATCCTGCATTAGGTGTCAACGCCATCGAAATCATGCATGAAGTGCTGTTTGCTTTGATGCAGCTGCGTGACAAGTTAGTTAAAGAGTATCACCACCCGGGTTTCGCGATTCCAAGTCCGACGCTAAATCTGGGGCATATTCACGGCGGTGATAGCGCTAACCGAATCTGTGGCTGTTGTGAACTACATTACGACGTTCGTCCTTTACCAGGCATCAGCTTAGATGGGTTGGATAACATGCTGCGCAGCGCACTCAAGGAAGTAGAAGCAAAATGGCCGGGCAGAATTGAGATTACTCCGCTGCATGAGCCGATTCCGGGTTACGAGTGCCAACACGACCATCCATTTATTGGTGGTATGGAATCGGTGTGCGAGATTGAATCGCAAACCGTGAACTACTGTACAGAGGCACCTTTCCTTCAAGAGCTGTGTCCAACCTTAGTACTAGGTCCGGGGTCAATCGACCAGGCTCACCAACCGGATGAGTTCTTAAGCTTCGATTTTATTGACCCTACAATTGATGTTCTGAGTAAATCGATCCGTAAATATTGTTTCTAGTTATTGCTACCCGTTCGATATTTTTATACAAAAGCCACCCAAAAAGGTGGCTTTTATTCTGTTATCTCTGACATAGCCTGTTCTTGTAATTAAATTTCACTTTATTCCACAGTATTGAAAAATTTACTTCTCCCACATTTCTAAACCTAATAATTGCAAACTTAGAATGCTTTATTTGACTAGATACAGCAGTTTTCGCTAGATTGTGTACTTAACAAGGAACAATGGATGTAATTTTTTTACGAGGCAGGATGACAATGAACGAGAAATACGCCGCTCTCAAGAGTAACGTAAGCATGCTGGGACGCTTGCTAGGTAACACAATCCAAGATGCACATGGTGACGTTATCTTAGAGAAAGTGGAAACTATCCGTAAACTTTCCAAATCCGCCCGCGCAGGCAACAAAGCTGACCGTGACAGCCTAGTTGAAGAAATCAAAAACCTGCCGAACGAACAACTCACTCCTGTTGCTCGTGCATTTAACCAATTTCTCAACCTCACCAACATGGCAGAGCAGTACCACACCATCTCTCGCCACTGTGAGGAGCATGTTTGCGAACCAGACGTGCTGCAATCTCTATTTTCCAAATTAAACCAAAACGACATCAGCAAGCTAGATGCGGCTCAAGCTGTTCGCGACCTGAACATTGAACTCGTTTTGACTGCACACCCAACAGAAATCACTCGTCGCACCATGATCAACAAGCTGGTTAAGATCAACGAGTGTCTGTCTAAATTAGAATTAAGCGACCTATCACACAAAGAGCGCGTGAAAACCGAACGTCGCCTAGAGCAACTGATCGCTCAAGGTTGGCACTCAGATGTGATTCGTCAACAACGCCCAACGCCACTTGATGAAGCTAAGTGGGGCTTTGCGGTTGTAGAAAACTCTCTATGGGAAGCAGTACCAGATTTTCTACGCGACATGGATGGCCGACTAAAAGGCTACCTTGGTGAAGGCCTGCCGATCGATGCACGCCCAGTACACTTCTCATCTTGGATGGGCGGTGACCGCGATGGTAACCCATTCGTAACGCACACCATCACTAAAGAAGTGCTGCGCCTATCTCGCTGGAAAGCTGCAGACCTTTACCTAGGCGACGTTAATGAGCTGATTACCGAGCTGTCGATGACTAAGTGTAATGATGCGGTTCGTGAACTAGCAGGTGATGAGCACGAAGCTTACCGTGCAATCCTGAAGAGCCTACGCACTCTGCTGAACAACACGCTAGAAGTGCTGGATGCAAAACTGCATGATGCTGAAGTACCGAAGAAAGAAACACTGCAGAACATCGACCAACTTTGGACACCACTTTACGCGTGTTACCAATCGCTGCACGAATGTGGCATGGGCGTAATCGCAGATGGTTCTCTGCTTGATACCCTACGTCGCCTAAAAGCATTCGGTGTGCATTTAGTTCGTCTCGATGTTCGTCAAGAAAGTACACGTCACTCAGATGTCCTATCTGAACTGACTCGCTACCTAGGCATTGGCGATTACGACCAGTGGAGCGAGCAAGACAAGATTGCTTTCTTAACCAATGAATTAAGCTCAAAACGCCCACTGCTACCGCGCGACTGGGAGCCATCTGAACAGGTGAAAGAGGTTTTAGACACCTGTAAGGTAATTGCAGCTCAACCTCGTGAAGCCTTCGGCGCTTATGTGATTTCTATGGCTCGTACTGCATCGGATGTACTGGCTGTTCACTTGCTTCTGCAAGAATGTGGTTGCCCATACCGCATGGACGTATGTCCACTGTTCGAAACGCTAGACGATTTGAACAACTCAGAAGCGGTAATGAAGCAGCTAATGAGCATCGACTTGTACCGTGGATTTATCCAGAACCACCAAATGGTGATGATCGGATACTCTGACTCAGCGAAAGATGCGGGTGTAATGTCTGCTGGTTGGGCTCAGTATGATGCGATGGACAAGCTGGTTAAGGTTTGTGATGAAGAAGGCATTGAACTGACTCTATTCCACGGTCGTGGCGGTACGGTTGGTCGTGGTGGTGCGCCAGCGCACGCTGCTCTCCTTTCTCAGCCACCTAAGAGCTTGAAAGGCGGTTTACGTGTAACTGAGCAAGGCGAAATGATCCGCTTTAAGCTTGGTTTACCAGACGTTGCTGTAAACAGCTTTAACCTTTACGCAAGTGCGATTCTAGAAGCGAACCTTCTGCCGCCACCAGAGCCAAAACAAGAGTGGCGCGACCTAATGGAAGTGCTGTCTCAAGTCTCTTGTGAGGCTTACCGTAACGTGGTTCGTGGTGAAGAGAAATTCGTACCTTACTTCCGTCAAGCGACGCCTGAACTGGAGCTAGGTAAACTGCCTCTTGGTTCTCGCCCTGCAAAACGTAACCCGAATGGCGGCGTAGAAAGCCTACGTGCAATTCCATGGATCTTCTCTTGGAGCCAAAACCGTTTGGTACTTCCTGCATGGCTAGGTGCTGGTGAAGCCATTCAATACTCTGTAGACCAAGGCCATCAAGCGCTACTGGAAGAGATGTGTCGTGAATGGCCATTCTTCTCAACTCGTCTGGGTATGTTGGAAATGGTGTACTCGAAGTGCAACATGGAAATTGCGAAGTACTACGATCAACGTCTTGTTGACGAAGAGCTATTGCCTCTGGGTGAGTTACTGCGTGAACAGCTACAAAAAGACATCAAAGCGGTACTGAATGTAGAAAATAACGAGAACTTGATGCAGAGCGACCCTTGGGGGCTTGAGTCAATTCGCTTACGTAACATCTACGTTGAGCCACTAAACATGCTTCAAGCAGAACTGCTTTACCGTACTCGTAAGTGTGAAACACCACCAGCAGAGCTAGAAGAAGCGCTAATGGTGACGATTGCAGGCATTGCAGCAGGTATGCGAAACACTGGTTAATTAGTGATTCCTACTATAAAAAGAACAAAAGGTCGCCACGCACGACCTTTTTGTTTTGCAAAATAACCACTAGTGAGTATTTTGTCAGTTTTTTGGGTTATTTTGTCCATGTATTCTACTTTATGCTTATTATTTAGATATACTACTGCTCCGCTGCGGAAACACTCCAAAAAAATAATCTGCAGCAATTTGACCAATAAACTGGTCAACCTAGGTGATAAACGGCTTTGTAAGGTGACATAACCAACCGATGAGTTGGTGCTACTTAAACATAACCAATATAACGTGCCATTAGAAGCACACTTGTTGTTTAAGTATTTGTTTACTGTTTACCATTTGGATTTCAGACATGTCATTACCACACGTAATTCTAACCGTTTTAAGTACACGCGATGCTACTGGTTACGATATCACAAAAGAATTCTCCGCAAGCATTGGTTACTTCTGGAAAGCTAGCCACCAACAAGTTTACCGCGAGCTAAATAAAATGGCTCAGAACGACCAGGTAACTTGCGTGCTTGAGCCTCAAGAAGGCAAACCTGATCGTAAAGTTTACTCTATCACTGATGCTGGCCGTGGCGCGCTAGGTGAATGGTTTGAACAACCAACTGCACACCCAACCGTTCGTGACGAGTTCTCAGCTAAGCTAATGGCTTGCGCTGTACAACCTTCTGACGCTTACCGTGTACAACTTGCTGAGCTAGTAGAAGAGTCTCGCAAACTGGTTTCTCACTACCGTGAAATCGAAGCGGCTTACTACGCAACGCCATCAACTCTAGACAAGCAAGCACGCCTTGAGCGTCTTACTCTTCGTCGTAACCTACTTATCCGTGAAGCATGGATTGTATGGGCTGAAGAAGTACTGCTTGAACTTGGCGCTCTTGCTTAAGTTAAGCTAGAAGCTAGAAGCTAGAAGCTAGAAGCTAGAAGCTAGAAGCTAGAAAAGCAAAAGGCTTGAACTCTATGAGTCCAAGCCTTTTTTGTATCTATAGGATTTGAAATTTTACAGTCAGAGGCTTTTTACAAACGCTTAGGCTTTACTTCTAGACTTTGCTTAAAGCGCAGCGACTTGCGGACGAACACCTAATGTGTGGCAAAGTGCGTAAGTCATTTCTGCACGGTTTAGCGTGTAGAAGTGGAAGTCTTTCACACCTTCGCGGCTCAGTGTACGAACCATATCAATCGCTTGGCTAGCACCAACAAGCTGACGAGTCGTTGGATCATCATCCAAACCTTCAAACTGCTTCGCCATCCAACCCGGTACTTTTACGTTGTTCATCGCAGCAAAGCGAGACGCTTGCTTGAAGTTAGAAACCGGTAGGATGCCCGGAACAATTTCAACATCTACACCAGCCGCCACACAGCGGTCTCGGAAACGTAGGTAGCTTTCAACATCGAAGAAGAACTGAGTGATAGCACGGTTAGCACCCGCATCGACTTTACGCTTAAGGTTAATAAGATCCGATTGAGCGCTTTTTGCTTCAGGGTGAACCTCAGGGAATGCCGCTACTGAGATATCAAAATCGTGGCGAGATTTAAGTAGCTCGACTAGGTCAGATGCGTACATATCTGGCGCGCCGCCGCCTGCTGGAATATCACCACGCAACGCAACAATACTCTCGATACCATTCGCCCAGTAATCGTCGGCAATTTGAATCAGCTCTTCGCGACTCGCATCAATACACGTTAGGTGCGGTGCAGCCACTAGGCCGGTTTGGTTCTTAATTTCTTTAATGATTGAGTGAGTACGGTCACGTTCGCCCGAGTTTGCACCGTAAGTTACCGATACAAACTTTGGTTGAAGTGTTTTAAGACGGTGAACAGAATTCCACAGGGTCTCTTCCATCTTCTCATTGCTTGGTGGAAAAAACTCAAATGACACATTGATGTTGTCAGAAAGCTCAGCGATATTCTGATTTAAAGCGTCGATATGACTAGCGTGTGTGTATCCCATCTTACTCTCCCTGTGGCAAAAGCAACCACTAAAAACTCAAATCCTTAAACGACGTTTAGACGTCTATATGTCTGTAGAATGTATTGAATACGATTTAATGTCAACAGATCCATTATGAATTTTTTTCAAGTAGATCGTGAGTAAAACTCAAGTCGTTAGATGGGTCGCAAAGCAGAAATAAGGAAGAAAAAAGGCTGAGAAACACATCGTGCTTTCAGCCTCATTTATCTTAGTGAATAGTATGCTATTTAGACACTAAACCAACCGATCTGAAAATCAAAACAGGCTAGACATTCTGTTTAGGTCAGATTGAATTGCACCAGCTGTGACTTCACGTCCTGCACCCGGGCCACGGATAACCAATGGATTATCTTTGTACCATTTGCTCTCAATCGCAAAGATATTATCGCAAGGCAACAAGTTCGCCAGAGCATGTTCTTTGGACAGAGCTTCAACGCCTACGGTTGCCTTACCATTCTTTTCCAAACGCGCTACGTAACGTAGAACCTTCTGCTGAGAATGTGCTTTCTCTAAACGCTCAGCCAACTCTTCGCTCAGTACAGAAGCTTTATCGAAGAAGTCATCCACTGATAGCTCTTGCAGCTCTGTTGGTACAAGAGATTCCACCTTGACGTTTTCAGGTTCGATATCTAAACCCGATTCACGCGCTAGAATCACCAGCTTACGCATCACGTCTGAACCATCTAGGTCAGCACGCGGGTCTGGTTCAGTCAGGCCTTGTTGCCATGCTAAGTCGACCAACTCGCTGAATGGCACTGTGCCATCAAACTGTTGGAACAACCAAGACAGCGTGCCTGAGAAAATACCTGACAACGCAATAATGTCATCGCCGCTTTCACGCAAGTCACGTACTGTGTGGTTGATAGGTAAGCCTGCACCCACTGTCGCGTTGTACAACCAATGACGGCTGATCTTAGCGAAAGCATCTTGTACTTGATGGTAATACTCGCTCGATGCAGAACCAGCCACCTTGTTAGCCGAGATCAGGTGGATACCTTGTTGCGCAATTTGTAGGTACTTTGCTGCAAGCACTGGGCTTGCCGTAACATCTAACACAACCGCTTCATCGTAGCCCTGAATAGAACCTAAACGCTCTAACCAGTCATTACCATTGTTAGCAATCGCTTCATCGTCAAAACACTTACTCACTGAGGTCGCATCAATGCCTTGATCGTCGAACCAATAGGTTTGGCTATCAACCACGGCAACCAATTCAAAGTTCATTCCACGGCGCTTTTCAAGTTCCGCTTTTTGCTCTGCAAACAGGCTTAACCAGCTTGAACCAATGTTGCCCTTACCACACAAGGCTATCGCAACACGCTTCTGCGCTTGGAACAGTTGAGAGTGAATGCCTTTCACTAGGCTTGATGTTTCACTCTTACGAATGACTGCCACCAAGCTTAAGCCTGAGTTCGCTTCTGAGATGAACTCAACCGGCGAGCTCTTAAGTTGTTGGTAGAAACCGTAGCAATGGTTCGGGTTCTTAGTCACACCCGCACCCACAGCAGCAATCAGAGAAAAACCTTCTTTAAGCTTAATCTCAGCTTCAATCGCGTGGTCTTGAAGATATTCTAATGCACCACCAGCTATCTCTTCCGTGTAGGCAAGACGCAAGCAGTGTTGATCCGGTTCAAGCTCATAGGCAAGCGGCTCCAGTTGAGCACGCTTAAGCCCTTCAAGGACTTCACTCTCGAGACGGTCGAAATCATGGCCGTGCCCAAAGGTCAGTTGCACGATAAGCACTTCATCCAGAGAGGTAATGATTTTGGCGCCACGACCCGATGCCAGTACGCGCTCAATCTGTGTAGAGCCCGCCTCCGGCTGGTAGCTGCAGCGTAAGCTGAGATCCATAGCACTTTGAGCCACAGGCTGTAGCGTTCGGCTATGAAGCACTGGAGCGGCAAGACGAGCCAATTCACTGGCTTCATCAAGGCGAAGTAGAGGCAGTAGACACGCATCTGAAACCAAACGAGGGTCAGCGCTGTAAACGCCCGCCACATCACTCCAAATCGTCACGCGTTCAACTTCAGCCAAAGCACCAATCACGGTTGCTGAGTAATCCGAACCGTTACGACCAAGTAATACCGTTTCACCCTCGAAGTTCTGAGCCATAAAGCCCGTAATCACCACGCGGCAATGTGCATGCTGCGCTAAGGCTTCTTTGATCAGAGGATAAGAACGTGCGCGGTCAACTTCAGGTTGAGCACCCGCTTCTGCACGTAAAAAGGCACGTGCATCTTGAGCAACTGCTTGTAAGTCATGCTGGCATAACAAAGCAGCGAGTAGACGTGAAGACCAAACCTCACCGTGTCCAAGCACTTTTGCTTTTTGTGCTTCACTTAAAGGAGCCGTTAGCTCCCCCAAAGCGGTAAATTCTTGTTGAATGGTTGCCGTTAGCTGAGCCGAAGACTCACCTTCAAGCAGTGTTTCAATCAGTTCAAGCTGGAACTGACGAAGTGCCTGTAGGCATTCATGAGCAATACGACCATCTTTGTCGAGCGCTTCAACAAATTCAATTAAGCGGTTGGTTGTTTTGCCCGCTGCTGATACCACCACCAAATCAGTTGCTGTTGAGTATTCTCTAAGAATGTTGACCACGCGCTGATAACACTCAGGATTCGCTAAACTGCTGCCACCAAATTTATGTAGCTGGCGAAAGGTTGCCATTATTAACCCTCCCCTTCAGCGATAAAGCCTTGTGTCTTTTCAAACGCTTGCTTGAGGTCGTCAATCAAGTCATCAGCATCTTCAAGGCCAACAGAAAGACGCAGTAACTGTTGAGAAACACCCGCCTCTGCCAGTGCTTCTTCGCCCATCGCACGGTGAGTCATCGACGCAGGGTGACAAATCAAGCTTTCCACACCACCCAGTGATTCAGCCAAAGAGAACAGCTCTAATTTATCGACAAAGTACTTAAGCGCTTCGAATGAACCCGCAAACTCAAAGCTCAACATTGAACCAAAGCCAGACTGCTGTTTCTTCGCAATATCATGACCTGGATGTTCAGGGAGGCTTGGGTGATAAATAGTGCCAACGAGATCTTGCTGCTGCAGAGACGCCAGAATTTCACGTGAGCTTTCTTCGTGAACTCGCATACGCGCACCTAGCGTACGAATACCACGTAAAGTCATGTAGCTATCAAATGGTGTGCCGGTCGCACCAATACAGTTGCCCCACCAGGCTAGCTCTTCAGCGTGCTCTTCTGTCTTAGTGACCACAACGCCACCAATCACATCTGAGTGTCCATTGATGTACTTAGTGGTTGAGTGGATAACAAAATCCGCACCCAGCTCTAAAGGCTTTTGGAACACAGGTGTCAAAAACGTGTTGTCGACAGCAACCAGAGCACCAACCTCTTTCGCTTTGCGGCAAGTTTCTGCAATATCAACCACACGAACCAGTGGATTCGATGGGGTTTCGATTAAGATCAACTTTGGCTTAAGCGCGATCGCCGCATCTAGCGCAGCTTGATCCGATTGATCAACGAACAGAACTTTGAAGTCACCTTTCAGTGAGCGAGTGTTAAACAGACGGTAAGTACCGCCGTAGCAGTCGTGTGGTGCAATAATAAGATCATCGCCACCTAAGAAAGCAGAAACCCATAAGTTAAGCGCCGAAGTACCACAGTTAGTGACCACCGCGCCTTTGCCCGATTCAAGCTCAAACAGTGCAGTTTCTAGTAAACCGCGGTTTGGGTTACCAGAACGGGTGTAATCATACTTTGGCACTTCACCAAAAGCGGGAAACCCATAGTTAGTCGAAAGATAAATAGGTGGGACAACAGCATGGTGTTGCGTGTCTGACTCGATACCAGTACGTACTGCGATGGTTGCTGGCTTCCGGCTGCTCATAGGTGCTTCCTTACAAGTTTTGCGTCTGAGAATCACAGCTGCTTGTCGGCATTTTGCGGCTGTGTTAGATATATGTTATTCACTTTACTTTCATAAACGTGAGACGTCAACACTTCTAGACGTCTATATGTCTTTGCTTATGGCAGTAAATCCCGCTAAAATCACCACTATTAATTTATTCTAACAACTAAAGTGATGAAGGTACGCAATGGCCGACTGGAATGGTGAATACATAAGCCCATATGCTGAGCATGGAAAGAAAAGCGAACAAGTAAAGAAAATTACAGTTTCTATCCCTCTAAAAGTGTTAAAGGTTCTTACTGACGAGCGTACTCGCCGCCAGATTAATAACCTACGCCATGCAACAAACAGTGAGCTACTGTGCGAAGCCTTTCTACATGCGTACACAGGCCAACCACTACCAACGGATGAAGACCTTCGTAAAGATCGTCCTGACGATATCCCTGCTGAAGTTAAAAAACTGATGACAGAAATGGGTATCGAGTTCGAAGCGTTTGACGAAGAATAAAACAACTCAGTCACTGCCTTCATTATTGATTCGCTATAGCTGACCCATCTATCACATTATGCATTGCGTTTTTATGACTACGCTGCGAATGATAGACATAAAAAAACCGACTCCAGATGAGTCGGTTTTTTATTATCCTTTTCTCTCAATAGAGCAGCAGCTACTACGCCATGTAGTTAGCAGGCATCTCGATACGAGCTACGCCAGATTCAACAGCCGCTTCCGCAACTGCTCGTGCTACGCGAGGAAGTAGACGTGGGTCCATTGGCTTAGGAATGATGTAGCCTTTACCAAATTCCAGTGCGGTCTCACCCGCCGCTGCTAGTACTTCAGCTGGAACTGCTTCTTTCGCCAGTTCACGAATCGCTTTAACCGCCGCTAGCTTCATTTCGTCATTGATTTCGCTTGCACGCACATCTAATGCACCACGGAAAATGAATGGGAAACAAAGTACGTTGTTTACTTGGTTAGGGTAATCACTACGGCCTGTACCCATGATAAGGTCAGAACGAACTTCGTGTGCAAGCTCAGGTTTGATCTCTGGATCTGGGTTTGAACATGCAAACACAACTGGCTTATCAGCCATCAACGTTAGTGCTTCAGCAGGCAGTAGGTTAGGACCCGATACACCTAAGAACAGGTCAGCGCCTTCGATAACATCTTCAAGTGTGCGCTTATCCGTGTTGTTTGCGAATAGCTCTTTGTATTCGTTCAGATCATCACGACGAGTGTGAATCACGCCTTTACGGTCAAGCATGTAAATCTTCTCACGCTGAGCGCCACACTTAATCAGTAGTTCCATACATGCAACCGCTGCTGCGCCAGCACCTAAACAAACGATCTTACACTCTTCAAGTTTCTTACCTTGAAGTTCGATCGCGTTCAGCATACCCGCTGCCGTTACAATCGCAGTACCGTGTTGGTCATCGTGGAATACCGGTACATCACAACGCTCAATCAGGCGACGTTCAATCTCAAAACAGTCTGGTGCTTTGATGTCTTCCAGGTTAATACCGCCGAATGTATCTGCGATATTCGCAACCGTATCAACGAACTCATCGATTGTGCGGTGTTTTACTTCAATATCGATAGAATCTAAACCAGCAAAACGCTTAAACAGTAGCGCTTTACCTTCCATTACAGGTTTAGAAGCAATAGGACCAAGGTTACCTAGGCCAAGAATCGCTGTACCGTTAGAGATAACAGCAACCATGTTGCCCTTACCTGTGTACTTATAGACGTTATCAACGTTCTGTGCGATCTCGCGAACAGGCTCAGCCACGCCTGGGCTGTATGCAAGTGCTAGGTCTTCTGCAGAGTTTGCAGACTTCGTCAGTTCTACGGCAATTTTGCCTGGAATCGGGAACTCATGATAATCAAGAGCTTGCTGACGGAATTGTTCTTGAGGCGATAATTCTTGAGAGGATTGAGCTTGGCTGCTGTCTTCAGACATAGGTGTAGGTTCCTAGGATATTATTATTTGGGGGATCTTGTTCATGTTAATGGATGTACTTCAAAGTTCCTAGGTGGTTGGAGCCTCTGTCTCATTAAAAAACGAGATTTCACTACTAATAAGACCAGTGAGCAGTTGAAATTACTGTCGCTTGTTGAACTTTCGAGCTGAATTTTGGTGAAGAGAGATACGCAAGGAATTGCCCTGCAATAGAAAGGTAGGCACCTTAATCGTTGGGCGGGATTGAAGCTTGAATGAAAATCAGTGCTTTCTTAAATTGCAGGCAACAAAAAAGGACACCGAAGTGTCCTTTTTCATGTCTAAATAGCGAGAATTACTTCTTGCTAGAAAGAGCACCAAAACGCTTGTTGAAGCGATCAACACGGCCGCCAGTATCTACGATACGTTGCTTACCAGTGTAGAACGGGTGACATTTGTCACATACGTCTAGGTGGATAGATTCTTTTGCAAGAGTTGAGTTGAACTCAAATGTGTTGCCGCAAGAACAAGTTGCAGTAACTGCTTTGTATTCTGGGTGGATTCCAGCTTTCATGGGATAACCTCAAGTAGGCCGTGTCGCTATACGATTCTAAGCCGCACACCACACGTAGTTTAAAAAAGAAATAAAGACACCGCATCGACACAAAAGAGTGATGAAGCCATACCTTTAAGGCGCAGTATAGTAATGAATCTATAAGGTAGGATCAACTGATTTGATACATTTTTCACCAATTCTCTCTTTATTTCCTTTATCGGCCTGAGATTTCGGGCTGTCGTTGTCTGTATACGCTAACTCGCCGCCTTCAACCAAACTGCTTCTCGAATTTAAGCGCCTTATCCTTTAGACTGTTCGCTCTCGTCAACTCAGATAAAGCCGTCCCTTTATGCGTCCAATGATTGCCCGTGTGGCGCTGCCTGTTCCACTCGACAAGCAGTTCGATTACAAGATTCCAAACCACCTATTTCCGATTATTGGTGGACGAGTCTCTGTGCCTTTTGGACGACAAACCTTAACCGGTGTTGTAACGGCTCTGGTTAACGAATCTGAATTCGAGCTCGATAAGCTCAAACCCATTAAAGCCTTATTAGACAATCAGCCCGTTTGGCCGGAATCTGTCTATTCACTGTTAATGTGGTGTAGTCATTTTTATCAGTACCCTCTTGGCGAAACCTTTGCTAACGCCCTTCCGAGCGCTCTAAGAAAAGGCAAAGCCGCCGACTTCGCGACGCTGGTTGAATGGCAGTTAACGCCATCAGGCAAAGACCAACTGATGCAAGGTTTTGGTCGCGCGGTCAAGCAAGCCAAAGTGATGCACATGCTTGAGCACGGCCCGGTTCCTCATCAAGAGTTCATTGATGAAGAAGTTGGCAGCGCCGTACTCAAAACGCTAGAAGAGAAAGGCTGGATTGAATCGGTAGAGAAAAAGCCGAAGCGTCAACCGTGGCCAGTTGAACTTGAGAACGACCAAGACAAACCTAAGCTCAATGCCGAACAAGCCATCGCGATTGCGACCGTAAATAGCCAAACCGACTTTGGTTGTTTCCTGTTAGAAGGCGTCACTGGCTCAGGTAAGACCGAGGTTTACCTGAATATGATTAAGCCGATTCTCGATCAAGGTAAACAAGCGTTAGTACTCGTGCCTGAGATTGGCCTCACCCCTCAAACGATTAACCGCTTTAAGCGACGCTTTAATGTGCCTGTTGAGGTTATCCACTCGGGTTTAAACGATTCTGAGCGACTGAATGCTTGGTTATCAGCGCGCGATAAAATAGCAGGTATCGTAATTGGTACCCGTTCGGCTCTGTTCACGCCGTTTGCGGATCTGGGTATTATCATTGTCGACGAAGAGCACGATGCTTCTTATAAACAGCAAGACAGCCTGCGCTACCACGCTCGTGATGTGGCGATAATGCGTGCTCATAAAGCGCAGATCCCGGTTGTGTTAGGTTCAGCAACACCCGCTTTTGAAACGCTGCATAATGCTCAGATAGGCAAATACAGTTATCTCACCCTTACTTCACGTGCGGGTGTAGCTTTGCCGACCACCAATAAAGTATTGGATGTGAAAGGCGAATATCTGGAAAGTGGTTTGTCTGCGTCGTTAATTGCAGAGATGCAAAGACATCTCAAAGCAGGTAACCAAGTGATGCTGTTTCTCAATCGCCGTGGGTTCTCTCCGGCATTGATGTGTCACGACTGTGGTTGGACAGCTGAATGTAAACGCTGTGATGCTTACTATACCTATCACCAATACAGTAATGAGATGCGCTGCCACCACTGTGGTTCTCAGCAGCATATCGTGCACAATTGCCAAGGTTGTGGGTCTGCGAACTTAGTGACAGTGGGTGTCGGTACCGAGCAGTTAGAGGCTCAGCTTGGCCAACTATTCCCTGAATACAAAACCATTCGTATTGACCGCGACAGCACCCGCCGTAAAGGCAGCTTAGAAAGCGCACTCGAGTCGATTCGTAAGGGTGAATTCCAAATTCTTATCGGCACTCAGATGCTTGCTAAGGGTCATCATTTCCCTGATGTGACACTTGTGGCGTTATTGGATGTCGATGGCTCTTTATACAGCAGTGACTTCCGAGCGTCTGAACGTCTTGCCCAGCTATTCATCCAAGTAGCGGGACGCGCAGGACGAGCAAGCAAACCCGGTGAGGTGATCTTACAGACTCACCACCCAGAACATGGGTTGCTGCAAGCTTTGCTGCATAAAGACTACAACCACTTTGCTCAGACGGCGCTGGCAGAACGTAAGCAGGCAATGTTACCGCCTTATACCTTTATGACTCTGTTTAGAGCAGAAGCCAATGACACTCGCTTGGTGGAAGAGTTCTTGCGTCAGGTTCGTCATACATTAGAATCGCACCCCTTGTTTGACCAATATTGCATGGTTCTAGGCCCCACCCCAGCGCCACTGGCCAAGCGAGCAGGCAAATCACGCTGGCAATTGATTCTACAAACTCAGACTCGTTCGTTAATGCAGAAGTTATTAATGAGTGCGAAGCCGGCAATTAATATGTTACCTGCTGCGAAAAAAGTCCGTTGGTCACTCGATATTGAGCCGCAAGATTTGAGCTAAACCTACTTGGGTTAAAACTAATGATAAGTTTGTTCACAAATATTTCATATTTCTCGTGAGCAACCTCACACTAGTCATGTGATTTTTGTTAATCTAGCCGTAACTTTACACGGATGAAACGAATAAAATATTGCAATAAAAAAAGTGTTAGCAACACTTTCATAATATCTATCCGATTGTATTAATTATTCACGCCTTAAATACTTAGGCGACAAAGGAACTTAAAAGAGGGTTTAATTTATGGCGACAATGAAGGATGTTGCCCAGCTAGCAGGCGTCTCAACGGCAACGGTATCACGTGCATTGATGAACCCTGAAAAAGTCTCGGTTTCTACTCGTAAACGAGTTGAGACAGCAGTACTTGAAGCTGGATACTCACCCAATACATTAGCTAGAAATTTACGTCGCAACGAATCAAAAACCATCATCACTATCGTTCCTGATATCTGTGACCCTTACTTCGCCGAAATCATTCGTGGTATCGAAGATGCCGCTGTAGAGAATGACTACCTCGTGCTACTGGGTGACAGTGGTCAACAAAAGAAGCGTGAGTCTTCATTTGTTAACTTGGTCTTCACAAAACAAGCAGACGGTATGCTACTGCTTGGTACTGATCATCCGTTTGATGTCAGTAAGCCTGAGCAAAAGAATTTACCGCCAATGGTTATGGCGTGTGAATTCGCACCTGAGCTTGAACTGCCAACGGTTCACATCGACAACCTAACCTCTGCATTTGAAGCCGTGAATTACCTCGCTCAGTTAGGTCATAAGCGCATCGCTCAGATCTCTGGGCCAACGACTGCAACCCTGTGTAAGTTCCGTCAACAAGGCTACCAACAAGCATTGCGCCGCGCTGGAGTATCAATGAACCCAGCTTACAGCACGGTTGGCGATTTCACCTTTGAAGCGGGTGCGCAAGCGGTTCGTCAATTACTTGCACTTCCTGAACAACCTACAGCGATCTTCTGTCATAACGATGCGATGGCGATTGGTGCGATTCAAGAAGCGAAGAAGCTAGGTTTACGCGTTCCTCAAGACCTATCGATTGTTGGCTTCGATGACATCCAATTCGCTCAATACTGCGATCCACCGCTAACCACTATTTCTCAGCCTCGCTATGAGATTGGACGCCAAGCGATGTTGATGATGCTTGATCTATTGAAGGGCAACGATGTGCAAGCAGGTTCGCGTCTGCTTGAAGCTAAATTAGTCGTTAGAGGCAGCACCGCACCACCTCGAATGTAACCCTCAGAAATACCCTTATAAATCTGCGGCACATTTTGATGTGCCGCTTCCATTTCTGCACTATTATCCTCGCGCAATCTGGATTACCATGAGGACAGAATCAGCAACTATTGAATTGTCTTGTGGCTAATAGAGATTATGTAAAGCGCGGTCGTGGCACGAAAAAACCGACCAAGAAACAAGCCCCTCGCCGTAAACCTTGGCGCAGTGGTCTTTTGGCGATCCTCCTTGCCGGTGGTTTTGGTTATGGACTTTACTTATTGAGTAATGATCCTGAGCCGCCAGCACCTGTGGCTACCAAACCAAAACCTAAGCCAAAACCAGCGAAAGTGATTCCACCGCCTCCAGAAGAGAAGTGGGACTACGTTGAAACGCTGCCAAGCCGCGAGATTGAAGTTAAAGCCAAAGAGCAAGAGATCTCTAAGATCCCTTACGTGATGCAGTGTGGTGCTTACAAAACGTCAGCACAGGCAGAAACGCGCAAGTTAGATATTGCGTTCCAAGGTATCTCGAGTGAAATCCGTAAAAAAGACGGCAGTAGCTGGTACCGCGTGGTTCTAGGGCCATACAAGTTGAAGCGTGACGCCGAGCGCGATCGTCATAAGCTGCAACGGGCGAAAATCGAACCTTGCGCTATTTGGAAAGACACCGATTAGATTTAGCGATAGTCTCAGTCTTAATCTTAGCAAAAGCCGAAAACCAAACACCGAAAGCCTCCCATTGTGGAGGTTTTCTTTTATTTACTCCCTTTAGTCAGTTTTCCTTACAACTTCCGCCGATAAGTTGCGCGACATCACTCGCCCTTCCTTGAATTATCCGAGCACCATCCTCATATACTTTTTATACCCAAAGATAAGAAATATTAAGAGGCCCTACTCGTGACTACCATTGTATCTGTACGTCGTAATAATAAAGTCGTCATCGCGGGTGATGGACAAGTATCTCTAGGCAATACTGTAATGAAGGGCAATGCCCGTAAAGTACGTCGCCTATACAACAACAAAGTACTGGCTGGTTTTGCTGGCGGTACGGCAGATGCTTTCACGCTATTCGAAAAATTTGAAAGCAAGCTGCAAATGCACCAAGGCCACCTGACCAAAGCTGCCGTTGAGCTGGCGAAGGATTGGCGTAGCGACCGTGCTCTACGTAAATTAGAAGCACTGCTAGCAGTCGCGGATGAAACCGCTTCACTGATCATCACTGGTAACGGTGACGTCGTTCAACCAGAGAACGACCTGATTGCGATCGGTTCGGGCGGTAACTTCGCTCAAGCAGCAGCGACTGCACTATTAGAAAATACTGATTTAGATGCGCGTGAAATCGCAGAAAAGTCGCTAAACATTGCTGGCGATATCTGTGTATTCACCAACCATCACCACACTATTGAAGAACTAGAAAGCACCGTTGAGCTGCCAAAGCCAGAGTAATGACCGCTTCCATCAATAACGTTGTATTCAACAGTGATTAAAGAATTAAGGAAAAACCATGTCTGAGATGACTCCTCGCGAAATTGTTCACGAACTCAATCGCCACATTATCGGCCAAGACAACGCTAAGCGTTCAGTGGCTATCGCTCTACGTAACCGCTGGCGTCGTATGCAGCTTGAAGAAAGCCTGCGTGTTGAAGTTTCGCCAAAAAACATCCTGATGATTGGCCCAACCGGTGTGGGTAAAACTGAAATTGCTCGCCGTCTAGCGAAACTCGCTAATGCGCCGTTCATCAAGGTAGAAGCGACTAAGTTCACCGAAGTTGGCTACGTTGGTAAAGAAGTTGAGACCATCATCCGTGATCTAACGGACGTTGCGATCAAGATGACACATCAACAAGCGATGGAAAAAGTACAATACCGCGCTGAAGAGCAAGCTGAAGAACGTATTCTTGATGCCCTTCTACCACCAGCACGTGATGCTTGGGGTCAGAACGAGCAATCAACTGAAGACACCACCTCTTCAAACACTCGCCAAATTTTTCGCAAGAAACTGCGCGAAGGTAAGCTAGACGACAAAGAGATCGAAGTTGATGTAGCGGCACCACAAATGGGTGTTGAAATCATGTCACCTCCTGGCATGGAAGAGATGACTAATCAGCTACAAGGCATGTTCCAAAACCTGGCTGGCGACACCAAGAAAAAGCGTAAGATGAAAATCAAAGACGCATTCAAAGCACTGACTGAAGAAGAAGCTGCGAAGCTTGTGAACCAGGAAGAGCTAAAAGAGAGCGCGATCTTCAACGCTGAAAACAACGGCATCGTATTCATCGATGAGATCGACAAAATCTGTAAGCGTGGCGACAGCTCAGGCCCAGACGTATCTCGTGAAGGTGTTCAGCGCGACCTACTGCCTCTAATCGAAGGCAGCACAGTATCAACGAAGCACGGCATGGTTAAAACTGACCACATCTTGTTTATCACATCAGGTGCTTTCCAAGTAGCTAAGCCATCAGACCTGATCCCTGAACTGCAAGGTCGTCTGCCAATCCGCGTAGAGCTTGAAGCACTATCAGCACATGACTTCAAACGTATTCTTACTGAACCAAAGGCGTCACTGACAGAACAGTACATTGCCCTGATGAAAACAGAAGATGTCGGCATTGAGTTCACTGAAGATGGCATCAACCAAATTGCAGACGCAGCATGGCGTGTGAACGAAACCACTGAAAACATCGGTGCGCGTCGTCTACACACAGTCATGGAGCGCCTAATGGATGAAATTTCATTTGACGCAACAGACCGAGCAGGCAGTAAATTGCTGATTGATGAAGCTTATGTAATATCTAAGCTTGGCGAGCTCGTGGAAGACGAAGACCTAAGTCGCTTCATCCTGTAGCACACAAAACTCCAACTTATTGCTCTATCTCAAAGAAATAGCAGCTAATAAGCGAATTCAAGGCCCACTTTCGAGTGGGCTTTTTATTACCCGAAAAATGGGCGTATACTCAAATCACAGTTTGAAACGAAGACTTACAAAGAAATAGACCTACGATGAAACAATCTCTACTGATTTGGCTTGATGCCGCACGACCAAAAACTCTGCCTCTCGCACTCGTCTCTATTCTTACAGGAAGTAGTTTAGCGTTCGCCGGCGGTCAGTTTTCTCTATCAATAGCCCTACTGGCTTTTTTAACTGCCACCTTATTACAAATTTTATCGAACCTAGCCAATGACTATGGTGACGCAGTAAAAGGCACAGACAACGAAAACCGTCTGGGGCCAACACGCGCAATGCAATCCGGCGCGGTGACCGCGAAAACCATGAAGCAAGCGATCATCCTCAACATCGTGTTTACCATGCTCGCTGGGCTGATTCTTATTTTTCATGCCTTAACCTCGATTGAAAGCATCTTATCTTTCATCGCGTTAGGCGTATTAGCCATAATGGCTGCCATCGCTTACACAGTGGGCAATAAACCTTATGGTTATATTGGCCTTGGCGACTTATCGGTATTTATCTTCTTCGGTTTGTTAGGCGTTTCAGGCACATACTTCCTACACACTGGTCATGTTGAGCCAAGCCTATTTCTTCCGGCCTTAGGCTGTGGATTAATGGCGGTTGCGGTACTCAACATCAACAACATGCGTGATATAGAGAACGACAGCGAATGTGGTAAGCGCACCATGGCGGTTCGCCTAGGGCAACGCAAAGCCAAACACTATCATTTTGCACTGCTTGGGCTCGCCCTTGCTTCTTTCGCTATCTACCTACTGATTCAAGAAAAACCGGTCTGGATCAGCCTGCCGTTTTTATTGAGCATTGTTATTGTTTACAAACATGGCAAGGCCGTTTGGGAAACCGAAAAACCAGCGCAGATTGCACCAATGATGCCAGTGATTGTGAAATGCTCACTGGTCACTAACCTATTGTTTGCAGGGGTTGTCGTAGCTCAAACTCTATTGAGTTAAATGAGACTAATCATTGCAAAGGGATCAAGCACCGATATACTCAAAGTAAGCTCATTGTTCAAAAGGTATACTAATGGAATACAACACTTCAGCACTGTGCGACATATATTTGGATCAAGTTGATGTCGTGGAGCCCATGTTCAGCAACTTCGGTGGACGTGCATCCTTCGCAGGACAGATCACGACATTAAAGTGTTTTGAAGACAATGCTTTGATTCGCTCCGTATTAGAGCAAGATGGTCTGGGGCGTGTGTTGTTAATCGATGGTGGCGGCTCACTACGCAAAGCGCTGATCGATGCTGAGATTGCCCTACTTGCCGAAGACAATGAGTGGGAAGGTATTGTGGTTTACGGCTGCGTTCGTGAAGTCGATGAGCTAGAAGACATGAACATTGGTATTCAGGCTTTGGCTTCTATCCCTGTTGGTGCGAGCCAAGAAGGTGTCGGCGAATTGGACGTACCGGTCAACTTTGGCAGCGTAACCTTCTTACCGGAAGATTACCTCTACGCTGATAACACCGGCATTATTCTTTCGGCAGAGCCTTTAGATGTCGAACTTGATCTGGATGTTGAAGAAGAAGAAGAGATCGAGTAACTCTCACTCAGCTTCAAATAATAAAACAAACCATAAGAACACGAAGCATAAGAATACAAACAAAAACGCCCGCTACTCAGTAGCGGGCGTTTTTTTAAATCTGAAGAGTCGATTACTCTACTTCATCCATTTTACCAAGAAGGTTACGGATGCGATCTTGCCATGCTGAATGCTCTTCCTGCATTTGCTGAGTTTTTTGCTCTAGTTCGTGACGGCTTGCTTTAAGCTCACCAGCTTCTGTTGCTAATGCTTGTTTCTCTTCTTTAAGCTCTTCCACTTCCATTTGAAGAAGTGCAATTGTATCTACTGCTGTTTGAATTTTTGCTTCTAGCTGCTCTAGTACTTCAAAAGACATTCTGGCCTACCTTTAAGTTATCCGTTTGATGGTGAAGGTTCACTCCACTTATTTCCCCATTCTACTCAGCAGAGCAAGGATAAACACTCAATATATTCGATATTTTGCGCCATTCGATGAAAAAAACAGCGCTTTTTACCGAATATTGACGTGAACGATTAGCGCCACAACGGCAAACCGATTATTTTGATGAATAATAACTGTTTTCCACTGCGAATTGATCGAGAGCAATCTCCAAAAAACAAAAAGGCAAACGTTTCCTTTTGGATATGGTAAAATTCGCCGCGAAATTTCTATTCCCCCTTTGAAAATTTTGGAGTCCGCATGAAACGCGATTTAGCAATGTCATTCTCTCGTGTCACAGAAGGTGCAGCACTAGCTGGTTACAAGTGGCTTGGCCGTGGCGATAAAAACGCTGCAGATGGCGCTGCTGTAGAAGTAATGCGTAGCCTATTAAACAAAACTGAAATTAGCGGTGAGATCGTTATCGGCGAAGGTGAAATCGATGATGCACCTATGCTGTACATCGGCGAAAACGTAGGTGTGGGCGGCGATGCTGTCGACATCGCAGTTGACCCAATTGAAGGGACACGCATGACAGCAATGGGCCAATCAAATGCATTGGCTGTATTGGCTGCAGGCGAAAAAGGCAGCTTCCTTAAAGCGCCTGATATGTACATGGAGAAGTTGGTTGTAGGCCCAGGTGCTAAAGGTGTGATTGACCTAGAACTACCATTAACAGAAAACCTAGAAAACATCGCTAAAGCGTTAGGTAAAACACTCGATACTCTAGTCGTAACCACACTGGCTAAGCCTCGTCATGATCAAGTCATCGCCGACATGCAAGCTATGGGCGTTCGTGTATTCGCTGTGCCAGACGGTGATGTTGCGGCTTCTATCTTAACGTGTATGCCAGACAGCGAAGTGGACGTCATGTACTGCATCGGCGGCGCACCTGAAGGTGTGGTTTCTGCCGCGGTAATTCGCGCACTTGATGGTGATATGCACGGTCGTCTACTGCCTCGCCACGAAGTGAAAGGCGACACAGCAGAGAACCGTAAACACGGTGAACTTGAGCTTGAGCGTTGTGCTGAAATGGGCGTAACAGCGGGTATCGTGTTGAAGATGGAAGACATGGCTCGCAGCGACAACGTTGTATTCTCAGCAACGGGCATCACTAAGGGTGATTTGCTAGAAGGCATTACTCGTCAGGGTAATATCGCAACAACAGAAACTCTGCTTATCCGTGGCCGCTGCCGTACGATTCGCCGCATCAAATCTATCCACTACCTAGAGCGTAAAGATCCAGAAGTAGTAGGTCATATCCTGTAAGCCTAAACTCGGTGAAACAGAATATTCGAAGGCTGATACCAAGTATCAGCCTTTTGCTTTATTGGCGCAGTAGAATCTCATCATGGCTGCCGATAGAGTAAAACGCGAGCTATAGAGTAAATCATCATCAATATAGTAAATGGTTTGCTTTATAAACACCTTGCCTCATAATAGTAAGGTTCATGAGGTAGGGATAGTATGAAAACAAGCGACAAAATCTTACAGACCATTAAGCGTCAAGGCGCGGTAACCGCGAAACAACTGTCAGAAGAATTTGGCATGACGACAATGGGTGCAAGGCAACATCTGCAAAGCCTGGAAGATGACGGTATTCTTGCTTTTCATGATGTGAAAGTGAAAGTGGGTCGCCCGACTCGCCACTGGTCCCTGACTCAACAAGGCCACAGCCAATTTACAGACCGACATGGTGAACTCACTATTCAAGTGATTGATGCTGTGGAGAATCTATTTGGTAAAGAAGGGCTGGCTAAGGTTGCGGCCGAGCGTGAACAACACACACTCAAGCAATATCAAACTGCGCTGTCTGACTGTGATTCACTCATCAGCAAGCTTAAAAAACTCACCCAGCTTCGTGAAGACGAAGGCTACATGGCAGAGCTTCAAGAGCATGACGATCACTACATCTTGATTGAGAACCACTGCCCTATCTGCAAGGCTGCAACTCGCTGCCCTAGCCTGTGCCAATCTGAGCTCAATGTGTTTACTGAGTTACTAAAAGGTGAGTGTCACGTGAGCCGTACAGAGCACATAATTGCTGGCGAGAGACGCTGTACTTACACATTAACACCCGCACTTTGATCGTAACGGTAAACGGTTGATACTGTCTCAATATTGAGAAAACACAAATAGATTAAAATTTGTACAGATTTCTTTCTTAAGCTTATAGCATATGAAACACGCTTAATGCTAAGGAAGGAATGATGGCGCATCCTCAACCCGCTCAAAAACTGCCACCCTTTGACGAACTTGTCCAACTCGCGAAAAGCGATCCTAAAGCATTCAACCAATTCAAACACGAGATGTGCGAACAGATGATTTGTTCGGCTTCAGAGACCATGCAAGGTAGGCTTCGCGCTCAACAAAGTCACATCGACTTAGTGGTTAGTCGCTGTAAAAACCCACACCATGCCAATGTCGTGCTCATGCAAGAGTTACGCTGTCAGGTCTGTAAGTTCCAAGATGCACTCGAAGGGCGCAGCGGCTTTAAAGAATCTCTGCCTGAAAATGTCGTGCCTTTTAAGCCGAATACCGAACCTAAAATGTACTGAAAGTAGCAAGGCATTAAAAAGAAAAAAGGGAGCCTAATGCTCCCTTCTTATCTATCAATATTTACATGGGTCTTCGCCGTAGTCATTACGGCCTTCAGTGCCCTTCAACAAGCCACACTCAATCAGAATCCATAAGCCACACACTAATGCCGCGACGGTTGCCGCCATATGAATTGGCGATACAGGCTCTGTGGTAGTCGCAGCCATTGGCGAAGCTAAACGACCCAGTACTAGCGGCACATTTAGCAATAGCCAGTAATTCGACTTATTGCGGTCGTGCCAGCGCTTAGCGGTGACCGCAAGATCTGGGATCACAAGCATCAATAGGAAGATTGGTAGCAGGATATACGAATAAGCAGGGAACAACACAGAGATACCAGAAGCAAAACCAGTAATCGCTATGTAGTAGAAAATATTCCAAATCCAGTAAGTCTTACGACCAATTCTCCCCTTGAAAGAGAGCAGTAAATCTTTCATCGACATCTTAAATACTCAAATTTATACGCCGCTAAAAGTCAGCAGCAATGGTTAGTTTATTACTTTTTGAAAACAACTTTTATCCATATCACGAATATTCACCGTTAAGCTTCTTACATGACTCGCTTGCTCTTGCAGGATCTGCATTAACGATCGTGACAATTCTCGCTTTTGCTCTTCCGTTCGTCCCGAAAGTAACTCAAAGCTGATATGAATAAAGTCTACACTATCTTCCTCATCACCGACCAACCAATTATGGCAACGCAGTGAACGAGACTTCACTGATGGCACATCAAACAAGCCACATGTGAGAGCGACTTGGTGGAGATCTTCCAGTAAGCCTTGGATATTCACTCGCTCATCCACTGAATTGGAGTACTCTAGAACTAGATTCGGCATTGTTACTTCCTGTTGTTAACGCAATCGTTTGTCCCTTAATAACAACTAACGATGAAAAATCCGAGAAGTTAGCTATTATTCTGTCTGCCGGATCACTGATATATGCTCAAAATCTACTCTGACCATTGAGTAAGATCCAAGAAAGTCATGACCACAGTCATGATCTGTTGATATTAATCTGTTATATTATTTCGTAATAAAGTTTACTTTTTTACATTCGATTTATTTAAATACTTTGGAGATATTCCTATGCGTCATCCTGTAGTTATGGGTAACTGGAAACTAAACGGCAGCAAAGAAATGGTTGTTGATCTACTAAACGGTCTTAACGCTGAACTTGAAGGCGTAACAGGCGTAGACGTAGCAGTTGCTCCACCAGCACTTTTCGTTGATCTTGCTGAGCGTACGCTTACTGAAGCTGGCAGCGCGATCATCCTAGGTGCTCAAAACTCTGACCTAAACAACAGCGGTGCATTCACTGGCGACATGTCTCCAGCAATGCTTAAAGAGTTCGGTGCATCTCACATCATCATCGGTCACTCTGAGCGTCGTGAATACCACAACGAATCAGATGAGTTCGTAGCTAAGAAATTCGCATTCCTAAAAGAGAACGGCCTAACTCCTGTTCTTTGTATCGGTGAATCTGAAGCACAAAACGAAGCCGGCGAAACTGTTGCTGTATGTGCTCGTCAACTTGACGCTGTTATCAACACTCAAGGTGTTGAAGCTCTTGAAGGCGCTATCATCGCTTACGAACCAATCTGGGCTATCGGTACTGGTAAAGCAGCTACAGCTGAAGATGCACAACGCATCCACGCTCAAATCCGTGCACACATCGCAGAGAAATCTGAAGAAGTTGCTAAGAAAGTTGTTATCCAATACGGCGGTTCTGTTAAGCCAGAAAACGCAGCAGCTTACTTCGCACAACCAGACATCGACGGTGCTCTAGTTGGCGGCGCAGCTCTAGACGCGAAAAGCTTCGCAGCTATCGCTAAAGCAGCAGCTGAAGCAAAAGCTTAATTTAAACGTCACCGTTTAGATTAGATGAAAGGTCAACTTAGGTTGGCCTTTTTTGTTGCCTGTCATTCCAGAAACCTCAAACGGCAGGCACAAAAAAACCGCTGAACAATCAGCGGTTTTTAAATTCTTTAAGCGAACGCTAGGCGTGACTTAGAACAACTCTTCTGCAACGCGGAACAGCTCAGAACGGTCTGGGTTCTGCATGTTCTCGATACAGTCGATGATGTCGTGGTGAACAAGTTCTTCTTTCTCGATACCAACACAACGACCACCGTGACCTTCTTGAAGAAGGTGAACAGCGTAGTTACCCATGCGAGAAGCCAGTACACGGTCAAATGCAGTAGGACGACCACCACGTTGGATGTGACCAAGAACCGTTGCACGAGTTTCACGACCAGTTGAAGATTCGATCTCTTTAGCCAGTTCGTTCGCATCCATCATTAGCTCAGTTAGAGCGATGATTGCGTGCTTCTTACCTTTAGCAATACCATCTTGGATGTTGCTGATAAGCTGTTCTTTATCTAGGCCAGTCTCTGGAGTAATGATGTACTCACAACCACCCGCGATTGCTGACATAAGCGTAAGGTCACCACAGTGACGGCCCATGATTTCAACAATAGAAATACGTTGGTGAGAAGAAGACGTGTCACGTAGACGGTCAATTGAATCAATAACAGTGTTAAGCGCTGTTAGGTAGCCGATTGTGTAGTCAGTACCCGCGATATCGTTATCGATTGTGCCTGGAAGACCGATACATGGGTAACCCATTTCAGTCAGTTTCTTAGCACCCATGTAAGAACCGTCACCACCGATAACAACAAGTGCTTCGATGCCGTGCTTCTTAAGGTTCTCAATGCCTTTCTCACGAACAGCAACGTCTTTGAACTCAGGGAAACGTGCAGAACCTAAGAAAGTACCACCACGGTTGATCACGTCAGATACGCTTGAACGGTCAAGCTTTTCGATACGGTCTTCAACAAGGCCTTGGTAGCCGTCGTAAATGCCGTAAACTTCAATGCCAACTGATAACGCAGTACGAACAACGCCGCGAACTGCTGCGTTCATACCTGGAGCGTCACCACCACTGGTCAAAACACCGATCTTCTTAATCATGCTCACCCTCGATTTTTGGGAATCTATTATTCAATTCTTGTACTTGCTGATTGTATATCAACAAGATTTTAAATCTGTATTTGTGCTTTATGTTACATTTCCTCAAAGGGAATAGCACTTAAATCGCGTAAATTTATGTAACATTTCTACTTCTGTAAGAGTATTACAGTTTTACTCAGTAACTTTGTTGATTCACATCAGAATCAACATTAATTGTTACTAAGGTGTTTTTTGAATCACCAAAGAGTTAGTAATTTTTACTCACTTTAGTTCAAAAGCCACCCACTTACCATTTGCCAGCTAATTTTTAGCACGCATTACCACGAGTGGAATTTCTGCTGCTTCTCTGGTCCAAATACGACCGAATACGGGTCTTGGTGAATTAATACATCAGCATCAGGGAACACGGAGATAAGCTTAGCCTCTACTTCGTCTGAAATGCGATGCGCTTCAATAAGTGGGATATTATCTTCTAATTCTAGATGCAGTTGAATGAAGCGAATTGGCCCCGAACGACGCGTTCGTAATTGATGCACACCCAAAACGCCTTCCACGCTCAATGATGTCTCTTTTATCTGCTTTAGTTCTTCATCAGGTAGCTTATGATCAAGCAGAGATTGAACCGCTTCCATCGCCATTTGATAAGCGCTGTACAGAATGTAGATACCTATACCGACCGCAAATACAGAGTCCGCTTGGCCAAGCCCAAACCAACTCAATGCCAGTGCTAGCATAATCGCGGCGTTCATATAAAGGTCTGATTGATAGTGCAATGAATCGGCTGCAATAGCTTGGCTACCCGTTTTGTTGACCACATGTTTTTGGAAGCGAACCAGACCAAAGGTCATCACTATCGCGAACAGGCTGACGTAGATACCAATTTCTGGAGAGTTCAGTTCATGAGGTCGGAAGAAGCGCTCAATACCATTGAGAATAAGGAAACATGCTGAGCCTGAAATAAACATCGCTTGCGCTAATGCAGCAAGGGATTCGGCCTTACCATGACCAAAGGTGTGCTCTTTGTCGGCAGGCTGCAGAGAGTAGCGAACCACGATAAGGTTAACGACAGAGGCTGCGATATCAAGCATGGAGTCCACGACGGAAGCCAACAGACTCACAGAACCTGTCACCCACCACGCTGCGACTTTCACTATCAATAAAATAGTGGCGATGGTTGTGGCTGCCCAAGCGGCGAGCGTAACTAAACGTGCGTATTCTTGTTTCATAACTTGGCTATAAAGTGACTGATAGCACAAAGTATAACCCGCAAACAACCAATTGAATATGACAGCCATGATGTAAAACATTCATTTTTAAGGATCAAAAAAAGCGGCACACGGCCGCTTCTTTCTAAACACTTTCATGCAACGCTGATTTCTCAAGCAATGAATTACTTGTCTTTGTTCATGCGTTTTTCCATTTTGTCAGCACACTTAGTCATGCGCTCTTGTTGGATTTCTTTCAGTTGAGTCTTTTGCTCAGGTGTTAGTACGCTCATCATTTGATGTTGTTTCTTAAGCATTGCTACGCGACGCTCAGTTTGCTTCTCAACCATTTGGCTTGCTAGGTCGTTTGCTGCTGCTTCATCGAAGTTGTCAGCCAGTACCAATGCTTGAACTTTCTCTTGATGCGCTTTCATTTTCGCCATCTTGTCAGCTTTATTGCCTGAGTGTTTTGCTTTCATCTCAGCGCGGTTCGCTTCTCGCATCTCTTTTAGTTCTGCTTTTTGAGCATCAGTCAGGTCTAGCTGACGCATCACTTTCTTATCGAAGCCGCCACATTTACCGTGCATGCCTTTGTGGTCGCCTTTATCACCACCACCGTAAGCATATGCGCTTGCTGTACCAAAAATAAGTGGAAGTGCCGCAGCTGCTAGTACAAGTTTCTTAGTCATTTTCATAATTGTTGCCTCAATTCGGTATAATAAGTCATGTGTTGCGTCTGTTTCTCAGCGCTTGAATATAGATTAGTCTTTCCCTCGTAAAGTGACGTTTAGAAAGCGTAAAGAATCGTAAAGAGTGAAAGTTGACGAATAATTAGCAGTATTATTAACCTGTAAATAGCAGATAACCGATTAAGGCTTCCCAATGGCGAACATTCTTCTTATTGATGACGACACCGAGTTAACCAGCTTACTCAAAGACATTCTGAGCTTTGAGGGCTTCACTGTTTCCGAAGCCAATGATGGCTATGCGGGACTTGAAGCTATCAATGATGAGATTGACCTGATTCTTTTGGATGTGATGATGCCGCGTCTTAATGGCATGGAGACACTAAAGAAACTGAGAGAAAATTGGGAAACGCCCGTGCTGATGCTGACCGCAAAAGGCGAAGAGATCGACCGTGTAATTGGCCTTGAACTTGGCGCAGACGATTATCTACCTAAGCCTTTCAGTGACAGAGAGTTGTTAGCGCGTATTCGTGCCATTTTGCGTCGGACTCAAACCACCACTGCACCTAAAGCGGTCAGTGACAAGGTTCAATATCAAGACATCGAAGTCTTCCCTGGTAAACAAGAAGCCTACTGCAATGGTCAGCTCATCGACCTCACCACAACCGAGTTCGCACTACTGAGTCACCTTATCCAAAATCCAGGGCAAGTGATCACCAAAGAAGCATTGAGCCTAGATGTGTTAGGTAAAAGGCTTGCGGCGTTTGACCGCGCAATTGATATGCACATCTCCAATCTGCGTAAAAAGATTCCTGAGCGTAGCGACGGCAAATCTCGCATCAAAACCTTACGAGGCCGTGGTTACTTATTGGTAGAGGAAGATTAATGCGTATCCCTAAAATCACCAGCTTATATGGACGTATCTTTGCTATCTTTTGGTTCACCATGTTACTGGTGCTTTTGTCGGTGCTGTCACTTCCCCATTTAGATCCACGTGTAGCACGTGATGTGCCCGCGGATCATCTCAATAAGTTAGAGCGTATCGCTAAATTCACAGAGAAACGCTACGCCAAAGAACCGAATCTGGGCAAAATTGTGTTCCAACTTGAGGCACCACGTAGCCGCAAGGATTCTCGCGCCCGCATCTACTTAACCGACCTTGAAGGAGCAGTCCTTACCTCTAAGAGACATTCAGACTACAAGTTGAAGGCAATTCGAAACTTTGTGACCTCAATTGAGAACCCTGAAGTGCCGAAGCAGAAGCTATACGGGCACTACATGGTGGCTGGGCCTGTGCCTATTACGCTTGCCGGTGAAGAGTTGCTGATGTACGCAGGAGTGAAATGGAATCAACCACCGCCATTTTTGCTACGACTGTTTGATAGACCTTTACAACTATTGCTTGCGGTAATGCTAGCAAGTACCCCGCTATTGCTATGGTTAGCTTGGGCCTTGAGCCAACCTGCTCGCAGGCTCGAACGCGCAGCTCAGCGCGTAGCGAAAGGTCAATTTGAAGTCGATCCAACACTTGAAAAAGGCACTTCAGAGTTTAGACAAGCAGGTGAAAGCTTTAACCAGATGGTAGAAGCGGTGAACCAAATGATTTCGGGGCAACAGCGACTGCTCTCTGATATTTCACACGAGCTCCGCTCCCCACTGACTCGTCTGCGTATGGCCAATGCTTTGGCAATTCGTAAACAAGGTGAGAGCCAAGAGTTAGAACGCATTGACACCGAAGCACAACGTTTGGAACAGATGATCAGTGAGCTACTGACGCTATCTCGTATGCAGGTCGACAGCCACATTACTCGTGAGGTTCAACCTATCTCGAGCCTGTGGGAAGAGATCTTGAAAGACGCACAGTTTGAAGCCGAGCAGATGGGTAAACAGCTGACGTTCTCGGAGATCCCCGAGCGTTCTATTTCGGGTAACCCTAAGCTGCTGATGAGTGCGCTAGACAATATTACGCGTAATGCCATCTACTACGGCAAAGACCAAGTCGATGTGCAGTTCCACGTGGTGCAAGATCAGCTAACAATTTGCGTCAACGATAATGGTGATGGTGTACCTGATGATGAATTAGATTCTATCTTCAGGCCTTTCTACCGTGTCTCAACTGCCCGTGATCGTAATACCGGAGGCACAGGGCTTGGGTTAACCATTACTGAAAGTGCGATTCGCCAACACAGCGGAACCATCACAGCAACCCGCAGCCAGTTAGGTGGATTGCAGCTCGAAATCACCCTACCTATCTTACCGGTGTAATACCCTTACAAAGATCACAGTTGATAATGATTGTTATTATCATTATGGTAAATCCTCTAATTATGAAGGATTTACCATGTCGCACACTTTCCCTGAACTACCCTACGCTTACGACGCCCTAGAACCTTACATTGACGCCAAAACGATGGAAGTGCATTACAGCAAGCACCATAGAACCTACTACGATAAGTTTGTTGCGGCGGTGTCTGGCAGCGAACTAGAACAGCAATCTCTGACCGAAATCTTCGCTAACATCTCGCAGCACAGCCCTGCCGTGCGTAACAATGGTGGCGGCTACTACAACCATATCTTGTATTGGAATTGTATGTCGCAAGACGGCGGTGGAGAACCGACAGGCGAACTTGGTGATGCTATCAAGAGCACATTCGGAGATTTCAAGACGTTCCAAGATCAGTTCGCTCAAGCAGCAATCAATACCTTCGGCTCAGGCTTTGCGTGGTTGGTGGTAGAAGAAGGACAACTGAAAATCATCTCAACCTCAAACCAAGACAACCCGTGGATGGATACCATCGCCAGCAATGGTGAGCCAATTCTTGCGCTGGATGTTTGGGAACACGCTTACTACATCAGCTACCAAAACCGTCGCCCTGATTACATCAACGCATGGTGGAATGTGGTGAATTGGAATGCCGTATCTGAAAACTACGCACAAGCACTTACGAATAAAGCGTAAGCGAATGGTGGTGAACTGTACTCACTCAGCTTGCCACCGTATACTCGGGCTATCTTTGATTATTCTTGTGAACCAACATGTTTGATATCGCTCTATACGAACCAGAAATTGCGCCCAATACGGGTAACATCATCCGCCTATGTGCTAACTGCGGCGCAAACCTGCACCTGATTGAACCGCTTGGCTTTGATTTTGAAGAGAAGAAAGTTCGTCGTGCTGGCTTGGATTACCACGACCTTGCGCGTGTGAAGCGTCACAAGAACCTAGAAGCCTTCCTTGAGTATCTAGAAAATGAACGCGAAGGTGACTTCCGTATTTTTGCTTGCACAACGAAAACCACAGGTCACCACGTGGATGCAAAATTCCAACAAGGTGATGTGTTGATGTTTGGCCCAGAGACACGCGGCCTGCCTGCTGAGTTCATCGAAAGCATGCCAATGGAACAACGCATTCGCATTCCAATGATGCCAGACGCACGCAGCCTAAACCTATCTAACGCGGTTGCGATTATTGCTTTTGAAGCGTGGCGACAAATGGGGTTTGAAGGCGCGGTATAACCGATCGCTTACTAGGGCGGTTATCTGCTACCAATGATCGCTAACACGCAATAAAAAAGGCTCTTACCATTATCACTTGCTTGCGAAGGATAAAGGTAAGAGCCTTTTCTGTTTTTCCTCTATATAAGAAGAGAAAAAATCAATTAGTTTAATCGGTTACGATCGTTGTCGTCGCCTTTCTTCTCAAACTCACCTTCAAAGGTGTTGCCGTCTTTTGACTGGTCAAATGGGTCGCGATTGAATGGGTCTTGTCCAAAAGGACTCTGACCAAAGCCAGCTTGCCCACCGGTATGGAAACCACCAGACATATTTTTAACCACCATTTTTTCCATCATTTTCTTGGCAATCATGGCTCTTGGTGCTGGTAGCAACACCAACATACCCAACGCGTCTGTCATGAAGCCCGGAGTCAGCAGCAATACGCCTGCAACCGCAAGCATCACGCCTTCAAGAATCTGTTGTGCTGGCATTTCCCCTTGTTGTAATCGACCTTGTACAGACATAAGTGTCTGAATGCCTTGGCTACGAACCAGTGAGGCACCAACAAATGCAGTAATCAACACTAACGCAATAGTTGGCCACAATCCTAAGAAGCCACCAACTTGAATAAATAGCCCAATCTCAATGATGGGTACGAAGATAAATAGTAATAATAAGATAGGAAACACACGCCCTCCTTTGTTGCATTCAGTTTACGCTGAAAGCCCTATCAATCTCAAATTTATCCTGTAAATAAGCGTGTTTATTGACCGAGAATAACTTTGCAAAATATTGACGAAACAAAACCGAAAAAGGTGATCAACTTAATATTTTTATGCGCTAAGTACAGTATCATGTGCCACATAAGTCAGGACGGATTTATCAGCCCAATATTCTAGCGAACGGAGTATTTGCACACAGAATAGGCTAATAACTAACTATATAATCAGAATAATTCTCTAAGGATCCTGTTATGGCTACTCTATCAGAAGCACAAGTTGATGCTCCTCAAGCTACTCGTCTCGAAGAAGATCTTTTAGGTCAACGTCATGTTCCGGCTGATGCTTACTATGGCATCCACACCCTACGCGCAGTTGAAAACTTCAACATCTCAAATGTAACGATCTCAGATGTACCTGAATTCGTTCGCGGTATGGTGATGACAAAGAAAGCGGCGGCTTTAGCAAACAAAGAGTTAGGTGTAATTCCTAGCGAAGTGGCTAAATACATCATCCAAGCTTGTGACCTAATTCTAGACACGGGTAAGTGCATGGATCAGTTCCCATCAGACGTTTTCCAAGGTGGTGCTGGTACTTCTGTAAACATGAACGCGAACGAAGTGGTTGCGAACGTGGCACTTGAGCTTATGGGCAAAGAAAAAGGCCAATACGAGTTCATCAACCCGAACGACCATGTAAACCGTAGCCAATCTACAAACTGTGCTTACCCAACTGGCTTCCGTATCTCTGTTTACAACAGCGTACTAAAACTGATCGACGCGATTGAATACCTAAAAGGTGCATTCGAGCTTAAGAGCCAAGAATTCAACACCATTTTGAAGATGGGTCGTACTCAACTTCAAGATGCAGTTCCAATGACGGTTGGCCAAGAGTTTCACGCTTGGGCTGTAACCATCAATGAAGAAATCAAAAACCTAGAATACACCTCAAAGCTACTGCTTGAAGTTAACCTAGGCGCAACAGCTATCGGTACTGGTCTGAATGCAGCTCCTGGCTACCAAGGCCTAGCAGTTAAACACCTAGCAGAAGTAACGGGCCTTGAGTGTGTAGCGGCTGAAGATCTTATCGAAGCAACGTCTGACTGTGGCGCATACGTAATGACGCACGGCGCACTTAAGCGTCTAGCCGTTAAGCTATCTAAGATCTGTAACGATTTACGTCTACTTTCTTCTGGCCCACGTACTGGCCTGAACGAACTGAACCTACCTGAACTACAAGCTGGCTCTTCAATCATGCCTGCTAAAGTAAACCCAGTTGTACCTGAAGTAGTAAACCAAGTTTGCTTTAAAGTTCTAGGTAATGACAACACGGTTTCTTTCGCAGCAGAAGGCGGTCAGCTTCAATTGAACGTAATGGAACCTGTTATCGCACAAAGCATGTTTGAGTCTTTAGACATCCTAACAAACGCATGTGTGAACCTACGCGACAAGTGTGTAGACGGCATTACTGTGAACAAAGAAGTGTGTGAATCTCACGTATTTAACTCTATCGGTATCGTAACTTACCTAAACCCATACATTGGCCACCACGAAGGTGACATTGTTGGTAAGATCTGTGCAGAAACAGGTAAGAGCGTGCGTGATGTGGTTCTAGAGCGCGGTTTATTGAGCGAAGAAGAGCTTGATGACATTTTCTCTGTTGAAAATTTGATGCATCCTCAGTATAAAGCGAAGCGCTACGAATAAAGTTAGCGAGAAAGGGCTCCAAACGGAGCCCTTTTTTAGGCTCCAATACGGTTAACCATGTTTATTTTGTGGATTTCTGTATGTTGCACTTTTGCTTAATTGAACCTAAACCATAGAACTATTATGTGAACATTCCAGCGGCGAATGTTCACATAATAAAATCTAAATGAGGTGTTACTTATGATTGCAGTAGAACTATTTGTCGTCCTGCTCTTTATCTTTTTGGGGGCCAGAATTGGCGGTATCGGTATCGGTTTTGCCGGTGGTGCTGGTGTTATTGCCCTTTCACTTATTCTTGGCGTTCCAACAAGCCAATCTTTCATCCCGATCGACGTAATCTTGATCATCATGTCTGTTATCACCGCAATTGCTGCAATGCAGGTTGCTGGCGGTATGGACTGGTTGGTGCAAATTGCAGAAAACTTTTTGCGTAAGCACCCTGAACGCATCACCTTTTATGCGCCAATCGTGACCTTTGTAATGACGCTAATGGCGGGTACTGGTCACACAGCATTCTCAACACTTCCTGTTATCGCAGAAGTAGCGAAAGGCCAAGGCGTTCGTCCTTCTCGTCCACTGTCTATCGCAGTTGTCGCTTCTCAAATCGCTATCACGGCTTCGCCAATCTCGGCAGCGGTTGTGGCTTTCGCGGCAATGCTGGCACCGTTCGGTGTTGATTATCTAACGCTACTGATGGTTTGTATCCCAACAACCTTCATCGCTTGTATGGTTGGCGCGGTTGTCGCTAACTACATGGGTAGCGAGCTGAAAGACGATCCTGTTTACCAAGAGCGTCTAGAGAAAGGTCTAATCAAACTAGCAACAGAAGAGAAACGCGAAATTCTGCCAACAGCGAAGAAAGCAACGTACATCTTCCTAGCAGCGATTGGTTTCGTGGTGTGCTACGCAGCAGCTATCTCTAGCTCTGTTGGTCTAATTGAAAACCCTGCGCTAGGTCGTAACGAAGCGATCATGTCTGTGATGCTGGCAGCAGCTGCGGCTATCGTTCTGTTCACTAAGATTGATGCAGCTAAGATTTCTTCAGCGCCAACATTCCGCTCTGGTATGACGGCATGTGTATGTGTACTTGGTGTGGCTTGGTTAGGTTCAACATTTGTAAACGCACACGTTGCTGAAATCAAAGACGTAGCAGGCGCTCTACTGGCTGACTACCCATGGATGCTGGCTCTTGTTCTGTTCTTCGCTTCGATGCTGCTTTACTCTCAAGGCGCAACAACGGTTGCACTGATGCCTGCAGCACTAGCGATTGGCGTAGCACCACTAACAGCCGTTGCTTCTTTTGCTGCGGTAAGTGCGCTGTTCGTACTTCCAACTTACCCTACGCTACTAGCAGCGGTTGAGATGGATGACACAGGCTCAACGCGTATCGGTAACTACGTTTTCAACCACCCATTCTTCATTCCAGGTGTGGTAACAATCAGTACAGCGGTAGCACTAGGCTTCGCGTTCGGCGGTCTGTTTATCTAATATTCGCTGATGATTGAACATTTAAAAGGAAGCTTCGGCTTCCTTTTTTATTTTCTACTCAACGTGTTGTTTGATACACATCAAATAACCATTATAAACTTTAAAAACCGCCTAAAAATAAAGTTTGAATAAAATTCCAAGATTATTCAACCCAACTAGAAACAACACCTATCAAATCAATCCCCCCTCGCTTTCCTTTAATCCATAGCGAATATTAATCCAAGCTAACTAACCAAAAAACCTTGCCGTTTTTCTGCCATTTTTCAGACCATTCATTAGCGATTATTTTTGTGAACAGCACCAAACTTAAATACTGACGTAAGGAATAAAATAACCGCAGCTAAATTAAATCTAACTTCATTTGGATTAGTAAATATAAAAACAAACTTAATTTAAAGTCAGCAACTTTATATCGTTGAGTGCTTTATAAGTGTCCGTGTATTTACAATCTATAAATCATTAGTCGCTAATTCACATCACTTCTATTTAAGATGATGTAAGGAGATAGCCATGACAACTCAAACGATACCAAGCGAGAAAAAAAAGGGCGGCTTCTTTGCCAATTTTAAATTCCCTTCTGCCTACACCATTCTATTTATTCTGATAGCGTTCGTCGCTCTGCTTACCTGGATTGTTCCAGCGGGCCAATACGACCGAGCAATGAATGAAGAGCTAGGCCGAGAAGTACCCGTAACCGGAACCTATCAAGCGGTAGAAGGTAACCCTCAAGGCGTGATTGACGTACTGCTAGCGCCTATTGACGGCTTCTACGACCACAATAGCTATGAAGCTGCGGCAATCGACGTTTCGCTGTTCATCCTAATCATTGGTGGCTTCTTAGGACTAGTAACTAAGACGGGGGCGATTGATGCCGGTATCGAACGCGTTACCGCCCGATTAGAAGGGCGAGAAGAGTTGATGATACCAATACTGATGGCACTGTTCGCCGCAGGCGGTACTGTCTACGGCATGGCGGAAGAATCACTACCATTCTATACATTGTTGGTGCCTGTAATGATGGCTGCTCGCTTTGACCCTCTGGTGGCTGCAGCGACGGTACTACTTGGCGCAGGGATTGGGGTACTAGGTTCAACCATTAACCCATTCGCAACCGTGATCGCTGCCAACGCCTCTGGCATTCCATTTACCGACGGTATCGTGTTGCGTATTGCGATGTTGATTATTGGTTGGGGTATCTGTGTCGCCTACGTGATGCGCTACGCAAGAATGGTTCAAGCCGATCCAAGCAAATCCATTGTGTACGACAAATACGAAGAGAACAAAGCGCACTTCCTTGGCAACGCAAGTGGCGAAAAACTGGAATTCACCGCAACTCGTAAACTGATTCTGACCATTTTTGGTGGTTCATTCGCGGTAATGATTTACGGTGTATCCGTTGCTGGATGGTGGATGGCAGAGATCTCTGCAATGTTCTTAGCAGCAACCATCATCGTCGGTATTGTGGCTCGTATGAGCGAAGAAGAGTTTACCACCAGCTTTATTGATGGTGCCCGTGACCTACTTGGTGTTGCGCTTATCATAGGTATTGCACGTGGTATCGTAGTGGTGATGGACCGCGGTATGATCACCGATACCATTCTGTTCTCTGCAGAACAAATGGTAACGGGGCTTTCTTCGGTTATCTTCATTAACGTGATGTTCTTCTTAGAGATTCTACTGTCGTTCTTAGTTCCATCGACCTCTGGCTTGGCGGTACTTACCATGCCAATCATGGCACCACTGGCTGACTTTGCTGGCGTAGGTCGTGACCTGGTTATCACCGCGTACCAATCAGCATCTGGCTTGGTGAACCTAATTACGCCAACCTCCGCGGTGGTGATGGGTGGCTTGGCGATTGCTCGCGTCCCTTATGTACGCTGGGTTAAATGGGTAATGCCACTAGTCGGTATCTTGATGGTGTTCTGCATCATTGTTCTGAGTATTGGTGCGCTTATCTAAAACCTACACACCTCACTTTCTCACTCAAAGCCGCTTTCTAGCGGCTTTTTTTGTCACTATCGATGACCAACAAAACCCTTCCATCGAAACACCCTCACAAGCTGCACACGCATCATTTAAAGCCACTCTATTAATCTATCTACCTATCAAAGCCGCAAAGCCTAAACGAGCTGAGACACTTGCTAGAAAGCAAAGATAACCTTTAAATATCGATACTAAGGTTAATTAAAAATCAAATATTCATCGCTACTATATTTAGATAAATACTTAGTCACTTATTAGAGTTAATTATATTCAAAGTAAATTAATCTGTAATAACCAAAGGACAAGCATTAGCTATTTTCATAGAAAATCGGATTAAAACACTCGATTGTAAAGTGTGACCGCAATAGCTTTATTCGCATTTAAATTGTTAAAGAATAATTAATTTCATATTCAAAATTAAATATATAAATACTAACATTGCATACTTCCACCTTAAGCTCATTCTTATCAATAAAATTATTTTGCATATAAACCCCTGTAATTCCCACTCTAGTAATACGAGTGAAAAAAGTATGCATAATGTTCCCAAAGAGTTAACTATTTAGAAGGGATAGCCAATAGTTAAAAGTGCATAAAGTTTGTTAAAACCCTTAATTTTAAAGGGCTGAGGGATAAAAAACGATTTGTGATAGATCTCTAAGAATACCTGACTAGCAGGCGTAATATTAATTCCAGACAAGAGATATGAATAAATAATTCATTCTTCTCAACTGAAAATAAATAATTACTCTTAGCGATAAAAGTAATTCAAATATATAAGAGAGAGACGATCATGAGTAAGTTCTATGTAGGTTCTGAAATAGGTCAATTACGCCGCGTTCTAGTTCACCGTCCAAGACGCGCACTGACTCACCTAACACCCTCTAACTGTCACGATTTACTATTTGATGACGTACTGGCTGTTGAGCGTGCAGGTAAAGAGCATGACGCATTTACTCAAACGCTACGTGATCAAGGTGTTGAAGTTCTTCTTCTTACTGACTTACTAGCGGACACGCTAGCCGTGCCAGAAGCGAAAGATTGGCTTTTGAATCATCAAGTTTCTGATTACCGCTTAGGCAAAACTTTTGCTAACGACGTGCGCTGCTACTTGGGCGACTTACCAAACCTAGAGCTAGCAAAAATCCTAACGGGCGGCCTGTCTTACGCTGAGATGCCAATGAAATCATCTTCAATGATGCAAGGCATGCACGCACCAACTGACTTCATTATCGAACCTCTACCAAACCACCTATTTACTCGTGACACATCTTGTTGGGTATATGGCGGTGTATCAATCAACCCAATGGCGAAACCTGCTCGTCAACGTGAAACCAACCACGTTCGCGCTATTTACCGCTGGCACCCAACATTCGCAGGCCAAGACTTCATCAAATACTTCGGCGATGAAGAAAACATCAGCTACGACAACTCAACGATTGAAGGCGGTGACGTTCTTGTTATCGGTCGTGGCACAGTGCTTATCGGTATGTCTGAGCGTACAACAGCACAAGGTGTTGAGCACTTAGCATCTAGCCTATTCAAACACGGTCAAGCGAAACAAGTTATCGCAATGCAGCTACCAAAACACCGCTCTTGCATGCACTTAGACACCGTTATGACGCACATGAACGAAGATACGTTCTCTGTTTACCCTGAAGTGGTGAGTAAAGACGTTCAGTGCTGGAACTTAACTGGCGATGAGTCTGGTGCGGTAAAAGTGAAAGAGGAAGGCTACTTCGTAACGGCTATCGAAAAAGCATTGGGCGTAGACAAGTTAAACCTAATCACGACTGGTGGTGACAACTTCCATGCAGAACGTGAGCAGTGGAACGATGCAAACAACGTTCTAACGGTTAAACCTGGCGTCGTGATTGGCTACGAAGGCAACACATACACCAATGAAAAATACGACAAAGCAGGCATCACAGTTCTTCCGATTCCAGGCGATGAACTTGGCCGCGGTCGCGGTGGCGCACGCTGCATGAGCTGCCCAATTGAGCGTGATGGTATCTAATCACTAAGACGAAACGGCCAAGTTGAACGATCTTAAATCATCTCAGCTTGGCCAAAATGAGAGAACACAATTATGACTAAGCAAACTGTTGTTGTCGCACTCGGTGGTAATGCCCTACTTCGTCGCGGTGAGCCGTTAGAAGCCGATGTTCAACGCCGCAATATTGAAACGGCTGTGAAAACCATCTCTGAAATCGCAAAAGTGTACAACGTGGTGTTAGTGCACGGTAATGGCCCACAAGTTGGCTTACTTGCTCTGCAAGGTTTGGAATACAAGAAAGTAAATCCATACCCGCTAGATGTATTGGGCAGCGAAACTCAAGGCATGATCGGCTATATGTTGATGCAAGAGTTTAAGAACTACCTGCCTAACCGCAACATCTCTTGCATGTTGACCCAAATGACGGTTGATCCAAATGATCCTGCATTTGCGGATCCAACCAAACCGATTGGCCCAATCTACGAAGAAGCTGAAGCGCGTGAATTAGCGGAGAAATTCCACTGGATCGTCAAACCAGACGGACAACACTTCCGTCGCGTTGTGCCAAGCCCACGCCCTACTGGCATTGTTGAGCACGAAGCGATTACGCAACTTATCGATGCAGGCCACCTCGTAATTTGTACAGGCGGCGGTGGCATCCCAGTAAAAAAAGAAAACGGCAAATTAGTGGGTGTTGAAGCGGTTATCGACAAAGACATGTCAGCGGCTTTCTTGGCGAAACAACTGGATGCGGATGCACTGCTTATTTTGACCGACGCGGACGCTGTTTACCTTGATTGGGGCAAACCGACTCAACACGCATTGCGCAGTACCACCCCAAGCGAGTTAGCAATGTTCGAATTCGATGCAGGCTCTATGGGGCCAAAAATTGAAGCGTCGTGCGAATTCATTCAGCAAGGCGGCAAGGTTGTGGGTATCGGCGCACTCGAAGATGGCTTGCAAATCCTGCAAGGCCAAGCGGGTACCAATATCACCAAAGGTTAACGCACAAATAAGTTTCTATGTCCTTGTAAACACAGAATCAAACGAAACAAACCGAACCGAACAAATTTAACTAAAAATTGAATCGCGCTTTCTTGAATTTTCTTTCCCTGTAACAGGAAAGCGCCTAAATCTAAGAAGGAATACATCATGGCTTTTAACCTACGCAATCGTAACTTCCTAAAACTACTAGATTTCACTCCACGCGAAATTCAACACTTGTTAGATCTTTCTATGGAGCTAAAAAAAGCGAAGTACAACGGTTACGAACAGCCAACACTGACTGGCAAAAACATCGCACTTATCTTTGAGAAAACCTCAACTCGTACTCGCTGTGCATTTGAAGTTGCTGCATTCGACCAAGGTGCTCGAGTTTCTTACTTAGGCCCATCTGGCTCTCAAATTGGCCACAAAGAATCAATGAAAGATACCGCTCGCGTTCTTGGCCGTATGTACGATGGCATTGAATACCGCGGCTTCGGTCAAGAGATCGTTGAAGAGCTAGGCGCTTACGCTGGCGTACCAGTATGGAATGGCCTGACTGACGAATTCCACCCAACACAAATCCTGGCTGACTTCCTAACTATGACGGAATACGGCCGTGGTAAACAACTGCATGAAATCAGCTTTGCTTACCTAGGTGATGCTCGTAACAACATGGGTAACTCTCTAATGGTTGGCGCTGCGAAAATGGGCATGGACATTCGCCTTGTTGCTCCAAAACAATTCTGGCCACAAGAAGAACTATTAGCTGAATGTCGTGAAATTGCTGAACACACAGGCGGCAAAATCACGCTAACAGAAGATGTTCAAGAAGGCGTGCAAGGTTGTGACTTCCTATACACCGATGTTTGGGTATCGATGGGCGAAGCAAAAGAAGCGTGGGCTGAGCGCATCAACCTAATGATGCCTTACCAAGTCAACATGGACATGATCAAAGCGACTGGCAACCCACATGTGAAATTCATGCACTGCCTACCGGCTTTCCACGGCGAAGATACCACCGTAGGCAAACAACTTGCTGCTGAATATCCACAACTAAAAGACGGCGTTGAAGTGACAGATGAAGTGGTTGAGTCTGAATACTCTATCGTGTTCGACGAAGCTGAAAACCGCATGCACACCATCAAAGCAGTAATGGTTGCGACACTAGGCAGCTAATAAGTTAATAAGTTAATAAGTTAATAAGTTAAGCACTCACTTGTTCGCAAGACGTTGACAAGTTAAGTGCAATAACAGGGAAATGCGGGTGGCGTTCTTGGGATTTTGACCTTGGATAAAACCCGCATTTTTTTTCATGTACTAGAAAGGATTATTACCTGAAAAAACCTGAGATTCGCAGTTCCGACAAAGGCTTAAATGAAAGCTAAAAACGGACGCAATTTCGCATAAAAATCCATTAAATGAATACTTTACAGAAAGTATTGCATGGTCTTTTTATCTGAGTATAATCCTCCGCAATTTGTCTAAAGAGAGCAAAAAATGAACCGCAATTCTGTCGCACATAATTGTCAAACCACACGCCAAAGAGTGGCGTTGGTGTCATTTTTATTTTGCTCTATTGATCGTTTCGAAGCCTCCTATTTTTAGGGGGCTTTTTTTTGTCCGCAATTTGACTGTATGCATAGAAGGAAGACCCGTTATGGCGCATTCGTTATTTAACAAGCACATCATCTCCATACCTGAGCTCACTCGTAATGAACTAGAGCTTATCGTCGACACAGCAGCAAGGCTCAAGGCTGAGCCAAACCCAGAGTTGCTGAAAAACAAAGTCGTTGCGAGCTGCTTCTTTGAGCCTTCAACTCGAACTCGCCTTTCATTTGAAACCGCGGTTCAGCGTCTTGGTGGCACCGTCATCGGCTTTGATAATGGCGGCAATACATCGCTGGCCAAGAAAGGCGAAACACTTGCCGATTCGGTGCAGGTTATTTCATCTTACGTCGATGCCTTTGTGATGCGTCATCCACAAGAGGGCGCAGCACGTTTGGCCTCTGAATTTTCGAATGGGGTTCCGGTAGTGAATGGCGGCGACGGTGCAAACCAACACCCGACTCAAACCTTGTTGGATCTGTTCTCGATTTACGAAACGCAAGGCACGCTTGATAACCTCAATGTCGCATTCGTCGGCGACCTAAAATATGGCCGAACTGTGCACTCCCTGACGCAAGCACTATCAAAATTCAATAACGTGCGTTTCTTCTTTATCGCGCCAGAAGTGTTAGAGATGCCAGATTATATCTGTGAAGAATTAGAAGAGATGGGTATCCAATACAGCACCCACAGCAGCATTGAAGAAGTGGTGCCTGAACTGGATGTCCTGTACATGACTCGCGTACAGAAAGAGCGCTTCGATGCATCGGAATACGCGCACATGAAGTCGGCTTACATCCTAACGGCCGATACGCTGAAAGATGCTCGTCAAAACATGAAGGTACTTCACCCACTGCCACGCGTCGACGAAATCACAACTGACGTTGATAAAACGCCACACGCTTACTACTTCGAACAAGCTGAAAACGGTGTATATGCACGTGAAGCTTTATTAGCCCTAGTTCTAAACGACACTTTATAAGCAGGAGATACAGTCATGGTTAAACAAACTCAGCTACAAGTAGAAGCGATCCGTAACGGCAGCGTGATTGACCACATCCCTGCTCATCTTGGGATTAAAATTCTCAAACTGTTCAAGCTGCATAAAACAGAGCAACGCATCACGATGGGGCTAAACCTGCCATCATCAGCGCTCGGCAACAAAGACCTAATCAAGATTGAGAACATCTTTCTGACCAAGGAACAAGCCAATCAATTGGCTCTGTACGCCCCACAAGCGACAGTGAATCAGATTGAAGAGTACAAAGTGGTCAACAAGCTAACACTTGTACTGCCAGAACAAATCAACAGTGTGTTCGCCTGCCCAAATAGCAACTGTATTTCACACGGTGAACCTGTCGAAAGTAGCTTTAAAGTGCAGCTAAAACACGAAAACGTACAGTTAAAATGTCACTACTGTGAAAAAGTATTCTCTCGCGAGATCATGAGTGAAATTCGCTAACCCTTAGCGCTATTACCTCCGCAGTAAAAACCCTTTATAGTTTATGGATATTTATTCCCAACGCGGAATAAATATCCATTAGCCAAAGAATAAAACCCCAAAATAAAAGCAATAAACCAGAATATTATTTGGTGATCGCCTTCAAAAAGATAACTATCCTTTAGTGGTAGACTCAATGCATAGATGATCATACATCTCGCATACCCTTCCTTCTCTACTTCGGGATTCATCGGTAAGCCTAATTAATAATCGTACTCTACGGCTTTGGGAGTGCGTTCTGCGCTATGGACAAGCGATATCCACACGTTGACCTTAAGGAGTTGTTCATGAACGAAATCACTGAGCACGGTTGCTTGTATTCAGCTGAAGATAAAACACTGACTGCGGCGTGCAAACGCTTACTACAACAACAAAGCTTCTCGACCCAAAATCAACTGCGCGAGAAACTGGTCGAGATCGGTTATACAGGCATTAGCCAATCGACTGTCTCTCGCATTTTGTCACAGCTTGGCGTTGTCAAAATTCAGAATGCCTGTGGTAAAAAGGTTTACTGCATTACAGTTGAAAGCGCGCCTGTGCGTGTCGATGCCTCCATCTCATCGCAAATCGAATTAATTACTCACAACCAAGCGATGGTGATCGTCAAAACAAACCCTGGTTGTGCGCAGTTGGTCGCAAGGTTAGTCGATATCGACCCACATACAGAGATTATCGGTACTGTTGGCGGCAATGACACTGTGCTCATTATTCCAAAAGATACGATGAACATTGATGCTTGCGAACAAGTAGTAAGAGCACGCTTAGGTGTTGCCTAAATGTCTTACTGGCAAGGGCTGTTCACTGCAGTTGCGCAGCTAACCCTCTCTCGACTGCCTAGCAAAGTGGCTCACCCGCCCTAGCGGATATTTGCTGGTCGATGAAACTAATCACAAACTATTACGGTCTGATTGAGTTAAGATACCTTCAACTCCAATTTGATGACTAAATAGTATGCGACGACTTGCCACATTACTTTTTGTTTGTGTTTCCCTGTTCACCCAGCCTGCGTGGGCGCTTTTTGGAAATGACAACGCCGAGCCAAGCTTCGGAGGCAATAACAACGGTTTTGTCCCTGTAGACCAAGCTTTCCCTTTCAATTACTACCAGCAAGACGGCAAGGTGCTTCTCGACTGGCAAGTAAAAGAAGGCTACTACCTCTACCAACATAGCCTCTCTTTCACTGGGCAAAATCTCGTGATCGGTAACGTTGAATTAGAAGATGGTAAGCCACACCAAGATGAATTCTTTGGTGAGGTGAGCATTTATACCCAGCCGTTATTCGTGCAAGTTCCCCTACAGAGTTACCAAGATGGCTCACAGCTGATCGTTAAATATCAAGGCTGTGCGGATGCGGGTTTCTGCTATCCACCCGAAACTCGAATCATCGACATTGAACCATTTGCGGCTACAGATTTTGGTTCTGGTTCAGGCGACTCTCAAGCTAATGCGGTATCGCAAGAGTCATCGGCTGCAAACAATGAAACCGATGTTGCAACGCAACAAGCTTCTCTAAAAGCAGACGTTGCAACTAACACCACTCCACAATCAAGTGCACCCGTTTCAAAAGAAGCGAGCCTAGCCGATAAGCTCGGCGACAGTTGGTGGACGCCATTATTATTCTTAGCACTTGGTGTTGGCTTAGCCTTTACACCGTGTGTTCTGCCGATGTACCCAATTCTAACGGGTATCGTTTTAGGTGGCGGCAAGCTCAGCCAAGGTCGTGCGCTGATGTTGTCGTTCATCTATGTGCAAGGTATGGCGCTAACCTACACCCTGTTAGGTTTAGTGGTTGCCTCTGCAGGTATGCAGTTCCAAGCGGCGATGCAACACCCTTACGTATTGATTGCGTTGAGCGTTCTGTTCGTGGCGTTAGCCATGTCGATGTTTGGCGTTTATAACCTGCAATTGCCAAGCAGCATCCAAACGTGGCTCAATAACCAAAGCAACAAGCAACAAGGTGGCAATACATTGGGCGTGTTCGCGATGGGTGCTATCTCTGGCTTAGTGTGTTCGCCTTGTACCACAGCGCCACTATCGGGTGCGCTGTTGTATGTGGCTCAAAGTGGTGACCTGTTTACTGGCGCGATCGCTCTATACGCATTGGCGATGGGTATGGGTATCCCGCTGATCTTAGTTGCGGTATTTGGTAATAAGCTACTACCGAAAGCGGGCAGCTGGATGGACAAGGTAAAAATCGTATTCGGCTTTATCTTGCTGGCAGCACCAATCTTCCTGCTAGAGCGTATTATCCCTGAGTTATGGGCAACAGTGCTTTGGTCTGGCCTTGGCTTCATCGCCTTCGGTTGGCTGTACCACAGCAAAAATGCACTGCCATTCGGCGGCTGGAAGCAAAGTGCGGTCGGTATCATCGCAATGCTTGGCTTGTTTGCTTCCGCACAGCCTGCATTGAACTATTGGTTTGCGGAGAAGAGCGTAACGGTAGAACAACAGCATATCCAATTTGCACGCATCAATACCGTTGAAGAGCTAGAAATCCAGCTCATCGAAGCGAAAAAGCTGGGTAAACCAGTGATGCTCGATTTCTATGCCGATTGGTGTGTGGCGTGTAAAGAGTTCGAGAAGTACACCTTCCATCAAGCTGATGTTGAGAACAAACTTTCTGACTTCGTACTGCTTCAGGCTGACGTAACAAGAAACATGCCTCAAGATATTGAACTGCTTAAACAATTACAGGTACTCGGCTTACCAACGATTGAGTTCTGGGATGGCGAGGGTAACCGTGTTCCAAATGCTCGTGTCACTGGTTTTATGCCTGCCGATGTATTCTTAAAACACATGCAAGACCACCAGCTATAACTACGACATTCGTCTAAATATAAGCTCTAACGCAAGCCGTACTGCTCCTCATAACGAGATGGCAGTGCGGCTTTTTTGTGATTATAGGAAACGCTTTCCAAGAACAGGGATAAAAGTCGATATGGTTCAGACTTTTAATGCATAGATATTGTCCACATACTCAATCAGGATGATAATAAATATTAACTAAATTGTTAAAAGTATGAACGTCATGGACTCGACCTATACCATCATCATTGCTGATGACCACCCTCTCTTCCGCAACGCCCTGTTTCAGTCAGTTCATATGGCGATCAGCGGTGCGAACCTGCTTGAGGCTGATTCTCTCGACGCCTTACTGACTCTGCTTAAGAAAGAAGATGAACCCGACCTGCTGCTGCTCGACCTGAAAATGCCGGGTGCCAATGGCATGTCAGGCTTAATTCAACTGCGCGCTGAATACCCAGATCTACCGATTGTGGTGATTTCTGCCAGTGAAGATGCCAGCGTAGTGACTCAAGTGAAAAGCCACGGTGCGTTTGGCTTCATTCCTAAGTCGAGTGATATGCGTGAATTGGTGAGTGCACTGAATCAAGTGCTGAATGGCGACCAGTTCTTCCCTGAAGGACTGATTACCAACAATGCTGCCTGTAGCGACCTTGCAGAAAAGATTTCCACACTGACGCCTCAGCAGTACAAGGTATTAGGGATGCTTTCTGACGGCTTGCTGAACAAGCAAATCGCCTATGAATTGAATGTTTCGGAAGCGACCATCAAGGCACATATGACGGCCATCTTCCGTAAACTGGATGTGAAAAATCGTACTCAAGCGGTTATCTTGCTACAAGAAGTCCACAATTAGGCTTCGCTCATATCCTCTTCTAAAGTCGTCTTGGGTAAACATAAACCCAACCTGACGACTTTATGATCATCTATCTCTGCGACTACCCAAGTGATGTCATGCCACTCGAAGCTATCGCCCAATACTGGGTGCGCGCCAAGTTCGCGCTCAGCCAATTGTTTTAGCGTCATGTCGCGCTCTTCTTCCGAGCCAAGTTCAATGCCATAGCAGTCACTCACGGCAGCAATCGATAACCCAACCTCAAGGAAGAAATCACCAAAGAATCGAGCTGCGTCTTCGGCTAAAGGTGCCTCACTGAATAGCTCACTTAGGCTATCTAGGTCTTTATCTTGACCAAGCACACAGAGAATATCGTTCGCCTCTAGCACGGTACTGCCCGATGGGTGAAGCAAGGCATCCTTTCTAAACAGTGCAGTAATTCGCGTTCCTTCTGGCATAGACAAGCGTTTCAGTGGTTCGCCCACACACCACTTCTCTTCTTTCAGCTTGTAGACAAACATCTCCCACTCACTGGCAGGGTAGATTTCAATGCCTGTACGAGAAATCGGTGTCGGTGTTGGAGGTAAAGTCACTTGAGCCAATCTCGCGACTTTCATCAAGCTGCCGCCTTGAACAATCAGCGACACCATAACCACGAAGAAGGCGATATTAAAATACAGCTGAGCATTAGGCAGGCCAGCCATCATCGGGAACACGGCCAGAATGATCGGCACCGCACCACGTAAACCGACCCAAGAAACAAACCAACGTTCCTTGGTGGTAAAGCTTCTGAACGGCAGCAAACCCAACCAAACCGACAGCGGACGAGCAAACAAAATCATACCGAAGGCCAGTGCTAACGCAGGCAGAGCAATGTCCATCAGCGTCGATGGCGTCACCAGTAAACCCAATACCAAGAACATCACGATTTGGCTTAACCACGTCATGCCATCAAGGACATTAAGAATCGAGTGTCGAGAGCGTGTCGGACGATTACCAATGAACAAGCCCACTAAGTAAATCGATAAGATACCGCTGCCGCCAAGCATGTTAGAGAAGGCAAACAGAGCTACACCGCCACTGAGCACCAGAATCGAATACAGGCCATCAGCCAGCTGCACTCGATTGATTAGACTCCACAGAACCCAACCGCCACCAAGGCCGATAAGCGTGCCGACACCAAACTGCATCGCGAAACTTTTCAGTAGGAAGTTCATTCCCATCTCGGCATCTGGGGTGCCAAGTAGCGCAATTAAGGTCACTGTCAGGAAGACTGCCATTGGGTCGTTGGTACCCGATTCGATCTCTAAGGTTGAGCCAACACGCTCATTGAGGCTTTGCCCTTTCAACAAAGAGAATACCGCTGCCGCATCGGTGGAGCCGACAATCGCACCCACCAAAATGCCCTGCATCAGTGACAGGTCGAACAGCCAAGAAGCCATAAGTCCAGTTAAGGTCGCAGTACAGGCCACGCCTATTGTGGCTAGTGACAGTGACGGCCAGAAAGCGACCTTGAAGCTTGCAACCTTAGTCCGCATACCGCCATCAAGCAGGATCACGGCAAGCGCAAGATTACTCACCAAATAAGTTAGGGAGTAGTCATCGAAATTGATGCCACCGGGCCCATCTTCACCAGCTAACATGCCAACGAAAAGGAAGATCAAAAGAATAGGAACGCCCAAGCGAGAGGAGACTTGCGAAAAAAGCACACTGATGGCGATGAGCACCGCACCAGTTAAAAATAAATGGTTAATAGTTATTGCGTCCAATTCGTCCCCCCAAAGAATAAAACCCGAGCTTTAAGCATGTTGATCTTCTGCAGTTAAGCAAGGCGCGGTCGGTAAAAGTGCCGCTGATACTATAACAAACTTATGTTTCGCTTCGTGTCATATGCAGGACTAAATACCGTTTCTCGGTCATTTAGTTGTTAAATTTTATGACTCGCACCCTAATTCATGCGTTTTTGTTAGACCTTAGGCTAATTTAACAACATTGCAACATCACATTTTTCTATGTTTATGTCTTCCAACTCCCATATTTCAGTGGATTAGCGCTAATCGCGTCCCGACTAAAGTTGCACAGATCCCTTTACTTATCCTTGCTACATTCTAAATCGTAACATTACGTTAACACGATAATTTTCTACAGAAACAGTTTCTACGGAAACGACATAAAGGAGAAGGCAATGGCGTTCGAATCTACGGAACATGCTCAAGCCTACTGGAAGGAAAACTTGGGAATTATGGGAACACTGCTCGCGGTCTGGTTTGCAGTGTCTTACGGCGCTGGCATCTTATTTGTGGATGCCCTCAATACCGTTCAGTTTGGCGGGTTCAAGCTAGGATTTTGGTTCGCTCAGCAAGGTTCGATATACACCTTCGTGGCGCTGATATTTATTTACGTTGTTCGCATGAATGCGCTCGACAAAAAATACAACGTACAGGAAGACTAGAGGCTAGAACATGGATATTCAAACTTGGACGTTTATTCTCGTCGGTATTACTTTCGCGGTATATATCGGCATCGCAATCTGGGCTCGTGCAGGGTCTACGAGTGAGTTCTACGTTGCTGGCGGTGGTGTACACCCAGTAGCAAACGGCATGGCGACCGCCGCTGACTGGATGTCGGCAGCATCATTCATCTCAATGGCAGGTATCATCTCATTCGTTGGTTACGACGGTGCGGTTTACCTAATGGGTTGGACAGGCGGTTACGTACTACTTGCGCTATGTTTAGCACCTTACCTACGTAAGTTCGGTCAGTTTACGGTTCCTGATTTCATCGGTGAGCGTTACTACTCGAAAACTGCCCGTATGGTAGCGGTATTCTGTGCAATCTTCGTATCATTTACGTACGTTGCAGGTCAGATGCGTGGTGTAGGCGTTGTATTCTCTCGTTTCCTAGAAGTCGACATTAACCTAGGTATCATCATTGGTATGGGTATTGTGTTCTTCTACGCAGTGCTTGGTGGCATGAAAGGCATCACTTATACGCAGGTAGCTCAATTCTGTGTCCTCATTTTCGCCTTCCTTGTTCCAGCAATCTTTACGTCAATCATGATGACAGGTAACCCACTTCCACAAGTTGGTATGGGTTCTACGCTATCAGGCACAGATGTTTACTTACTTGATAAACTGGATGGACTCACCGAAGAACTCGGATTTACCGCCTATACCGAAGGTAACAAGAGCATGGTGGATGTATTCTTCATCTGTGCGGCTCTAATGGTAGGTACTGCGGGTCTTCCACACGTAATCATTCGTTTCTTCACTGTACCAAAAGTACGTGATGCTCGTATCTCAGCGGGTTGGGCTCTACTGTTCATCTCATTGCTATACACAACAGCACCAGGTGTTGCAGCATTCGCTCGTGTAAACATGATCGAAACAATCAACGGCCCTGACATGCAAGGTGTCGCAGCAGCAGACGCACCAAGCTGGTACAAAAACTGGGAAAGCACAGGTCTAGTAGGTTGGGAAGATAAGAACGGCGATGGAAAAATGTTCTACTCGGGCGATGAACGCAACGAGATGAAGATTAACCGTGACATCATCGTATTGGCTTCTCCAGAGCTAGCGAAACTACCAAACTGGGTTGTAGCACTGCTTGCAGCCGGTGGCCTAGCAGCCGCACTATCAACTGCCGCAGGTCTACTACTGGTAATCTCTACGTCGATTTCACATGACTTGTTGAAGAAAGGCTTCAGACCAAACATGACCGACAAACAGGAGCTGTTAGCCGCTCGTTTGGCAGCTATGGTCGCGATTGTCGGTGCAGGTTACTTGGGTATTAACCCACCAGGCTTCGTAGCACAGGTAGTAGCGTTTGCCTTCGGCTTAGCCGCAGCATCCTTCTTCCCAGCGATTATCCTAGGTATCTTCTACAAGAAGATGAACAAGGAAGGCGCAATTGCAGGTATGTTGTCAGGTATTGCCTTCACAGCAAGCTACATCATCTACTTCAAGTTCATTAACCCAGCAGCAAGCACACCTGAAAACTGGTGGTTTGGTATCAGCCCAGAGGGCATCGGTACGCTAGGTATGTGCCTAAACTTCGTAGTATCAATTGCTGTAAACAAGGTAACTGCTGAAGTGCCACAAGATGTACAAGATATGGTTGAGAACATTCGTTACCCGAAAGGTGCTGGTGAAGCTCACGACCACTAAGCAGAGATGTTTAGCAAAAAATGAATCAGTACTTACATTGTAGGGATTAAGTACTGAATCTCAGAAAGCCGATACGTTATGTATCGGCTTTTTCTTTTCCCGTTTTATTTTATAAAAAGACAAACAAAAGGTTGTTTTTAAAATCTCATTTGATAATAATTATCATTAAGATCCAATAGAGAGATGCAAGTGATGATGAAAGAACAGCAGGGTCTCTATTCGAGGTTTTACAAAGCACAAGATCGCTTTGCTTCATTAGAACAAGTCCAAGGCCATGAGCCATTTGTGATTCGAGACTACATCGAGTGCGCACTGACGCTTTCCGCTTACTATGAAAAGCACGCCGCCCAAGAAAACATCTTGTTATGCGAGCTGTACCTGCGCCAAGTTTTCTTCCATCTGATTGAAGCGATTGAGTCTCCTGAGCGCAGTTTCGCCTTTCGTCATATCTGCCTAGACTCTATTCACTCACCACTATTTTATTTGAAACGCCACTACTGCCAGCAGCCTCAAGGCCAAGCGCGTTTTTTGAATCTCAGCCAAACACTACAACAAGTCCAAGCCCCACTTGGCTAACAAGGATAGAACATGACCCTACAATATCGAATTGAGAAAGACAGCATGGGGGAAGTGAAAGTCCCTGCTGATGCGCTATACCAAGCACAAACTCAACGTGCTGCAGATAACTTTGCTTTTAGTTCACACAAGATGCCAACCAGCTTCATTCAAGCATTGGCATTCATTAAACAGGCCGCCGCAGACACCAACGCTCAGTTGGGTTTATTGGAAGGTGATATCGCCAACGCGATTGCCGAAGCGAGCCAAGAGATCATCGATGGTAAATACCTCGATCAATTCCCGATCGATGTTTATCAAACTGGCTCTGGTACTAGCTCCAACATGAATGCTAATGAAGTGATTGCAACACTCGCTTCAAGAAGTTTGCAGGGTAACGTGAATCCGAATGATCACGTCAATATGGGTCAAAGCAGCAACGATGTGGTACCAACTGCAATTCAAGTCAGTGTCGCTCTTATGGCTGAAAACAAACTACTGCCTGCATTAACTCACCTTTCTGAAGCACTTACCGTTAAACAGCAAGAGCTTGCTGAGGTAGTGAAAACCGGTCGTACTCATCTAATGGATGCGATGCCAATTACCTTTGCTCAAGAGCTTGGTGGCTGGAAGTTCCAGATTGAACACGCCAAGCAAGCCATTGAAAGCACCCTGCCCGCTATCAAGGCGCTCGCTCAAGGTGGAACAGCGGTAGGAACCGGGATCAATGCCGACCCACGCTTTGCCGATAAGTTTGCAAGTCACCTATCTCAATCGACAAAGATCAGTTTTAACTCGAGTGAGAACTTCTTTTTCAACCTCAGCAGCCAAGATGCGATCGTTGCCTTTTCAGGGCAGCTCAAAACTGCAGCAGTTGCGATCATGAAGATCTCAAACGATCTTCGCTGGATGAACTCAGGCCCGCTAGCAGGTTTAGGTGAGATCGAATTGCAGGCGCTACAGCCGGGTTCTTCTATCATGCCGGGCAAAGTGAACCCTGTGATTCCAGAAGCCGCAGCGATGGCAGCAGCACAAGTGATTGGTAACGACACGACGATTACTGTGGCAGGCCAATCAGGCAACTTCCAACTGAATGTGATGCTGCCAGTCATTGCTCATAACGTATTAGAAAGTATCGAGCTTTTAGCTAACAGCTCCATCGCATTGGCTGATAAAGCCGTTGCGACCTTTACTGTGCGCCAAGACAATCTTGATTTAGCACTTTCAAAGAATCCAATTCTGGTCACGGCACTCAACCCTGTGATTGGTTACTTGAAAGCTGCGGATATTGCTAAGAAAGCCTACAAAGAGGGTTTGCCAATCCTTGAGGTTGCAGAAAGAGAAACCGATCTCAGCCGAGAAGAACTCAGCAAACTGCTTGATCCAACCACACTGACGCAGGGTGGTATTGCTGGTTAAAACCAGTAACTCATAGCAAGTCTATCGGATCAAAAAAAGGCCTCATCTGAGGCCTTTTAGTCTCTAATAGTTAATTAAAAATAGTGATTTGAATTAACTCACGCGATTCAATACCGCTCTGAGTTTTAGCGGCTTCACAGGCTTGGCAATAAAACTAAAGCTGTTGGCCTTTATCGCTGCCAACATGTCATCTGTTCTATCGGCACTGATGATGACCCCTTCAAAAGAGTCTCCAAGGCGCAGTCGACACTGTTGCAACACCTCAAGTCCCGTTCGACCATTGTCGAGACGATAATCAGAGAAGATCACATCCGGCTGCCAGTCGTCATCGAGACACTTCAAGCTTTCAACCAGATCAACCGCGGTCTTAACCTCACAACCCCAACGACCAATCAGGTTCTCCATCCCGACCAAAATTTTGCGCTCATTATCGACACACAATATTTTCAGATGTTCGATGTCGCTGGTCGCCATTGGCGCTGAAGCTTGCACAACTGGAGCCACTTTTTCCGCTCGAGCTAAGGTGATGGAAAAGACACTACCTTGACCCGGCCATGAGCGCATCGAAATTTGATGACCAAGTACATGAGCAATACCTTTCGAGATGGCTAACCCTAACCCCAACCCTTGATCAGAACGCACTTGGCTGCCACGAGTAAATTCTTCGAAGATCTCTTGTTGCTTGTCTTCATCGATACCGGTTCCGTTATCCCACACATCGATTCGCACTTGCCCGTTCACTCGCCTTGCACCCAGAACCACTTTACCTTCCGGGTTATAGCGAAAGGCGTTGGTCAAAAAGTTCTGAATCACACGTCTCAATAACTTAGGATCAGAGTGAATGAACAATGACGATGGGATCATCTTGAACTCAATTTTTTGTTGTCTCGCTAAGGCACTAAATTCCGCATTTAAGTTGGTTAGCACATCGTGTACAGCAATCGCATGAATGTTGGTTTCTAGCTTCCCTGATTCCAGTCGAGAGATATCCAGTAAGTCACCAATCAGATCTTCAGCAGCACCAAGCGCACTCTCGATGTGAGATGACAGTTGCTTCACCTCTTGCTCTTTCGCCACCTCAGAAAGTGACGAAGCAAACAAGCGCGCAGCATTGAGCGGCTGCATTAAATCGTGGCTTACCGCGGCGAGAAAACGACTCTTTGATTGGGACTCTTGATCCGAAATCTGAGTTGCTTTTACCAAGCGATGATTCAGTTTCTCGAGCTCTTGAGTTCGCTCATGCACTCTTGATTCCAAGCTTTCGTTAGCATCTTTTAGCGCTTGCTCTGCTTGTCGGAATACCGTGATATCAGTGAAGCTCATTACGAAGCCGCCACTTGGCATCGGATTACCTTGCACCTCAATCACTCGGCCATCAGGACGAATACGAGAAGAGGTGTGTCGAGTGCCTTGTTCAAGGTGATAAACACGGCGGCGAACGTGATCTTCTGGGTCACCCGGGCCACACAAACCTTGTTCAGCATTATGACGAATCACATCTGAAATGGGTCGTCCAACCTGAATCAAACCCGCAGGGAATTCAAACAGCTCTAAGTAACGTTGATTCCACGCCACCAGCCTCATTTGTTTGTCTATTACAGCAATGCCTTGGCCAATATGTTCAATCGCGCCTTGCAATAAACCACGGCTGAAATCGTACAGTTCAGAGGCTTCATCAACGATGGTCGCTACTTCTTCAAGCTGCATGTTTCTGCCCTGTAAAGCGGAAGTAAGTACTAACTTAGCAGAAGAGGCACCGAATACACCGGCGAGTACACGCTCTGCGTGTCGAATCAAACTCGCAGGTGCTTGTTGATTAGGAAGTAACGGCTGCCCGTGTTGTTGCCAATAGCTGTGTAAGGCACTTTTCGCTCGCTTTCGACCGACAAAACGCGACGCCAACATCTCTAATTCAGCCACGGTTACACGGCTTTGATAAAGGCTAATGTTCTCATTTTCAGGCAGCGGCGTGCCAACAAATGCTGCTGATTGTAAGCGCTCACTTAGGCTTGGCCTGGTCGACATCGAAACCACGGCATAGCACAAGGTATTAAGTACAATACTCAGCACAATGCCCCAGTTCGAACTGCTGATATTCCAGCTACTGAGCAGTTCTGGCGGCGTGATCATCCACAGCAAAAGGTTACTTTCACTATCGCCTGCCAACATGCTGGTTTGACTCATCAGGGTAATCAGCCAAATCACTGAACCGACCATTAAGCCGACATACACACCCTTTCGGTTACCCGGACGCCAGTACAAACCACCAATCAGTGCCGGAGCAAATTGAGCAATCGCCGCAAACGAAAGGAAGCCGATCGCAGACAAGGAGTGAATGGTGTCGAGCGCCTGATAGAACAACCAAGCACCAAGCAGAAGCAATAAAATAAGCCCGCGACGAATTACGAGTAGCAGCCCCGAAAAATGACGATGGGTTCTTTGAGTTAGGCGCATGCGACGCAGAAGCAATGGCATAACTAAATCGTTCGAAACCATGATCGCCAATGCGATAGTCGATACGATCACCATACCACTTGCGGCAGACGTACCACCAAGGAACGCAAGCAAGGCAATATGATTGGCGCCTTCAGCCATCGGCAGGCTAATCACATACGTATCTGCAGGCATGCTTGGAAGCAGCCCTTGCCCCGCCCATGCGATAGGAAGAACAAACAGCCCCATCAAAATCAGATAAAGCGGAAATAACCAACGTGCTGTGTGTAGATCTTGAGGACGTTCGTTCTCTACCACCATGGTATGGAATTGGCGTGGCAGACAAACAATCGCCAACATAGTTAAAACGGTATGAATGATTAGAGTCGGAATATTCGGTGATTCGTAGGTGGAAGCCGCCACATCAAGCAAGTCGATTTTGTCGCTGCTCATCGCCAAGTACATGATAAACAGACCAACAATCAAGAAGGCCGCCAGCTTAACGATGGACTCAAATGCCACAGCCATCATCATGCCACGGTGATGTTCCGTGTTATCTATATGCCTGGTACCAAACAACATCGTAAAGATGGCCAGCGCGCCAACCACAAACCAAGAGACGTGATAATCCTGATAGCCAAAATCTTGAGCCAGACTAGGAGCAACAATATCGAGCCCCATGGTAATACCGCGCAGTTGCAGCGCGATATAAGGAAGAATACCGACCACTGCGATAACCGTCACAGCTACCGCTAAGCCCTGAGATTTTCCGTAACGAGCCGCGATAAAGTCGGCAATCGAGGTGATGTGTTCTCGCTTCGCAATCAGGATCAACCGCGCCAAGATCCGCCACCCTAGTGTAAAGACCAGAATCGGGGCGAGATAAATGGGTAAAAAAGACCAAGGGTTATTGCTCGCCTGCCCCACCGTTCCGTAGAAGGTCCAAGAGGTACAATACACCGCAATAGAAAGGCTATAGATCCATGGACGCCAGCGTGATAGCCAGCGAACTTGCCTGTCTCCATACCATGCGATCAGAAATAACACGCCCAAGTAAGCTAAAGAGACTGGAATTACTACCCATCCTTGCATTGAAAACCCTTTCTTCATCCATAAAAAAACCTCTCCATAAGGGAGAGGTTTCATTTAACTAGGGAAGTGCGTTTAACTCAATCGCATCGCTTAAATTATGTGCTTTGGGCTTTAATTCTGAGCATCAGATTGAGCTGAGGCTGTTTGATTGACTTCAACCACTGAACTTCTTTCATCCAGTTTAATGAACAAGGCCAATCCACCCATCGCAGCCATGCCCCAGAAAATATTCGCTCCCCAAAGCTCATAACCCCAACCACTTAAGGTCGTCATTAACGCGATAAAGGCACCTAATGGAATCGCGTTGTACAGAGCTTGCAGGGCAACCATCTTGTTCTGTTCTTCAGATTGGATGTATTGAATCGCCGCGATGTGTGCCATGGCGAATGTCACCCCGTGCAGCAACTGAGCCACTATCAATACTGGAATCGCAATCGTTGATGCTGTGATACCCCAACGAGCCATTACCCCGATGCCAGCAATCACAAACAGAGTGCGCAATGATAATCCAGCAAACAATCGCTTGCTCAGAGCAAATACAGCCACCTCAGCAACCACAGCCAAGCTCCACAGATAACCGATGATCGCCTCAGAGTGCCCCGCCTCTTTCCAGTAAATCGCACTAAAGCTGTAATACGCGGCGTGGCTTCCTTGCAGCAGTGCCATCAATGCAAGAAACTTCACTACCGACGATTCACGTAATAGTTGACCAAGTTTAGGTCTTTCAGCGACTTGCTCTGATTCTGTCACCGGCATTACGTTCGGGTTTCTCATCGCGAACAACAGAGAAACCAAAACTCCTGCCAGCGCAGTATACAAAATCATATCCGTGCCAAATTCAGCCACCAGATAACCAACCACCGTTGAACCAGCAATAAATGCCACTGAACCCCACAAACGTGTACGTCCGTAATCAAGCATCTTGAGACGGCTGTAATGGTTCGCCATTGCATCAGAAAGCGGAATAATCGGTCCATAGCAGAGGTTGAACATTACCGTTGCTAGCAACATCAATAAAAAGCTACCACCAGTAAAGAAATGGAAACCAACAAATAATAGCGCGACAAAACTGAGGCAACGCAATGCTGGTATTAAATGCTCAACTTTATGGATACGTGGGGTGATCACAAAGTTGGCAACACAACGCGTAGCCAAACCCACACCAATCAATACGCCAATGTCCCCTGCAGAAACGCCTTGGTCTTCAAACCACAGCGCCCAAAATGGCAGATAAACGCCATAGGCAAAAAAGAAACCAAGAAAATACTGGGATATCCAGCCATAAGGGGAAGGATTAAACATAGGCGACCTATAAAAATGTGTGGAACAAGGAAGCGCCAATTATGCCTAGGTCACAAAAGATGAAAAAGGGAATTATTGAAGAGATAGTATTCCTGTATTCAATGAATATCGATATCCCATTTGAGTGAGGTATCCGGCGCTCACCCGCACCCACGATCGCATTTAGACTAAAGTCGTCTGGAGCTTCGCTGGTAATTTGTCAGACTGAAAAGAGACTCCTACTTCTTTCGATGCTTATGCCTGATAAATTTAATATGCAGCACCCGCCTTTCGATAGCCTGTCCGACACGGAGCAGTTAACGCTGCGTTCCTCATTGGATGTGGTTTATTACCGAGCACACGAGGTGATATTGGAGGCAGACCGCCCTAGTCGCCATCTGCATATTCTGATTAAAGGAGCCGTAGAGGAGCGCGCCAGCAGCGATGGAGAGATCTACGCACATTATGCCAATGACGATATCTTCGATGTACGAAGTCAGTTTGAGCCTCACACCAAACACCAATATATCGCACTTGAAGATACGCTAAGTTATCTACTGCCAACCGAGACCTTTCTCGAGCTGTACCACGCCAATGGCCAGTTTGCCGCTTACTTTGATAGCAACCTTTCGACACGAAAAGCGCTAATTGAAGCTGCCCAACAGCAACAAAATCTTGCAGAGTTCATACTGACCAAAGTGGACGAGTCGATCTATCACCCTCCACTGATACTGGAACCCAGCCAACCAATCAACCAAGTCACTCAAACCCTTAAAGAGCAAGGGTTGGACTCGGCTCTAATTCATTTAGAACATGATGATTCAAAAGCTTTTGGATCGTCATGTTCCTTTCCGTATGGAATCGTCACAAGAACCAATTTATTGCACGCGGTGATGCTCGATAACCATCCGCTCGATACCGCGGTTGGCGAGATAGCAACGTTCCCGGTACTGCACGTTAATCAAGGGGACTTCTTGTTTAACGCCATGATCACCATGACCCGAAATCGCGTAAAAAGGTTGATGGTTTGTGATGGTCCAAATGCTGTTGGTATGGTGGATATGACGCAGATTCTGAGTGCATTTTCCACACACTCTCACGTTCTCACTTTGCGTATTGCTCGTGCCACCAGCGTTGAAGAGTTGGCCATGGCCTCTAACAAACAGCGTCAACTGGTCGAGAGCTTACTCAGTAATGGGATTCGCACACGCTTTATCATGGAACTGATTTCTGCGGTCAACGAACAGATCATAGAGAAGGCTTTTGAGTTGATTATCCCTCCTGCACTGCATAACCACTGCTGCCTAATTGTGTTGGGTTCAGAAGGTCGCGGAGAGCAAATTCTCAAAACCGATCAAGACAACGCTCTGATTATTCAAGATGGTTTGGAGTGGCATCAATGCCAAAGTGCCATGAACGACCTAACCCATACATTGCAGCAATTGGGTTACCCACTATGTCCGGGCAACGTGATGGTCAACAACCCGAAATGGGTTCATTCACAACAAGAGTGGAAGCAAACCCTCACCAGCTGGGTAAGCAAAGCAACGCCAGAGACAGTGATGGATATCGCCATCATGGCGGACGCACACGCTGTGGCGGGTAATAGGGAACTATTAAAACCAGTCAAGCGGCACCTCAGTGATTTAATGCTAGGACAAGAGTTGATTTTGACGGAATTCTGCCGCCCAGCGCTGAACTTCTCAGTACCCCTCACTCTATTTGGCAATGTGAAGCAATCCAAGTCAGGGCTCGATATCAAACAAGGCGGTATTTTCCCTATAGTGCATGGTGTGAGAGCACTTTGTCTTGAGCATGGTGTCACCGTAAACAACACCTTCGAACGCATTGAGCAGCTGGTCAGCAAGAAGGTATTAGAGCAAAGCACCGCGGATAATCTCAGTGAAGCACTCAAGCAATTCTTTAAGTGGCGCTTAGCCCAAAGGCTTTCTCAACAGCACAGCAGCAACAAAATTAACGTCAAACTGATGGAGCGAGCAGACAGAGATTTGCTTCGTCATAGCCTGCACGTGGTGAAGAAATTCAAGCAATGGCTCGGCTACCACTATCAGATACGAGATTAGGCAATTGAACGATGAATAGGTTGGTTCGCTATTACTGGCATCACAAGCTCAAAGGCTCTCTTTACCAGCCTCTATTTACTGCGCCTATTGATCATGAATATGTATCACTCGATTGTGAAACCACCAGCCTAGACCCCAATCAGGCGGAATTAGTCACTATTGCCGCGACCAAGATCATCGGTAACCGAATCATTACTAGCCAACCTTTTGAAGTCCGATTGCGCGCCCCGCAATCGCTCGATTGCAATTCAATAAAAATCCACCGCATTCGTCATCAAGATCTAAAGCACGGCATCGAAGAAAAACAGGCTTTAGTTGAGCTACTGAACTTCATTGGTAATCGTCCTTTAGTCGGCTATCACATCCGCTATGATAAAAAAATTCTCGACCGCGCCTGTTTAAAACAACTTGGATTTCCACTGCCTAACCGATTAGTCGAAGTGAGCCAACTCTATCAAGACAAACTCGAAAGACAGCTGCCCAATGCCTATTTTGATCTCAGTATGGATGCGATTTGTCGCCAGCTCGATTTACCGATTCCAGTCAATAAACATGATGCATTACAAGACGCTATCTCCGCTGCGCTGATCTTTGTACGCCTTAAACATGGTGACCTGCCCCGTTTCAACTCTTCTTATTCTTAATTCAACCACTGGCGCTTCACATAGAGAGCAATATCTCAAAAATGAACTTAACTCGCTATTTTGTAAGTGAAAAGCAGCGTCTCATCCTAAAGTCTAATTGTGGAAATCGCCGTCCTAGCCGAGAGTGATAACACAAAGATGGTTCTGTAATAGACCTAGAAACTGAACACAAAGGAAGTTGCCAGTTCATTAGGAATGTAGGCACAAGGAGAGATGCAATGAGTGAAGCCCACGTTTATCCGGTAAAAGAAAATATTAAATCAACCACACACGCGGATAATGACACTTACCTAGCCATGTACCAGCAATCTGTTTCTGACCCTGAAGGCTTTTGGGGTGAACACGGAAAAATCGTTGATTGGATCAAGCCTTTCACACAGGTAAAAAACACCTCTTTCGACCCTGGCCACATCGACATCCGCTGGTTTGAAGATGGCACGCTTAACGTTTCGGCTAACTGTATCGACCGCCACCTTGCTGAGCGCGGTGATGAAGTCGCTATCATCTGGGAAGGCGATGACCCGGCAGATGATAAAACTCTAACTTTTAATGAACTGCACAAAGAAGTGTGCCTGTTTTCGAATGCTCTAAAAGAGCAAGGCGTACGCAAAGGTGATGTGGTTTGTTTATACATGCCAATGGTGCCAGAAGCGGCAGTAGCAATGCTGGCATGTACCCGTATCGGTGCGGTTCACACGGTAGTATTTGGTGGTTTTTCACCAGAAGCACTGTCTGGTCGTATTATCGATTCAAACTCTAAAGTCGTTATCACTGCCGATGAAGGCGTGCGTGGCGGCCGTGCGGTTCCACTGAAGAAAAACGTCGATGAAGCTCTGACCAACCCTGAAGTGAAGAACATCGAGAAGGTTGTAGTATTCAAGCGTACTGGCGGTGATGTGGCTTGGCATGAACACCGTGATGTGTGGTGGCATGATGCTATTGCAAACGTATCGGCAGATTGCCCACCAGAAGAGATGAACGCAGAAGATCCACTATTCATCCTTTATACATCAGGCTCAACGGGTAAACCTAAAGGTGTTATGCACACCACAGGTGGTTACCTTGTTTATGCAGCGATGACATTCAAATACGTGTTCGATTACCAAGAAGGCGAGACTTTCTGGTGTACTGCGGATGTGGGCTGGATTACGGGTCACACATACCTTGTTTACGGGCCACTAGCTAATGGTGCAAAAACTATTTTGTTTGAAGGCGTGCCAAACTACCCGAACACAAGCCGTATGAGTGAAGTGGTCGATAAGCACCAAGTGAATATTCTTTACACAGCACCAACTGCGATTCGTGCATTGATGGCGAAAGGCAATGAAGCCGTTGAAGGCACATCTCGTGACAGCCTAAGAATCATGGGCTCAGTGGGTGAACCGATTAACCCTGAAGCTTGGGAGTGGTACTACAAAACGATTGGTAACGAACAGTCTCCAATTGTCGATACTTGGTGGCAAACAGAAACGGGCGGCATCTTAATCGCACCGCTACCGGGCGCAACCGATCTAAAACCAGGTTCAGCGACGCGTCCATTCTTTGGTGTGCAACCTGCGTTAGTTGATAACATGGGTAATATCATTGAGGGTGCAACAGACGGCAACCTAGTCATTCTAGACTCTTGGCCGGGCCAAATGCGTACCGTTCATGGCGATCATGACCGCTTCGAACAGACTTACTTCTCTACATTTAAGGGCATGTACTTCACCAGTGACGGCGCTCGTCGCGATGAAGACGGTTACTACTGGATTACTGGTCGTGTCGATGACGTACTTAACGTCTCTGGTCACCGTATGGGTACTGCTGAGATTGAATCTGCTCTAGTAGCGTTCGATAAGATTGCAGAGGCTGCGATTGTCGGTATCCCTCATGATATTAAAGGCCAAGCAATTTACGCTTACATCACGCTGAATGATGGTGAGTTCCCAACCGCAGAGCTTCATAAAGAAGTGAAAGACTGGGTACGTAAAGAAATTGGACCAATTGCAACGCCAGATGTACTGCACTGGACTGACTCTCTGCCAAAAACTCGTTCAGGTAAAATCATGCGTCGTATCCTGCGTAAGATTGCTACCGGAGATACAGGTAACCTAGGTGATACCTCAACACTAGCCGACCCAAGCGTGGTTGATAAGCTGATTGCTGAGAAAGCAGAACTGGCATAAGCAACCCGTTACACTCTGAATTACTGTTTAAAACAGACCTTACCTAAACCGTCACCTATGTGGCGGTTTTTTTATGGCTGATCTTGATCTCAAATATCCTCGACAAAATTAAGGCTATGACGCTTTTTTGTTAAGTTGGTAACAATTCCACGCTGTATCAATAGGAGATTAGACCAGTAAATTGCTGCGATTTGCGCTGAATTAGCTATAATCTGGTTCTAATTTTTAAATTTGGGTTTTTCTCACTGGAAATTAACCCCAAATTTTCAATAAAATGGCAACATTCACGTTCGTAAACACGATAAAGGAAGATAGCCCCACGATGTCTACAAAGTTTCGCATTCTAGTTTTAAATGGCCCAAACCTTAACCTGTTAGGCCTTAGAGAGCCTGCACACTACGGTTCTCAAACACTTGACCAGATTATTAGCTCACTGACCGAGCAAGCGAAAGCACACGATGTTGAGCTATCTCACTTACAGTCAAATCGCGAGTATGAACTGATTGAAGCGATCCATAGTGCTTATCAAAATGTTGATTTTATTATTATCAACCCAGCAGCCTTTACACATACCAGTGTGGCACTGCGTGATGCACTACTTGGCGTTGCAATCCCATTTATTGAGGTCCATCTATCGAATGTTCACGCACGTGAGCCATTCCGTCACCACTCTTACCTATCTGATAAAGCAGAAGGTGTGATTTGTGGCTTAGGTGCCCAAGGTTATCAATTTGCTTTGACCGCTGCGCTCAGCAAGCTCAACTCAAAGTAAACATAAACAACGAACTATTACTAACCTACTCAGTCAAAGAGTAAGTTCAATTAACAGATAAAGAGAAAGAAACAATGGATATTCGCAAAATCAAAAAGCTAATCGAATTGGTTGAAGAGTCTGGTATTTCTGAGCTAGAAATCTCTGAAGGTGAAGAGTCAGTACGAATCAGTCGTAACAGCACTGCACCTGTAGCACCTGTTCAATATGCAGCAGCTCCAGCTCCTGTAGCAGCGGCAGCAGCTCCTGCGGCGGCACCTGTAGCAGCAGAAGCAGCGGCACCTGCAGTTCCAGCGGGCCACCAAGTTCTTTCTCCAATGGTTGGTACTTTCTACGGCGCTCCAAGCCCAGACGCAAAACCATTCGTTAAAGTTGGTCAATCTGTAACTGCTGGCGAAACTCTATGTATCGTTGAAGCAATGAAAATGATGAACCAAATCGAAGCTGATAAATCTGGTGTTGTAACAGCTATCCTAGTTGAAGACGGTCAACCAGTAGAATTCGACCAAGCTCTAGTAATTATCGAATAATAGAGAGCACTCATTATGTTAGATAAATTAGTAATCGCGAACCGTGGTGAGATTGCACTACGTATTCTGCGTGCATGTAAAGAGCTTGGCATTAAAACGGTAGCGGTTCACTCAACTGCTGACCGTGATCTTAAGCACGTACTACTTGCAGACGAAACCATTTGTATCGGTCCAGCTCGTGGTATCGATAGCTACCTAAACATCCCTCGTATCATCAGCGCAGCTGAAGTTACAGGTGCAGTAGCAGTTCACCCTGGCTACGGCTTCCTATCTGAAAATGCAGACTTCGCAGAACAGGTAGAACGCAGTGGCTTTATCTTCGTTGGCCCTAAAGCTGAAACCATTCGCATGATGGGTGACAAAGTGTCAGCTATCACGTCAATGAAGAAAGCTGGCGTACCTTGTGTACCAGGTTCTGACGGTCCTCTTGATGACGACGAAGCGAAAAACAAAGCGCACGCTAAGCGTATTGGCTTCCCAGTAATCATCAAGGCATCTGGCGGCGGCGGCGGTCGTGGTATGCGTGTTGTTCGTTCTGAAGCAGAGCTAACAGAAGCTATCGCGATGACTCGCGCTGAAGCAAAAGCATGTTTCAACAACGACATGGTTTACATGGAGAAATTCCTAGAAAACCCACGTCACATTGAAGTACAAGTGCTTGCAGATGGCCAAGGTAATGCTATCCACCTAGGTGAGCGTGACTGTTCAATGCAGCGTCGTCACCAGAAAGTTGTGGAAGAAGCGCCAGCTCCAGGTATCACTGAAGAGATGCGTAAGTACATCGGCGAACGCTGTACACGTGCATGTATTGAGATCGGTTACCGCGGTGCAGGTACATTTGAATTCCTATACGAGAACGGTGAGTTCTACTTCATCGAAATGAACACTCGTATTCAGGTTGAGCACACGATTACTGAAATGGTAACGGGTATCGACCTAGTGAAAGAACAGCTACGTATTGCAGCTGGTCAGCCTCTATCATTCACTCAGGATGATATTAAGCTGCGCGGCCACTCAATCGAATGTCGTATCAATGCTGAAGATCCAGTTCGTTTCCTACCTTCACCAGGTAAGATTGAACGTTTCCACGCACCAGGCGGCATGGGCGTACGTTGGGAATCTCACATCTACACGGGTTACACAGTGCCACCACACTACGATTCAATGATTGGTAAGCTGATCACTTACGGTGAGAACCGTGATGTGGCTATCGCTCGTATGAAGAACGCATTGGGTGAAATGATTGTTGAAGGTATTAACGTTAATACTGAGCTTCAACTGTCTATTATGAACGACGAAAACTTCCAACACGGTGGTGCAAACATCCACTACCTTGAGAAGAAACTTGGTCTGTCATAATCCGTTCGTTTAAGAACAGTCAAAATGCTCACTTCGGTGAGCATTTTTGTTTTTGAGCCGCCGAAAAACTCAATCTTTAATCCCCATTATATTCCGTGGGGTTTTGGTGAATTTGCTCATATTTTCTGCTAGACTCGCCATCCAATTTTTCTCATATAGAAGATGCAGCCATGCCTTGGATTCAAATCAAGCTTAATGCTACCAATGAAAATGCCGAACAAATCGGCGACATGTTAATGGAAGAGACTGGTGCTCTTTCTGTAACTTTCCTGGATGCACAAGATACCCCTGTATTTGAGCCTCTGCCGGGCGAAACTCGCCTTTGGGGTGATACTGACATTCTCGCGCTTTACGACGCTGAGACTGATACTGGTGTCGTTCTAGCGCAGATTAAAGCAAGTAACATGTTCCCTGCAGACTTTGCTCATAAAGTAGAGCAAATTGAAGACAAGGATTGGGAACGTGAATGGATGGACAACTTCCACCCAATGAAGTTTGGTGAGCGTTTATGGATCTGCCCTAGCTGGCGCGATATCCCTGAACCTGACGCTGTCAACGTAATGCTAGACCCAGGCCTTGCATTTGGTACCGGTACTCACCCGACAACGGCACTGTGTCTTGAGTGGCTTGAAGGCTTAGACCTGACAGGCAAAACCGTAATCGACTTCGGTTGTGGCTCAGGCATCCTAGCGATCGCGGCGATCAAACTAGGCGCGGCAAAAGTTATCGGGATCGATATTGATCCTCAAGCTCTGCTTGCATCAAAAGACAACGCACAACGCAATGGCGTTGCTGAACAACTCGAAGTGTTCTTACCACAAGATCAACCGGAAGGTTTGCTGGCTGACGTTGTTGTTGCCAACATTCTTGCAGGTCCATTACGCGACCTTTCTGGCATCATCAAAGGCCTAGTTAAGCCAAATGGTGTGCTTGCGATGTCGGGTGTTTTAGATACACAAGCGGAAGATGTGGCGACTTATTATCGTGATGAGCTTCACATTGATCCGATCATTGAACAACAAGAATGGTGCCGAATCTCAGGTCGCAAGCAAGGCTAGACAAGACTTTGGGCGCTAATTGACTGAAATTTAAACAAATTACAAAAACAAATTGTAAATGCTCAAATATTAGTCTTTTCACGCAGCGAAAAAATGCGTAAAATGCGCGCCCTTGCTGGTACAGAACTGTGATGACATTTTTGAAAATCGGAAATTATCAACTTAAGAACAATCTAATCGTCGCTCCTATGGCTGGCGTAACGGATAGACCATTCCGTGAGTTGTGTCTTCGCTACGGTGCGGGGATGGCAGTCAGTGAAATGATGTCCTCCAATCCGAAAGTTTGGAAAACGTCAAAGTCTCAGCAGCGTATGGTACATGAAGGCGAATCGGGCATTCGTTCAGTACAAATCGCTGGTGCAGATCCACAGCTTATGGCCGAGGCTGCTCAATTTAATGTCGATAACGGTGCGCAAATCATCGATATCAACATGGGTTGTCCAGCTAAAAAAGTGAATAAAAAGCTTGCGGGCTCAGCCCTACTGCAGCATCCAGAACTCATTGAAGACATTCTGAAGGCGGTGGTAAATGCTGTCGACGTTCCAGTAACGTTGAAAACGCGCACAGGCTGGGATACAGACAATAGAAACTGTGTCCAAATCGCGAAAATAGCCGAAGACTGCGGCATACAAGCTCTTGCCCTTCACGGAAGAACTCGCGCTTGTATGTACAAAGGTGAGGCAGAATACAAACACATTAAAGCAGCGAAACAAGCAGTATCTATTCCGGTTATCGCTAACGGTGATATCGATAGTCCGGAAAAAGCGAAGTTTGTGCTGGAGTACACCGGCGCTGATGCTTTAATGATAGGTCGACCTGCCCAAGGACGTCCTTGGATTTTTAACGAAATCCTACACTATTTGGAAAACGGCACCACGATGGACCCACTCCCGATTTCGGAAGTGAAAGACATCATGCTTGGTCATGTGCACGCTCTACATGAATTTTATGGAGAGTTTTTAGGCCCTCGCATCGCTCGTAAGCATGTGGGTTGGTATCTAAAAGAACATGAACAAGCGAGTGAGTTTCGCCGTACCTTCAACGCATTCGAAGCAGGTGATCTGCAGCTTGAAGCGCTAGAAGGTTTTTTTGATAACGTTGCACCATAATTACGAGAAGAGCTAGACCGAATATGTTCGAACAAAATCTGACTTCAGAAGCATTGACAGTAACTACAGTTACATCACAAGACCAAATCACGCAGAAGCCACTACGTGACTCAGTTAAAGCATCATTGAAAAATTACCTTGCTCAATTAAACGGTCAAGAAGTCAGCGAGTTATACGAATTAGTATTAGCTGAAGTTGAACAGCCACTACTAGACACTATCATGCAGTACACTCGCGGTAACCAAACTCGCGCAGCAACCATGATGGGTATTAACCGCGGTACTCTTCGCAAGAAACTTAAAAAATACGGCATGAACTAATCGTTCTTTCGTAATTTATTGAATTGAAAGCCAAGCTCATTTTTGAGTTTGGCTTTTTTTTGGCTTGTCGAACCGTGATAGATGGCTGACTACTCTCCAGTGCGACAACAACGCCCTTTGTCGACATTTGCGGAGTCCAAGGCTGCCAGAATCGAACAGTGACTTGCATCGTCGTCTACGTGGCCGCAACACGCATCATTAATCTTTTTGAGTGCCGTTCGAATCTTAGTTAACTCGGTAATCTTCTCATCAATCATCTCTAGTTTTGCTGAAGTAATCGACTTCACTTCGGCGCAACTGTGCTGTGTGGCCTCGAGACGAATCTCAAGCAATTCTTTGATTTCATCTAAACTCAGCCCTAACTCTTTAGATTTGAGAATAAACGTCACCTGCTTTTGGTTATTTTCATCATATAAGCGATAACCCGACTCACTGCGACTGGCTGGCGCGATCAGGTTATTCTTCTCATAAAATCGCAAGGTATCGGCTGTTACACCGCATCGTTTCGCTAATTCACCGATCTGAAACATGTTTTTTCCTACTGTTTCGTCCATTCCACAATTAACCTTATCGTTACTTTTCAGGCTGAAATGGCACTTTTCATAATTAATTTTGAGATGCCAAACGATTGCGCGAGCTTTTTTGTAATAAATTAGTTAGAATCTGCGCCATCAAATTTGGAGTTGGTTATCTTATAGCTTAATCATAAGACTAACCCAAAAGGTCTTTACCAAAACTGGCCAATATTTTATCTCTTACTGGTATCTAAGATAATCCACGCTAAGAAGATAGAAACAAGTTCTTTTTTGGCAAATATCTTTATTTTAACCCCATGAATTTGAGGAAGATGGAAGCATGAATAACGCTCGTCCAATTCGCCGCGCTCTAATCAGCGTATCAGACAAAACTGGTATCGTTGAATTTGCACAAGCTCTTGCTAACCGTGGTGTAGATATCCTATCTACCGGTGGCACTGCTCGCCTGCTTGCTGAAAAAGGCATCTCTGTTACAGAAGTATCTGACTACACTGGTTTCCCAGAAATGATGGATGGCCGTGTTAAGACTCTGCACCCAAAAGTTCATGGTGGTGTTCTAGGCCGTCGTGGTCAAGATGATGACGTGATGGAAACTCACGGTATCAACCCTATCGATATGGTTGTTGTAAACCTATACCCATTCGCAGAAACCGTTGCTAAAGAAGGTTGTACCCTTGCTGACGCTGTTGAGAACATCGACATCGGTGGCCCAACAATGGTTCGCTCTGCAGCGAAAAACCACAAAGACGTCACTATCGTTGTTAACGCACACGACTACGAGCGCGTTGTCGCTGAAATGGACGCGAACGATAAATCTCTAACACTAGAGACTCGCTTCGACCTCGCTATCGCAGCATTCGAGCACACCGCTTCTTACGACGGCATGATCGCTAACTACTTCGGCACTATGGTTCCATCTTACGGTGCCTCTCTACTTGATGAAGAAGGAAAGAAGGCTGACGAAGAGTCTAAATTCCCTCGCACGTTCAACCAACAGTTCGAGAAAAAACAAGACATGCGCTACGGTGAGAACAGCCACCAGGCAGCCGCATTCTACGTTGAAGCAAACCCTGAAGAAGCGTCAGTATCTACTGCTCGCCAAATTCAAGGTAAAGCCCTTTCTTACAACAACATCGCTGACACTGACGCTGCACTTGAGTGTGTGAAAGAGTTCGACCAACCAGCATGTGTGATTGTTAAGCACGCTAACCCATGTGGTGTTGCACTAGGTGAAGACATCCTAGAAGCTTACGACCGTGCATTCAAAACAGACCCAACGTCTGCATTTGGCGGCATCATCGCTTTCAACCGTGAGCTAGACGCTGCAACAGCAACGGCTATCACTGAGCGTCAATTCGTTGAAGTTATCATTGCACCATCAGTTTCTGCTGAAGCAGTAGAGATCGTAGCGGCTAAGAAAAACCTTCGCCTACTTGAGTGTGGCGAGTGGACCACTAAGACAACTGGCTTTGACGTGAAACGCGTTAACGGTGGTTTGCTAGTTCAAGACCGCGACCAAGGCATGGTGTCTGAAGATGACCTTAAAGTGGTTTCTAAGCGCCAACCTACAGCTGAAGAACTAAAAGATGCTCTATTCTGCTGGAAAGTAGCGAAGTACGTTAAATCTAACGCTATCGTTTACTCGAAAGGCGATATGACAATCGGTGTAGGCGCTGGCCAGATGAGCCGCGTTTACTCTGCGAAAATCGCAGGCATCAAAGCTGCAGACGAAGGTCTACAGGTTGAAGGTTGTGTGATGGCATCTGACGCGTTCTTTCCATTCCGTGACGGTATCGACGCGGCGGCAGAAGCTGGCATCAAATGTGTTATCCAACCGGGCGGCTCTATGCGTGATGACGAAGTTATCGCAGCAGCAGACGAACACGGCATGGCGATGATCTTTACTGGCATGCGTCACTTCCGCCACTAATTTCCTCTTCGTATTTGGCACTGTGGCGTCGTTAGCTGCTTTCGTCCACCCCGGTCACATAGCGGGCTATGTGACCGGGGATGGGCTCAATTGCTGCCTAGCCACATCACCAACTACTTTGAGCAGAATTTATAATTTTGTTTTTTAAATATTCCGATATTTGAAATACGTAGAGCAAGTCAGTGACTTTAGTTCAAGGAAAACACGCGGAGCTTATGACTATAAGTGAGCATGTTTGACACAGAAATAAAGGCTCTGAAGCAGCTATAAGGATTTTAAAACATGAATGTATTGATTATTGGTGCCGGCGGTCGTGAGCATGCACTAGGTTGGAAAGCGGCACAAAACCCAAACGTTGAAACGGTATTCATTGCTCCAGGTAACGCAGGTACTGCACTTGAGCCGAAACTTGAGAACGTAAACATCGGTGTTGAAGACATCGCTGGTTTAGTGGCGTTTGCTCAAGAGAAAAAAATCGAACTGACTATCGTTGGCCCTGAAGCGCCATTAGTTATTGGTGTGGTTGACGCATTCCGCGAAGTGGGTCTGCCTATCTTTGGTCCAACTCAAGCGGCAGCACAGCTTGAAGGTTCGAAAGCATTCACTAAAGATTTCCTAGCTCGTCATGACATCCCAACGGGTTACTACGCGAACTTCACTGAGATTGAGCCGGCTATCGCTTACGTACGTGAGCAAGGCGCGCCAATCGTAGTAAAAGCTGACGGTCTTGCAGCAGGTAAAGGCGTTATCGTTGCGATGACACTTGAAGAAGCTGAAGACGCAATCAAAGACATGCTAGCGGGCAACGCATTTGGCGAAGCTGGCAGCCGCGTGGTTATCGAAGAGTTCCTTGAAGGCGAAGAAGCAAGCTTCATCGTAATGGTTGACGGTTCTAGCGTGCTTCCTATGGCCACCAGCCAAGATCACAAACGTGTTGGCGACAAAGACACTGGTCCTAATACTGGCGGTATGGGTGCTTACTCTCCTGCTCCAGTTGTGACGCCTGAAATCCACAACCGTATCCTTGAGGAAGTTATCTACCCAACGGTACGTGGTATGGACGCAGAGGGCGCACCTTACACTGGTTTCCTTTACGCTGGCCTAATGATCGATGCTGACGGCACACCTAAGGTTATCGAATACAACTGCCGCTTCGGCGATCCAGAAACGCAACCTATCATGATGCGTATGGAGTCAGACCTTGTTGAGCTTTGCCTAATGGCTATCGACGAGAAACTAGACGAAGCAGAATCGAAGTGGGATCCACGCGCTTCTATCGGTGTTGTTCTTGCGGCTGGCGGTTACCCTGCTGACTACGCAAAAGGTGACGTAATTTCACTACCAACAAGCGAAGTTGAAGGCCAAAAGGTTTTCCACGCAGGTACGACAAATAACGAAGCTGGCGACGTGGTGACAAACGGTGGTCGTGTACTTTGTGCAACGGCACTGGGTAACACGGTTTCTGAAGCTCAAGAGCGTGCTTACGCGTTGACGAAGCAAGTTAGCTGGAATGGTATGTTCCACCGCAATGACATTGGTTACCGTGCGATTGCGCGCGAGCAAGAGCAGTAATCAATTTTGTTACTCGCTTACTTTCCATAACAGTAAGCAAATAGCAGTAAGCGAATAACAGCAAAAGGCGCCTCGATAGGCGCCTTTTTTATTACTCAATCTTTCTAGGAATCTGCGCCTGTACAGACAAATTAGCACTTGGCCTACAGTAGGCCAAATACTCTCAAACCTTTGATTGTTAGCTATTCTTTCAACAATGATGGCCTAACGACACAATCATGGCTGTCTTCAGCCAGCATCAGTAACTCTTTCACGCTCATCTTACCCAGTGAATCACTGCCAAGAAACGCCGCATAGCTTTCCACAGATGCCAATCGGTCGATCACGAAGCTTGGTAAAGTCTGGTTAAATTCAATGCGATCAAATTCACCACCAGCGCACGTCTTAAAAGAGCTGCCATCCCAGTAACCCTGAACCAATCTTAGCCCTTCGTCATTCTGCTTCATCGTAGTCTCTAGAACCGATTTAGCTTCTTTCTGGTAGTTTTCAAGCTGCTTAGCTTGGATAGGTAAGATTTTGCTGTCGATACGATACTGTTGATACACAGCTTCGCCCGACTTATTGAAACGCACATGGACACGATAAGGAACCAGCTTATTAGAAGAGTTACGCTGCTCGCCTTCACGAATGAATTCACGAAGCACACTTTCTGACCAAGCATAGTCAGTTTGGTACCAGCCGTAATCGCCTACAGTGACGTAGTCAGCTGAAGTATGAGGTTGTGTTAGCTTGTTTGTAACCCAGTAAAAACTTGTCGCGTCGCCCATGACTTGGCCGCCGGTGTGAGTTTCAAATTGCTCTAGGTTTTTGCGAGGGCTTGTTGAAGAACAGCCAATAAGAAATGTAGATAATAGTGAAACGAGAAGAAATGCTTTTTTCATAAAAACCTGTACCGAGGTGGAATACGACTACCTCGGTACAGTTTAGATTATTTCACTGAATCTTTCAGCGCTTTACCTGCAACAAATGCTGGAACATTTGCAGCAGCGATTTGGATCTCATCACCAGTTTTTGGGTTACGACCAGTGCGAGCTGCACGGTGGTTTACTTTAAAAGTACCAAAACCAATTAGCTGAACTTGATCGCCATCTTTAAGAGCATCTGTAACACCGCCAAGAGTCGCTTCTAGAGCAGCTTTAGCTTGTGCTTTAGAAAGGTCCGCTTTTTCAGCAATAAAGTCGATTAATTGAGTCTTGTTCATTTTAGGTTTCCCTTCTTTGTATTTTTGAATTCAATTCACTCTAAAACATAAATGCCCCATCTGGCAAAGGTTTGTCGTCGATCTTTAGCTCTAATGCCGTAGTTTTAGCCATAATATGAGTAATAACTCACAATTTGTTACTGATTTTATTAAGCAAGCCCTTGTTTAAAAGGGGCTGAGAGCAAAATTAATGATGACCTAGCCACTACTTTTTCACTATAATCCACGCTGAATCGCTGCTAAAGCGTACAATTTAATTTAAGGGCAAACATGCTGCTGCTAACTATTTACGTCTCCATTGCTATTGGAGTTTCTTTCATTTGTTCTGTTTTGGAAGCTGTACTTTTGAGTATTAGTCCGAGCTACATTGCTCAACTAAAACAAAATGGGCACCCTGCAGCAGAGTCTTTAGACAAACTGAAAACAGATATTGACCGCCCGCTTGCGTCAATTTTAACGCTCAACACCATCGCGCATACTATCGGTGCTGCGACAGCAGGTGCACAAGCGGCTGTCGTTTTTGGTAGCCAATGGTTAGGTGTCTTCTCTGCCGTGCTAACGCTAGGTATTTTGGTACTGTCTGAGATTGTTCCAAAAACCATTGGTGCAACCTACTGGCGTCAACTTGCTCCTACTTCAGCAAGTGTGCTGCGTTGGATGGTGTTCTTCCTAACACCGTTTGTATGGTTCTCAGAACAGATCACCAAACGTCTTGCTCGTGGCCACCAAGCACCCAAAATGCGTGATGAACTATCTGCAATGGCGATTTTGGCAAAAGAGAGCGGCGAGTTTGCAGAAGGCGAATCAAAAATCCTGAGCAACCTACTGGGTATTCAAGATGTACCCGTGACTCAGGTAATGACGCCGCGCCCAGTGGTATTCCGTGTTGATGCGGAAATGAGTGTGAATACCTTCCTAGAACAACATAAAGATACGCCATTCTCACGCCCGCTGGTTTACAGCGAGCAGAGTGACAACATCATCGGTTTTGTTCACCGCTTAGAGCTGTTTAGATTGCAGCAAGCCGGTTGTGGTGAGAAAGCTCTGGGTGAGGTAATGCGCCCTATCCACGTGTTGCTGAACAACATGGGCTTGGCTAAGGCCTTTGACCAGATGATGGCAAACCGCCTGCAACTGTCTTTAGTTGTGGACGAGTACGGCACCATTCAGGGCATCATCACCCTAGAAGATATCTTTGAACACCTAGTGGGTGAAGAGATTGTCGACGAAGCGGATAAGACGACTGACATGCAAGAACTGGCGTTCCAACGCTGGGAAAAGTGGAAAGAGACACACGGTGTTATCGAAAACCGCGATGACGAGGACGAGCTAGAGGAAGAAACTCCAGCAGACAACGATTCCTCAGATTCAACATCAGCGGATGACGACGACGCATCAAAAGATAAGGCATCAAAAGACAAAGCGCAGAACGAAGACAAAAAAGACGCTTAATCTAAATTTGATATCGTCAGATACAATAAAGGCTCCCTAGGGAGCCTTTGTTTTTATTCGTACCTTGGTGCGATAGCGAATTATAACGCAACACCAATGTTACTGACTGGGTCTTCACGCAGTTCGTGGCGTAGGTCTTTGATCAACTCTAAGTCACGCTCAGTCGTTTCACGTAGAGGTCGGAAAATGGCCCACTGAACGTCCCACTCTTCACATACCGCTTCGTTTTCTTTCTGGTTTTCGTTGGTCACTTCTTCAGCGCCTTGAGCAAACTCAAGCTCAGCAACCGTCTTCACCGATTGTTGACTCACTTTAATTACCGCTTCCAACATATGTTCACGGTCAAGCAGGCCATGAATTAGCGTTGCTAGGCCTTGGCATGCGTCCATTGCTGGGTAAACACCATAAAAATCAAAATCATCACCGCTAGGGAATAGCTCTTCAACCTTCTCAAGTTGACGCTCAAAGTTCACCTTTGCTGTTTTAACCGTCAGGATTTCCCAAATGCTATCCAAAACATCACGATAGATTCGAGCTTCCGCAAATTCTGTATTCTCACAAAACATGGCATAGTTAGGGTACATACGCTCACATAGACACGCCATAAAGGTAATTTGTTGCCAAGGTTCTAACTTTTCAAGACGAACCTGCAGTGGATTCTGAAGCATAGTCACTCAATAATTGCAGAAAAAGACAGCGAAAGTGTACTTGATAAACCCTGGGGGGAAAAGGTAAGCCGATGAACAATTTCACGAATAAGCTCTATATTCTTACTGAGCATAACGATACCTATACGCAACTGATTCTAAACCAGGATTTACCCGACCTAGAAATCACTCAAAACCCCGAGTTAGCTGAAATTGTATTAGCCTCGCCTCCCCTGATAGCCGAGCGCCTTGGCGAGTTTAAAGAGCTAGACTGGGTACAGAGTACCTACGCTGGCATCAATAAACTCACTCAGCCAGACCTTCGTCAGGATTACACGCTGACCAACGTCAAAGGTATCTTCGGTCCTGCTATCGCGGAGTACGTTTTAGGTTACGCAATCAGCCACTGTAGACACTTTCCTCATTACCACCAGCATCAACAACAACGAAACTGGCAGCCACAGCTTTATACTAGCCTAACTGACAAAACTATGGTGATTTTAGGAACAGGTTCAATCGGCAGTCATTTAGCAAAAACCGCGGCCGCTTTTGGTATTCATACCATAGGTGTCAACCGTACGGGCATCCCATCCAAACAAGAAACCTTTAAAGAGACGTTCCACATCAATGAGATAGAGGCTGCCCTCAAGCAGGCCGATATTGTGGTCAACACCCTGCCATCAACTGCTGAAACCTATCAGTTGTTGAACCAAACCACGTTAGGCTATTGCTCTAATGTGTTGCTGTTTAATGTCGGTCGAGGAGAGAGCATCGACAATAAAGCCTTGTTGCTCGCCATAAAAAATAGATGGGTAGAACACGCATTTTTAGATGTGTTTGAAAGTGAACCCCTCTCGCAAGAACACCCTTTCTGGAAACTACCGCAAGTCACCATCACTCCGCACATCGCTGCACTCAGTGAGCCAAGACAAGTGGTCGAGATCTTCGCAGAGAATTACCAACAATGGCGAGATGGCTTTACACTTAATCATGTCATCGATTTTGATAAAGGTTACTGATGTCCTCTTCGTTACTTAAAGAGGTTCGACAATGCCGAGCTTGTGAACCTCACCTATCACACGGTGCCAACCCAGTAATTCAAGCACACCCAAATGCGCGTTTGCTGATCATAGGTCAAGCGCCGGGTATCAAGGTGCATGAGTCGTCGATCCCTTGGAATGACGCCAGTGGCGAACGATTAAGAGAATGGTTAGGGATAAACAGCGATACCTTTTATGACGAACAAAAGGTCGCGATTGTTCCTATGGGGTTCTGCTACCCAGGCAAAGCGAAGAGTGGCGATCTGCCACCACGCAAAGAATGCGCAGAGCTCTGGCACAAAAAGGTACTGCAGTCATTGCCCAACATTCAAATGACACTATTGATTGGTCAATATGCGCAAAACTATTATTTAAAGGAAAGAACCACCAAAACGCTGACAGAAACAGTCAAAAACTGGCAGGCTTGGGCGCCTGAATTTTTGCCATTACCTCACCCTTCGCCACGCAATAATATCTGGCTAAAGAAGAACCCTTGGTTTGAAAGTGAAGTCATTCCCTATATCAGGAAACACATCTCAGAGCATTTGGCCTACCATGATCCAAATACCTAATTAACTGCACACAACAAGATTAAACCGCGATCAAATACCAATTTCAGACAATAAAAAAGCGCTGTTGGTTTCCCAACAGCGCTTTCAGTCATCTTACTCAGAGTTACTTGTGGTAAGGCTTAGACAATTCGTGAACAGCGTCAACGAATACACCAGCGTTCTCTGGCGGTACATCTAAGTGGATACCGTGGCCTAGGTTAAATACATGACCTGTACCACCGTCGCCGAAGCCTTCTAGGATGCTGCCCACTTCTTCGCGAATACGTTCAGGCTGAGCGTAAAGCATTGAAGGATCCATGTTACCTTGCAGAGCAACTTTGTCGCCGATGCGAGCTTTTGCATCTGCGATGTTGATTGTCCAGTCTAGACCAACCGCATCACAACCTGTTGCTGCGATAGACTCAAGCCACATGCCACCGTTCTTAGTGAACAAAGTAACCGGTACACGACGACCTTCGTTTTCACGGATTAAGCCATCAACGATTTTGTGCATGTATTGCAGTGAGAATAGGTTGTAGTCACGAGGAGTCAGTACACCACCCCATGTATCAAATACCATTACTGATTGAGCACCCGCTTTAATTTGCGCGTTCAGGTATTCGATAACACTGTCAGCCAGCTTGTCTAGAAGCAGGTGCAGTGTTTGTGGTTCTGCGTACATCATCTTTTTGATCTTAGTGAATGCTTTAGAGCTCCCACCTTCAACCATGTATGTCGCTAGAGTCCATGGGCTACCAGAGAAACCAATCAGCGGCACTTCGCCTTTCAGGTCTTTACGGATCTGACGAACGGCATTCATTACGTATTGAAGCTCACCTTCTGGATCGGGTAAGCCAATCTTCTCTACGTCAGCTTTACACGTGATAGGACGCTCAAACTTAGGACCTTCACCTGTTTCAAAGTACAAACCTAAGCCCATTGCATCAGGGATAGTTAGGATGTCTGAGAACAAGATTGCCGCATCAAGCGGGAAACGACGTAAAGGTTGAAGTGTTACTTCTGATGCCAGTTCCGCGTTTTTGCACAAAGACATGAAATCGCCCGCTTCAGCGCGCGTTGCTTTGTACTCAGGAAGATAGCGGCCAGCTTGGCGCATCATCCATACCGGTGTGTAATCAACAGGCTGTTTTAAAAGTGCGCGTAAATAGCGATCGTTTTTTAATTCGGTCATTCCGTTAAATTCCAATTCAATCTTGTCTAGTTTTGATGGCAAGTATTCTAACACTGATTGAAGGGTAAAAGCTGTGTGCTTTGCAACCTAGATCAAGTTATTAACTTTTAAATCAATGCTTAATTTGCACCCAATTACGGGAGCATGTTAAAAATTTGTTCGCTAGCGAAAATTACAATTATAACATCTGAGTAGTCACTACTCAGCATCTCATAACGACATCTTACTTACCCCCTCCACTTGTGGAGGGTTTTTTTTAGCTTTTGACTACCCATAGGCTAAATACTATCACAGGCCAATTAGTGCTCTAGCATCTGCTCCGTCACACCATCTTTCATCACGTCATCAACTGTTTTCTCAATCAACTGTCTCGCAATGGTTCCAACAGGAGCAACATCAGGTAGGCCTGTTACGCCAAACCATTGAGCATCCGATAGCTCGCTATAGTCAGGCTTAAGCGTACCACCAGCATAATCTGCAAGAAAGCCCATCATCATACTCGATGGAAACGCCCATGGCTGACTGCCAAAGTAACGAATGTTGTCGACATCGATACCCGTTTCTTCTTTGACTTCTCTTGCCACACACTGCTCTAAGGTTTCTCCGACCTCTAGGAAGCCCGCTATCACGGTATACATGCCTGTTTTATGTCTTGGGTGCTGCGCAAGCAATATCTTGTTGTGGTTTCGTACAGCGACAATGATGCACGGGAAGATACGAGGATAATGAAGCGTGCGGCAATCTCCACACTGCATCGCCACCTGGTTATGATTGAGGTGATTACGGCCGCCACATTGAGGGCAAAAGCGCATACTTTGAGTCATATGCCCATATTGGATGGCTTTGCTTGCAGTCAAGAAACTCGCTTCAGGCCAGTGCAGCAACTCTCTTAGGTTGACCATGCTCAACTTATTCTCCACATCACAATCGTTGAGCCAATACACCTTGCGACCTTGATGTTGACCAATACAGATTGCATGCTCAATACTCAGCCCTAGCTCTTCAGCAGAGCCAAACGGAAACTGATCATTATTAACCCAAATATCACTACCAGAAACGACGCACCAATAAGCTTGCTCTGTCATTTTTTTATCACTTTTTTTTAACATCCCTATGCCTCATTGCTTGCAGTTCGTTCATTTTACTGGCAATCTAATTTCATACTAGAGTTGTAGCAGAGAATATTTCAAGCTATTACTTTTAGTAGCTACCAATAAAACGGACCCTGCTTAGGCAATTACTTGATCACAAGGTTGTGATCAGATCATGAGGACATGGTCATGCTAAATAAATTCAAACAAATACAAGAACAATGGGGTGGCTCTAATGAGGTCATCGATCATTGGCTCGAAACTCGACAGTCTCTAATCGTTGAGTATTGTAAGCTTGCCGCTCTGCAGCCTTCATCGTCGAAAGCAACTGCAATCACCGAACTGCCTTCTCCAGAAGAGCTCCAAAAATTCAGCCAACACCTTGTTGATTACATCTCTGAAGGTCATTTCAAAATCTATGACATGGTGATGGATAAATGGCAGTCTACTGGCTTCAAAGCAACAGACGAAATCAACCAATCTTATGGTCATATCGTTCTTACCACAGATCCACTGCTCAACTTCACCGATAAATACGCTGCCATTGAAGCGACCGATACATTAGAAAGCTTTGATAGTGAGCTATCACTCGTTGGTGAGATTCTTGAGGCGAGATTTGCGGTTGAAGACCAACTGATACAACAAATTGCCGACAGCCTAGCGGTCCCACCAGGAGCGTAATGGCTTAACATCTTCTAAGCTTGCCTCTGTGCAAGCTTTTTGTTTTGTCTGTAGCGTTACCTAAAACATCCAACTCTTCTACCAGAGGTTATTGGTTCGTCCCTACTCTGATGTTTTGCGATAACCAGACTTAACACTTGTCACCAGTTTCACCCTCACGCTCTTCCTGCAAACACTCAAAACTACCTTCGAAAAAGTACTCGTGACTAAGTCCACCAGCCAAGCAATCAAGCAATCAAGCAATCAAGCAATCAAGCAATCAAGCAATCAAGCAATCAAGCAAACCTATCAGATTCTAATCTATAGGCCCTCGTTAAACACCAATACGCCAGATACAAAAAAGGCACCCAAAGGTGCCTTTTTCTTATCTCTTAGAGACTACTCGTAGAGCTTACTCTTCTGAAGAGAAACCAGCGTTTAGAAGTGCTGCTAGGTTGTCAGTAGCTTGTTCAGCTGAAGGACCTTCTTGCTCTTCTTCACGTTGCTTTTGACGCTCTTGGTGGTATGCGAAACCAGTACCAGCTGGGATCAGACGACCAACAATTACGTTCTCTTTCAGACCGCGAAGGTCATCACGCTTACCAGAAACCGCAGCTTCTGTTAGTACGCGAGTCGTTTCTTGGAACGATGCAGCTGAGATGAATGACTCAGTTGCAAGAGATGCTTTAGTAATACCTAGTAGATCACGTTCGAAACGTACTAGTTCTTTACCTTCAGCTTCTAGCTTACGGTTAGCAATCTTAACATTGTGGTACTCAACTTGTTCGCCAGGTAGGAACGGAGAGTCACCAGAATGAGTGATTGTACACTTACGTAGCATTTGACGAACGATAGTCTCGATGTGCTTATCGTTAATCTTTACGCCTTGTAAGCGGTAAACTTCTTGAACTTCGTTCGCGATGTACTGAGTTACTGCGTGGATACCACGTAGACGCAGGATATCGTGTGGAGTTTCAGGACCGTCGGCGATTACATCACCACGTTCAATCTTCTCACCTTCGAACACGTTCAATTGACGATGCTTAGGAATCATCTCTTCGTAAGCGTCACCGCCTTCACGAGTGATTACTAGACGACGCTTACCTTTCGTTTCTTTACCGAAAGACACAGTACCTGTGTGCTCAGCAAGGATCGCAGGCTCTTTAGGCTTACGAGCTTCGAATAGGTCAGCTACGCGTGGTAGACCACCGGTGATATCTTTGTTTCCGCTCGATTTTTGAGGGATACGAGATAGTGTGTCACCAATGCCAACTTCAGCGCCATCTTCAATGTTTACAATCGCTTTGCCAGGTAGGAAGTAGTGAGCTGGCATATCAGTACCAGGGATCATTACGTCGTTACCTTGCTCATCAACAAGTTTGATAGCTGGACGCATATCTTTACCTGCTGCTGGGCGAGCTGCTGCGTCTGTAACTTCACTTGAAGAAAGACCCGTTAGATCGTCAGTTTGACGAGAAACTGTAATACCATCGATCATATCTACGAATTGGATACGACCTGCCACTTCAGTGATGATTGGCATGGTATGCGCTTCCCAGTTAGCTACAACTTCACCAGCAGTAACTGCTGCGTTGTCGCCTTTGGTTAGCATCGAACCGTAAGGAAGTTTGTGCTTCTCTTTAGTACGGCCGAATTCATCAATAATCGTCATCTCAGATGCACGAGAAGTGATAACCAGTTTCTTATCTTTGTTAACTACGAACTTAGCATTGTGAAGTTTCACAGTACCAGTTGTCTTAGCTTGGATGCTGTTCTCTGCTGCTGCAGTAGATGCCGCACCACCGATGTGGAACGTACGCATCGTTAGCTGTGTACCCGGTTCACCGATAGATTGTGCAGCGATAACACCAACTGCTTCACCTTGGTTCACTAGGTGACCACGTGCTAGGTCACGACCGTAACACTGTGCACAACAACCGAAGTCTGCATCACAGGTAACAACAGAGCGCACTTTCATGCTATCTACTGAGTTGTCTTCCATGATTTGACACCACTTCTCATCAATCAGAGTATTACGTGGAATCAGTACATCTTCAGTACCAGGCTTAAGAACGTCTTCAGCTACTACACGACCTAGAGCAAGCTCAGAAAGTGCAACTTTAACGTCACCACCTTCGATGTGAGGCATCATGTCGATACCTTCATGCGTGCCACAGTCATGTTCGTGTACTACAACGTCTTGAGCAACGTCTACTAGACGACGAGTTAGGTAACCCGAGTTTGCTGTTTTCAGTGCTGTATCCGCAAGACCCTTACGAGCACCGTGCGTTGAGATAAAGTACTGAAGGACGTTTAGACCTTCTTTAAAGTTCGCGGTGATCGGCGTTTCGATGATTGAACCATCTGGACGCGCCATCAGACCACGCATACCTGCTAGCTGACGAATCTGAGCTGCAGAACCACGTGCGCCCGAGTCGGCCATCATGTAGATGCTGTTGAACGATTCTTGCTGTTCTTCTTCGCCGTCACGGTTGATAACTGTTTCAGAAGATAGGTTATCCATCATTGCTTTCGCAACGCGGTCATTCGTAGATGCCCAGATATCGATAACTTTGTTGTAGCGCTCACCCGCAGTAACAAGACCAGATTGGAATTGCTCTTGGATTTCGCGAACTTCTTCTTCAGCAGATTCAATTTCATCGTATTTCGCTTGAGGTACAACCATATCGTCGATACCTACAGAAACACCAGAAAGTGCAGCGTATGCAAAACCTGCGTACATGATTTGGTCAGCAAATACTACTGTATCTTTTAGACCAAGCTTACGGTAACACTCGTTAAGAAGAGTAGAGATCTGCTTCTTACCTAACTTTTGGTTAACGATGCTGTACGGTAGGCCAGCTGGAACGATTTGCCATAGCATTGCACGGCCGACAGTTGTATCAACCATCTTCGTTTCAGTAGTGCTGTTACCATCTTCGTCTACTACAGTCTCGGTGATACGTACTTTAACGCGAGCGTGTAGCTCAGCAGTCTTAGTACGGTATGCCTTTTCAGCCTCAGCAGGGCCAGCAAGGTACATACCTTCGCCTTTCACGTTGATCTTGTCACGTGTCATGTAGTAAAGACCCAATACAACGTCCTGAGAAGGTACGATGATCGGATCACCTGACGCTGGCGACAGAATGTTATTCGTCGACATCATCAGTGTACGTGCTTCAAGCTGTGCTTCTAGAGTTAGAGGCACGTGTACCGCCATTTGGTCACCATCGAAGTCGGCGTTGTATGCCGCACACACTAGTGGGTGAAGCTGAATCGCTTTACCTTCGATTAGTACTGGTTCAAACGCTTGGATACCTAGACGGTGAAGTGTAGGTGCACGGTTAAGCAGTACTGGGTGTTCGCGGATTACTTCGTCTAGGATATCCCAAACGATAGCTTCTTCGCGCTCTACCATCTTCTTAGCAGCTTTGATTGTCGTAGCCATGCCACGAGTTTCTAGCTTGCTGTAGATGAACGGCTTAAATAGCTCAAGTGCCATCTTCTTAGGAAGACCACACTGATGTAGACGAAGGTATGGACCTACTGTGATTACAGAACGGCCAGAGTAGTCTACACGTTTACCTAGAAGGTTCTGACGGAAACGACCCTGTTTACCCTTGATCATATCAGCAAGAGATTTCAGAGGACGCTTGTTCGAACCAGTGATAGCACGACCACGACGACCGTTATCTAGAAGTGCATCAACAGACTCTTGCAGCATACGTTTTTCGTTACGTACGATGATGTCCGGAGCAGCTAGCTCTAGAAGACGCTTCAAACGGTTGTTACGGTTGATCACACGACGGTAAAGGTCGTTCAGATCTGAAGTCGCAAAACGACCGCCATCTAGTGGTACTAGAGGACGTAGATCTGGCGGCAGAACCGGAAGTACAGTCAGAATCATCCATTGCGGATCGTTACCCGATGCAATGAACGCTTCAACTAGCTTCAGGCGCTTAGTAACTTTTTTACGCTTAGTTTCTGAGTTAGTTGTTTCTAACTCTTCGCGCATTTCTTCCACTTCTTGATGAAGGTCCATTGTTGCAAGCAGATCTTTGATCGCTTCAGCACCCATCTTAGCAGTGAATTCGTCACCCCACTCTTCTAGACGATCCAGATACTCTTCTTCAGTAAGCATCTGAGATTTTTCTAGATCAGTCATACCTGGTTCAGTTACTACGTACATCTCGAAGTAAAGAACACGTTCGATATCACGTAGAGGGATATCCATTAGTAGACCGATACGAGACGGTAGTGATTTTAGGAACCAGATGTGAGCAACTGGTGAAGCTAGCTCGATGTGGCCCATGCGGTCACGACGAACTTTAGTTTGTGTAACTTCAACGCCACACTTCTCACAGATAACACCACGGTGCTTCAGGCGCTTGTATTTGCCACAAAGACATTCGTAGTCTTTAACTGGACCAAAAATACGTGCACAGAACAGACCATCACGTTCAGGTTTGAACGTACGATAGTTAATTGTTTCCGGCTTTTTAACTTCACCAAAAGACCATGAACGGATCATGTCTGGTGAAGATAGACCGATTTTGATTGCATCAAATTCTTCGGTCTTATGCTGTGCTTTTAGAAAGTTTAATAAGTCTTTCACATTCAGCTCCTGTAAGGAGTTAAAGGAGCTCACTGCTGTAGCAAGCTCCCTTTTACCAAATAATCCTATCTTCTTTTAAAAAAGAGGAGGGATTACTCTTCGTCTTCTAGCTCGATGTTGATACCTAGCGAGCGAATCTCTTTCAACAGTACGTTGAACGACTCAGGCATACCAGGTTCCATGCTATGGTTACCGTCTACGATGTTCTTATACATCTTAGTACGGCCGTTAACGTCATCCGACTTAACTGTTAGCATTTCTTGTAGAGTATATGCAGCACCGTATGCTTCTAGTGCCCATACTTCCATCTCACCGAAACGCTGACCACCGAACTGAGCTTTACCACCAAGTGGTTGCTGAGTTACTAGGCTGTAAGAACCAGTTGAACGAGCGTGCATCTTGTCATCAACCAAGTGGTTCAGTTTCAGCATGTACATGTAACCAACAGTTACAGGACGCTCAAACGAATCACCAGTACGACCATCAAACAGTTTAAGCTGACCAGATTCTGGCAGATCACCCAGTTTAAGTAGTTCTTTGATTAGAGATTCAGAAGCACCGTCGAACACAGGAGTAGCAATCGGTAGACCGCCACGTAGGTTCTTGATCAGTGTACGAACTTGATCATCAGACAGTTCAGCAATATCAACTTTCTGACGAGTATCACCAAGATCGTAAACCTTCTGTAGGAACTCACGGAACTTATGCAGTTCTTGTTGTTCCTTAACCATTTGGTTGATCTTGTCACCGATACCTTTCGCAGCCAAACCTAAGTGAACTTCTAGGATCTGACCGATGTTCATACGCGATGGTACACCCAGCGGGTTAAGTACGATGTCTACAGGCTGACCTTTCTCATCGTATGGCATGTCTTCAACAGGGTTAATCTTAGAGATTACACCTTTGTTACCGTGACGACCGGCCATCTTATCACCAGGCTGGATACGACGTTTAACCGCTAGGTAAACTTTAACAATCTTAAGAACGCCAGGCGCTAGATCATCACCTTGAGTGATTTTACGACGCTTAGTTTCAAACTTCTTATCGAAGTCTGCTTTTAGCTCATCCCACTGCTCAGCAAGTTGCTCAAGCTGTGTTTGTAGCGCATCGTCTTCTAGAACTTGCTCTAGCCATTGCTTACGACCGATAGTATCAAGCTTAGCTTCAGAGTAACCACCAGACAGAAGTACAGCTTTAACACGGTTAAGAAGGCCACCCTCAAGAATTTGGAACTCTTCAGTTAGGTCTTTCTTAGCTTCTTTAAGCTGCATCTGTTCGATTTCAAGTGCACGCTTGTCTTTCTCTACGCCATCGCGAGTGAAGACTTGTACATCGATGATAGTACCCGAAACAGAGTTTGGTACACGTAGAGAAGTATCTTTAACATCAGATGCTTTCTCACCGAAGATAGCACGTAGTAGCTTCTCTTCAGGAGTCAGTTGAGTTTCACCTTTAGGGGTTACTTTACCAACTAGGATGTCGCCACCCTTAACTTCAGCACCAATGTAAACGATACCTGACTCGTCTAGTTTAGACAGAGCAGACTCACCTACGTTTGGAATATCAGCTGTGATCTCTTCAGAACCCAGCTTAGTATCACGAGCCACACAAGATAGTTCTTGGATGTGGATTGTCGTGAAACGGTCTTCTTGAACTACGCGCTCAGATACTAAGATCGAGTCTTCGAAGTTGTAACCGTTCCAAGGCATGAATGCGATACGCATGTTTTGGCCAAGAGCAAGTTCACCAAGGTCTGTTGAAGGACCATCAGCAAGAACATCACCGCGTGCAACTGGTTCACCTGGAAGTACAGTTGGACGTTGGTTAATACATGTGTTTTGGTTCGAACGCGTGTACTTAGTTAGGTTGTAGATATCGATACCAGCTTCGCCAGGTACCAATTCATCTTCGTTAACCTTAACTACGATACGAGAAGCGTCTACAGACTGAACTTGACCACCACGTTTAGCAACCGCTGTAACACCAGAGTCAACTGCGATGTTACGTTCGATACCCGTACCTACTAGAGGCTTATCAGCCTTAAGTGTTGGTACAGCTTGACGTTGCATGTTGGCACCCATCAATGCACGGTTCGCATCATCGTGTTCTAGGAACGGGATAAGCGAAGCAGCGATAGATACAACCTGGTTTGTCGCAACGTCCATGTAGTCAACGTGATCGCGTGGGTGAAGACCAGATTCACCTTTTTGACGAGCTGTGATTAGCTCATCTGCAAACGTACCTTCTTCAGTAAGAATGGTGTTTGCTTGCGCGATTACGAATTGACCTTCCTGGATTGCAGACAGGTAATCAACTTCTTCTGTTACTACACCATCAACTACACGACGGTACGGAGTTTCTAGGAAACCGTAATCGTTACAACGTGCAAACGCAGATAGCGAGTTAATTAGACCGATGTTTGGACCTTCAGGCGTTTCGATCGGACATAGACGACCGTAGTGAGTTACGTGAACGTCACGTACTTCGAAGCCTGCGCGCTCACGAGTAAGACCACCAGGACCTAAAGCAGAGATACGACGTTTGTGCGTAACTTCTGACAATGGGTTGTTTTGGTCCATGAACTGTGAAAGCTGTGAAGAGCCAAAGAATTCTTTAACTGCAGCAGAGATCGGCTTAGCGTTGATAAGATCTTGAGGCATGATTGCATCAAGGTCACCAAGGCTTAGGCGTTCTTTAACGGCACGTTCTACACGAACTAGACCAACACGGAATTGGTTTTCTGCCATTTCACCTACAGAACGGATACGACGGTTGCCAAGGTGGTCGATATCGTCCACTTCACCAATACCGTTACGGATACCAATCAGTTTCTTCATCACTTCGATGATGTCTGATTCATCCAGAGTACCGCGCTCTTCTTCTTCTTCACGCTCGATAGAGCTGTTGAACTTCATACGACCTACAGTTGATAGGTCGTAACGTTCTTCAGAGAAGAATAGGCTTTCGAATAGAGACTCTGCAGCTTCTTTCGTTGGTGGCTCGCCAGGACGCATCATGCGGTAGATTTCTACCAATGCAGAGATGCGATCTACTGTGCTATCTGCACGTAGAGTGTCTGACATGAATGGACCGTGATCTAGGTCATTCGTGAACAGAGTTTGTAGAGCCTTGTGGCCTGCTTGAGACAGGTTAGCAAGTGCTTCTAGGCTAATCTCTTGGTTCGCGCCAACGATGATCTCACCAGTTGCTTCATTGATGTAATCTTTAGATGCAACTTTACCAACGATGTACTCTACTGGTACTTCGATGTGCTCAACGCCATCTTTCTCAAGTTGACGGATATGGCGAGCAGTAACACGACGACCAGTCTCAACGTAAGTTTTGCCGTTTGCTTCGATGTCGAATGACGCAGTTTCACCACGTAGACGATCAGGAACCAACTCCATAAGAAGAGTTTGGTCTTTAACTTCGAAGTTCACTTTGTCGAAGAATAGATCAAGGATCTCTTCAGTCGATTTACCAAGTGCACGAAGAATAATCGATGCTGGTAGCTTACGACGACGGTCGATACGTACGAATAAGTTATCCTTAGGATCGAACTCAAAGTCTAACCATGAGCCACGATAAGGAATTACACGTGCGTTATAAAGAACTTTACCTGATGAGTGGGTCTTACCCTTATCACTGTCGAAGAACACGCCTGGGCTTCGGTGCAGCTGGGATACGATAACCCTCTCGGTACCATTAATTACGAAAGTACCATTGTCTGTCATAAGCGGAATTTCGCCCATGTAGACTTCTTGTTCTTTAATGTCTTTTACAGTACCTGCTGGTGCATCTCGATCAAAGATAACTAGACGTAGTTTTACGCGTAGTGGCTTTGAGTAAGTAACACCGCGGATTTGACATTCTTTAACGTCAAAAACTGGCTCACCAAGACGGTAGCTAACGTATTGCAGCTCAGAATTGCCGTTGTAGCTCTGAATTGGAAATACAGAACGGAAAGCAGCTTCAAGACCGTATTGACCTTCTGGATCCTGTTCGATGAATTTGTCGAAAGAATCAAGCTGGATCGATAACAGGTATGGAATGTCCAAAACTTGTGGACGAGTACCAAAATCCTTACGGATGCGCTTTTTCTCGGTATAAGAGTAAACCATGGGGTTCCTCAGCTCGCTGATAAGTGACCCAAACCACCCAAAACACTCTTCAGAGGGGGTGGTGACAAACAGCTGTTTAGTGGTAGTGAACAATCATTTCGAAAAAATGACTGTTTTTTTGCTCGGATTATGACGGTTAAACAGCGGAAATTTCGTCATAGCCCTACAGCGCAAAAAGGCCGGTGGTTAATAAACCACCAGCCATTAGCCTTGCGGCTATGAAATTAAGTAATAATTACTTGATTTCAACAGAAGCGCCAGCTTCTTCTAGCTGTGCTTTAAGAGCTTCAGCTTCAGCTTTGTCAACGCCTTCTTTAAGCGCTGCAGGAGCTGAGTCTACAAGACCTTTAGCTTCTTTAAGACCTAGGCCAGTTGCGCCACGTACAGCTTTGATAACTTGTACTTTGTTAGCGCCAGCAGCAGTTAGGATAACGTCGAATTCAGTTTGCTCAGCAGCAGCGTCGCCGCCAGCTGCGCCGCCAGCTACAACAGCAGCAGCTGCAGTAACGCCGAATTTCTCTTCCATAGCTTCGATAAGCTCAACAACTTGCATTACAGACATTTCTGCAACTGCGTCTAGGATTTGCTCGTTAGTAATAGACATAACAATTCTCTTTTAAGTCAACAATAAGTTTAAATAGCAACCAGTGAAAAGCAAGGCTTATGCCGCAGCTTCTTCTTTTTGGTCGCGAACAGCAGCGATAGTACGAACCAGCTTGCCAGCAGAAGCTTCTTTCATGCACATCATTAGGCGTGCGATAGCTTCGTCGTAAGTTGGTAGTGTCGCTAGTACTTCAGCATCAGTAACTGCGCCTTCAAATGCAGCAGCTTTGATCTCGAAATCTTTATTCTCTTTAGCGAAGTCTTTGAAAAGACGCGCTGCAGCACCTGGGTGCTCATTAGAGAATGCGATCAGAGTTGGACCAGTGAAAGTGTCTACTAGACACTCGTAGTCTGTACCCTGAACCGCACGGCGTGCTAGTGTGTTACGAACAACTTTCATGTAAACACCCGCTTCGCGAGCTTGTTTACGTAGAGAAGTCATTGCGCCAACTTCAACGCCACGAGAATCAGCTACAACTGCAGAAAGTGCACCACTGGCAGCTTCGTTGACTTCAGCAACAATTGCTTTTTTGTCTTGAAGATTTAAAGCCATTTGGATTAACCTCTGGTTGTGATTACAGCACTCAATACAAAATGTAATGAGCGTTTACGATGTTATTTAAAAATGAATAAATTCACTTCAAACCACAACATCGCCTACGTAGGTTTTATTAAGCTATCAATAATCTAATGAAAATCGACAGCGCCTACGGTCTTGGGATAGATGATTTCAAATTGCTTTAAAACCACCCAACCACAAATATTAGGCGCAGAAGTATACACTAAATCTGCGCCTAAGCAAATTAGTTTGCTTGAGTGTCAAGACTAGCTTGATCAACAGCAACACCAGCACCCATCGTAGTAGAGATGCTCACTTTCTTCAGGTAAGTACCCTTAGCTGAAGAAGGCTTAGCTTTCTTAAGAGCAACTAGAAGAGCTTCTAGGTTCTCTTGAAGCTGGTTAGCTTCGAAAGATGCTTTACCGATAGTAGTGTGGATGATGCCGTTCTTGTCGTTACGGTAACGAACCTGACCAGCTTTAGCGTTCTTAACCGCTTCAGCAACGTTAGGAGTTACAGTACCAACTTTAGGGTTTGGCATAAGGCCGCGTGGACCTAGGATTGTACCTAGTTGACCAACAACACGCATTGCATCTGGAGAAGCAACAACAACGTCGAAGTTCATTTCGCCTTTTTTCACTTGCTCAGCAAGATCTTCCATACCAACGATATCTGCGCCAGCTGCTTTAGCTGCTTCTGCGTTTGCACCTTGAGTGAACACAGCAACGCGGATGTCACGGCCAGTACCGTGAGGTAGCACAGTTGCGCCACGAACGTTTTGGTCAGATTTACGAGCATCGATGCCTAGGTTAACAGCAACATCTACAGACTCAACGAATTTAGCAGTCGCTAGTTCTTTAAGAAGAGCAACAGCTTCGTTGATTTCGTATTCTTTAGTCGCGTCAACTTTGTCGCGGATTACGCGCATACGCTTAGTAAGTTTAGCCATGATCTTATCCCTCTACCACTAGGCCCATTGAACGAGCAGTACCAGCAATAGAACGCTTCATTGCTTCGATGTCAGCACCAGTCATATCAGCAGCTTTAGTTTCTGCGATTTCCTGTACTTGAGCGTCAGTTACAGTACCAACTTTCTCAGTGTTTGGACGACCTGAACCAGACTTAACGCCAGCAGCTTTCTTAAGAAGAACAGCAGCAGGTGGAGTCTTAGTTACGAACGTGAAAGAACGGTCGTTGTAAACAGTAATAACTACTGGAGTAGGTAGACCTTTCTCAACAGATTCTGTTTTTGCGTTGAACGCTTTACAGAATTCCATGATGTTCACGCCGTGTTGACCTAGAGCAGGACCAACCGGTGGACTTGGGTTTGCCATACCAGCTGCAACTTGCAGTTTGATATAAGCTTCAACTTTCTTAGCCATGATATTTCCTAATATTTTGGGTACATGCGCTAGCCGTAAGGCGAGCTCCCCATAAATTCAATTAACTCTTTTTTACTTCCGCAGAAGCAAAAAGGCGCGAAATTATAATCATAATTCGCGCCTTTAACAACCCTAAAAAGGTGATTTTTTATACTCTTTTATTTTGAACAACTTATGAAGCATTTATCCACAGCTTGCTCAAATGTCAGAGTTTTAGTCCAGTTTTTCAACCTGACCAAATTCAAGCTCAACTGGTGTTGCACGACCAAAGATCGATACAGATACCTTAATGCGGCTTTTCTCGTAATCTACTTCTTCAACAGTACCGTTGAAGTCAGCAAATGGACCATCGTTCACACGAACCACTTCACCCGCTTCGAACATTGTCTTAGGACGTGGAGACTCGCTCGCTTTCTCTAGACGGTTCAAGATAGCATCAGCTTCTTTATCAGTGATTGGTGCAGGACGATCAGAGGTACCACCAATGAAGCCCATAACACGCGGAATGCTGCGTACTAAGTGCCATGATTCATCATTCATGATCATTTGAACTAATACGTAGCCAGGGAAGAATTTACGTTCACTTTTACGACGTTGGCCAGCACGCATTTCCACTACTTCTTCAGTAGGTACTAGCACATCGCCAAATAGTTCTTCCATGTTGTGCATTTTAATATGCTCGCGTAGCGACTGTGCAACACGACCTTCAAAGCCAGAAAAGGCTTGAACTACATACCAACGTTTTTTTGGAGCTTCACTCATGAATCAGAACCCTCTACACCCCAGTTGCTAGAGAAACTAGACGGACCATAATGCCGTCAATTCCCCAAAGCACTAGAGACATAACAATACATACAGCTAAAACGATCAATGTAGTTTGCATAGTTTCTTGGCGAGTAGGCCAAACAACTTTACGAATCTCCATACGAGATTCTTTTGCAAAATCGATCGCAGCTTTACCTTTAGTTGTTGTTGCTGCAACGCCTAGTGCGGCAGCAATCAGCACAACTACACCTGCAGCGCGAATTACAACAGACAATTCACCATACAGGTAATTACCCACAACAGCAGCAGCCAACAGAACAAAAGCGACAATCCACTTCATTGTATCTGCTGCACCTGAGCTATCAGGAGTTTCAGCGTTTGCTTTCATAAAACCAACCTGTGATAAGTCTTAAATATAGACGACAATAACCCCGCTGTTGCAGGGCACATTCCTTTGCGTTGCAAAACAACACATCTAACAGTCATTTTAGTCAAAACGACCGTTTAATTCTTTGCTAAGAGCAAAAATCGATGTCAAAACATCCAACTCTTTTTTTAGCGCAGAAAAAGGGCATCAAATGATGCCCTTTTTACTAGTGGTTCGTCAAATCTTATGCAAAGATTTTAGCTACAACACCAGCACCAACTGTACGGCCACCTTCGCGGATTGCGAAACGTAGACCTTCGTCCATTGCGATTGGAGCGATTAGCTCAACAGTCATTTGAACGTTGTCACCTGGCATTACCATTTCTACGCCTTCTGGTAGAGTGATGTCGCCTGTTACGTCAGTTGTGCGGAAGTAGAACTGTGGACGGTAACCTTTGAAGAAAGGAGTGTGACGGCCGCCTTCGTCTTTAGAAAGTACGTATACTTCAGACTCAAACTTAGTGTGTGGGTTGATAGAACCTTTCGCAGAAAGTACTTGACCACGTTCAACGTCATCACGCTTAGTACCACGTAGAAGTGCACCAACGTTCTCACCTGCACGACCTTCGTCAAGCAGTTTACGGAACATTTCAACACCAGTACAAGTAGTAAGAGTAGTCTCTTTGATACCAACGATTTCTACTTCGTCACCTACACGTAGGATACCGCGCTCGATACGACCAGTTACAACAGTACCACGACCTTGGATTGAGAATACATCTTCAATTGGTAGTAGGAACGGTTGGTCAACTGCACGCTCTGGCTCAGGAATGTAAGAATCTAGTGCTTCTGCAAGCTCAACGATCTTGTCTTCCCACTGCTTCTCGCCGTTTAGTGCGCCAAGTGCAGAACCTTGGATA
>NZ_PIGD01000013.1:0-161080 GCF_003050085.1 Vibrio sp. 10N.286.48.B8 | reverse complement strand
AGTTGGTTGAATACTTTAAAGCGTTACAGAGTTTTGATGACATTCGTAATCTGAGAACAAGCCAAGAGGCGACGGATACTCTGTCGGTGAAAAAGCATATTTTCGGTTATGTGGACAAGCTTCGCGGTAAAACGATGTGGTACCCGGCCTTAGATGGCAGCGGTGAGATGTTGACGGCGGATGAAGCGTTTAAAGCTAAGTTAGCGCAATTGACTCAACGTATAGGGCAAGACCAATGGCTAACGATAGAGTTCAGTACGGTGAAAGAGCTACCACGCTCGAACTTCTTCCAAGGGCCAGTGGTTGCAGACAACGATGACCTCACCTGTCTAGTGGATGCAGGTACCTACTTAGATAAGTTGGATGGTATCGGTATTAACTTGCAGGTAAGTATGGATATCTCTGGTGAAGAGGTGACCCCAGCTTACTTGACGTACGGTGGCAACAACTACATGCGCAGTCGTACACCGGGCTCGTTAACCGATGGCGAGACGGGCATCAAAGATGAGTTGGTGTCGTACTCTACGCGCTTCTGGGATGTGTCGAATGGTAACTTCTTTGCTAAAGACAGCTATCGTCAGCAAATGAAGGCCAACATCATGACAGACGAAGAGAGTCAGTCGGCGTTTTTGAACCCAACGTATGCCTTTAAAGAGAGAAGCGTTGCTGCTTCAGGTTGGAGATTGTCCGTGAAGCTGGGTGACCGATACGGTGAGATAGTAGACCTTGAAGGTTTGGATGATATCGAGCTGATCATTAAGCACCGATACTACTCACGCAATGCAGAGACATGCGGCGGGGGAGGCACTGGCCCGTTACTGCTTCTAAGATAACCTAACTTTGAGCCTCATAATTTTATGAGGCTCTTTCTATAGCTTCCGAGCGTTACTCTACTTCAGCTTCTTCTGGCTCGACTTCTTCTTGCAGTTCAAGCAAGTTAATCGCGATGGTGACGAAGTCACTGTCGGTGATAATGCCTACTAGTTCGTGGTTTTCTACGACAGGTAAACAGCCCACTTTATGTTTCTGCATATAGATAGCCGATTCTTTTAATCCTGCACGTGGCTCTGCTGACATAACACTTTTGTGCATGATGTCGTTGAGGGGAGTAGCAAGAGTAAAAGATTGAGCTTGTGGGATGTTTTGTAGGCTGGATTCTTGAGCGGCTAGAACGTCTCGTTGTGTGACAACACCGAGTAGCTTTCTATCGGCATCGACGACCGGAATATGGCGGATATCAAGCGCTTCCATCATGTGCTTAGCATCGGCCAGTGAGTGTGAGCGCAATAGGGTATGAGGGTTGCGAGTCATCATATCTTCAACCTTGATCATACGAACCTCCTTCTTTTTATTTTGTTGCTATTACTATAGTTTTTTATCCTAAAAATAACTGAGATCTGACGCATTTTTGGGTGAGTTTTATGCAACTAATTCTTTAGTTTAAGGAGGTGAGTTAGTAGCATTATTTTACGCCTCTTTACAATAATCCATTGCTGTAAACCTTGCTATTGCGGCTCGTGTGCCTATACTAGCCCACTGCGAAATTTTTAGTCGTGTTTGCGATGTGTTTCCGGTAATGATTGACTTACCGTAACCATTGTTCAGCAACTACGATTGATGATTCGTCAACGGCACAAATCTCATCAACTAAGACAAGACTAGACACATGCAAGTTTCAGATTTTCACTTTGACCTACCAGATGAACTCATTGCTCGCTACCCTCAAGAGGAGCGTACAGCAAGCCGCCTGCTTAAATTAGATGGCAATAGCGGTAACCTAGCTGATGGTTCGTTTAAAGACGTTTTAGACTTAGTTGAGCCAGGCGATCTTGTCGTTTTCAATAACACTCGAGTAATTCCTGCTCGTGTATTTGGTCGCAAGGCATCCGGCGGTAAGCTTGAAGTGTTGGTTGAACGTATGCTTGATGAGAAAAGCATTCTTGCGCATGTTCGTTGTTCTAAATCACCGAAGCCGGGCACCAAGTTGTTCCTTGGTGAGAACGATGAGTATGAAGCTGAAATGGTGGCGCGTCACGATGCGTTATTTGAAATCCATTTCACATCCGATCAAAGCGTTCTAGAGATTCTTAACAGCGTTGGTCACATGCCACTGCCTCCTTACATCGATCGTCCTGATGAAGATGCAGATAAAGAGCGCTACCAGACTGTCTATAATGAAAAACCGGGTGCGGTTGCAGCGCCAACAGCAGGCCTTCACTTTGATGACAAGCTAATGGCTGGCATGAAAGAAAAAGGTGTCGAGTTTGCTTACGTGACACTTCACGTTGGTGCTGGCACGTTCCAGCCGGTAAAAGTCGATAATATCAATGATCACCACATGCATGCTGAGTACGTTGAAGTACCGCAAGAAGTGGTTGACGCTGTAGCTGCAGCAAAAGCTCGTGGCGGCCGTATTATCGCTGTCGGCACAACATCTGTACGTTCACTCGAAAGTGCGGCTCAAGATGCACTGAAAAACGGCACTGAGTTAGTTCCTTTCTTTGGTGATACAGAAATCTTCATCTTCCCTGGTTATGAGTACCAGTTGGTGGATTGCTTGATTACCAATTTCCACTTGCCAGAATCAACGCTGATTATGTTGGTAAGTGCATTTGCTGGCTACGACCATGTGATGGGCGCATACGATCACGCGGTGAAGAGCGAATATCGTTTCTTCAGCTACGGTGATGCCATGTTCATCAATAAGAAAACGAGCTAATTTAAGCTGGTTATAAACGATATAAACAGAATTTACGGGTGCTAGCAGTAAGCTAGGAGTCGGGCAGGGTGTCTGTCTAATCTCTCGCAAGGAATACGCGACCGCTCCTCATAGAACCCACTAAACTGAACTTTTGTTTGGCTTAAGGTTCTGAATTAACAGTCAGATTGTTTCTCTGGCATATTGGAGGCTTCGTGAAATTAAAATACGAACTTAAAAAAACTAATAGCGGCGCACGTCGTGGTCAACTTCAGTTTGAACGCGGTACCGTTGAAACCCCAGCGTTCATGCCTGTAGGTACTTACGGTACTGTAAAAGGTATGACACCTGAAGAAGTGAAAGACACAGGCGCTGAAATTCTATTAGGTAACACATTCCATTTATGGCTACGTCCTGGTCAAGAAATCATGAAAATGCACGGCGACTTGCACGATTTCATGAACTGGCACGGTCCTATCCTGACTGATTCAGGCGGCTTCCAAGTGTTCAGCCTAGGTGCAATGCGTAAGATCACTGAAGAGGGTGTTCACTTCCGTAACCCTGTAAACGGTGACAAGATCTTCATGGACGCTGAGAAGTCTATGGAAATCCAAAAAGACCTAGGTTCAGACATCGTAATGATCTTCGATGAGTGTACGCCGTACCCAGCGACACACAAAGAAGCAAAAGACTCAATGGAGATGTCTCTTCGTTGGGCTGAGCGTTCACGCAACCACTTCGACAAGCTTGAAAATCCGAACTCACTATTCGGCATCGTTCAAGGTGGTGTGTATGAAGACCTTCGTGATGTGTCTGTTAAAGGTCTAACTGAAATTGGTTTTGACGGTTATGCAGTTGGCGGCCTAGCAGTAGGCGAGCCAAAAGAAGATATGCACCGCATTCTTGAGCACACATGTCCTCAACTGCCTGAAGATAAGCCACGTTACCTAATGGGTGTAGGCAAACCAGAAGACCTAGTTGAAGGTGTTCGTCGTGGTATCGACATGTTTGACTGTGTAATGCCAACGCGAAATGCACGTAACGGCCACCTGTTTGTGACTGAAGGTGTGATCAAGATCCGTAATGCGAAGCATAAAACCGATACAACACCACTAGATTCAGAGTGTGACTGTTACACTTGTAAGAACTACAGCAAGTCGTACTTACACCATTTGGATCGTTGTAACGAAATCCTAGGTGCTCGACTGAACACGATTCATAACCTGCGTTTCTATCAACGAGTAATGTCAGACATTCGTCAGTCTATCGATGAAGATCGCTTTGAAGAGTTCGTTGCAGAGTTCTACGCAAGAATGGGGCGTGAAGTGCCACCACTAGGTAAAGAATCTTAGTATTTCTTTTTTGCGAGCCCTATCTCTCTTCCGAGTGATGGGGCTTGAAAATAAAGGGATGCGACCCAATTAGACAAACAATTACGAAAATATAAATAGAGGATGTTTTAAATGTTTATTTCTCAAGCTCACGCAGCAGCAGAAGGTGCACCAGCAGGCGGCGGTTTCGAAATGCTTATCATGCTAGGTATGTTCGCTGTGATCTTCTACTTCATGATCTACCGTCCACAAGCTAAGCGTGTTAAAGAACACAAGAACCTTATGTCTTCTATGGGCAAAGGCGATGAAGTTCTTACAAGCGGCGGCCTAATCGGCAAGATCACTAAGATTGCTGAAGACAGCGACTACGTTGCTATCGAACTGAATGCAAACAACGAAGTAGTTATCAAGAAAGACTTCGTTACAGCAGTGCTACCAAAAGGTACTCTGAAATCTCTATAAACAGCTAGAGGATCCTCGCTGTGCTAAACCGTTACCCGTTATGGAAGTATTTGATGGTAGTGTTTGCCATCGCTATCGCTGCGTTGTACGCTCTTCCAAATATATACGGTGAAGATCCGGCAGTTCAAGTTACAGGGGCGCGCGGCGCCTCTGTAGATATGTCTACGCTGGATGCTGTCACCAATGCTCTTGAAGCAGAAAACCTTTCTACTAAATCCGTTGCTCTCGAAAACGGTTCCATTCTTGTTCGCTTTAACGACACAGATACGCAAATTAGTGCCCGTGATATCATCACAGAAGCACTAGGCGATGACGTTATCGTGGCTTTAAACCTAGCGGCTTCAACTCCTGATTGGCTTGAATCTATTGGCGCAGCGCCAATGAAACTTGGTCTTGACCTACGTGGTGGTGTTCACTTCTTAATGGAAGTGGATATGGACGCTGCGATGCAAAAGTTGGTTGGCCAACAGGAAGAAGCATTCCGCAGTGAACTTCGTGAAGAGAAAATCCGTTACCGTGCGATTCGCCCATCTGGTAAAGATGCGGTTGAAGTGATCCTACGTAACGAAGAACAGCTTGCTGAAGCGAAATCGCTACTGCAATCTAAGCACCAAGATATGACGTTCGTAGATTCTGAATCTAACGGTCGCTTCTCTTTGGTTGCAAGCTTTACAGAGGCTCGTCTTCAAGAAATCCGTAACTACGCGGTTGAGCAAAACATTACTATTCTACGTAACCGTGTAAACGAACTTGGTGTTGCTGAACCTTTGGTTCAACGTCAAGGTTCTAGCCGTATCGTAGTGGAATTGCCTGGTGTTCAAGACACGGCTCGCGCTAAAGAAATTCTTGGTGCGACTGCGACACTTGAGTTCCGTGAAGTGGATAGCAGTGCTGACTTAGCCGCTGCCGCTTCTGGTCGTGCTCCTGCGGGGAGCGAAATCAAGCAAGATCGTGATGGTCGCCCTGTGGTACTTAAGAAACGCGTTATTCTAGGCGGTTCGAGTATTACGGATGCAAGCTCAAGTGTTGATGAATATGGTCGTCCTCAAGTTAACATCTCGCTAGACAGCGAAGGTGGTAGCAAGATGTCTGCATTCTCTCGTCAGAATATCGGTAAGCTAATGGCAACGGTATTTGCAGAGTACAAAGACAGCGGTCGTAAAACACCGGAAGGTCGAGTTATCTTAAGTAAGCACGAAGAAGTAATTAACCAAGCGACGATTCAATCTGCACTTGGTCGTAACTTCCGTATTACTGGTATCGACTCAACGGCTGAAGCTCATAACTTGGCACTTCTACTACGTGCTGGTGCATTGATTGCGCCTATCTCGATTGTAGAAGAACGTACGATTGGTCCATCTATGGGGCAACAAAACATCGATATGGGTATCATGGCGATGGTTTGGGGTATGGCTGCAGTAATGTTGTTTACTCTGCTTTACTACCGTACTTTCGGTTTGATTGCGAACGTTGCGCTAATGGCTAACTTGGTGTTGATTATCGGTGTTATGTCGATGATTCCGGGGGCTACCATGACCCTGCCAGGTATTGCCGGTATCGTATTAACGGTCGGTATGGCAGTTGATGCCAACGTACTGATCTTTGAGCGTATACGTGAAGAACTTCGAGATGGACGCAGTCCACAACAAGCGATTCACCAAGGTTATGCGAACGCATTCAGCACAATCGCCGATGCCAACATCACCACGCTACTAACAGCAATTATTCTATTTGCTGTGGGTACTGGTGCTATCAAAGGCTTCGCGGTAACGCTGTCTATCGGTATCTTGACTTCAATGTTTACAGCTATTGTGGGAACACGTTGTATCGTGAACCTGATGTATGGCGGCAAACGCGTTAAAAAACTGTCGATCTAAGGCTAGGAATTAATATGTTTCAGATTCTAAAAGCAGACAAAATGATCGACTTTATGCGTTGGTCAAAGGTTGCCTTTGTTTTTTCTATCTTGATGATTGGTACTGCTATCTTCACCCTAACAACGAAATCGTTGAACTGGGGTCTAGATTTTACTGGCGGTACTCTGATTGAAGTTGGTTTTGAACAACCGGCACACCTTCCTGATATCCGTAGTGCACTAGAAGCCGAAGGCTTTGGTGATGCAACGGTACAGAACTTCGGTTCAGCTCGTGATGTGATGGTTCGTTTACGTCCACGTGATGGCGTAGCGGGCGAAACGCTTGGTAACCAAATCCTTTCTGCTATTGAGAATGGTACTGGTGAGCAAGTTGAAATGCGTCGTATCGAGTTCGTTGGTCCTAACGTAGGTGATGAGCTAACAGAAGCGGGTGGCCTTGCTATCCTAGTTTCTCTTATCTGTATCTTGATCTACGTATCAGTGCGATTTGAATGGCGTTTGGCTGCGGGTGCGGTATTAGCACTGGCGCACGATGTTATCATCACACTTGGTGTGTTCTCTCTAATGCAAATTGAGGTCGACCTTACCATCGTAGCAGCCTTGCTAACGGTAGTCGGTTACTCCCTCAACGATACCATCGTTGTATTCGACCGTATTCGTGAGAACTTCCGTAAGATGCGTAAAGGTGAAGCGCCTGAAGTACTGAACAGCTCAATCACACAAACATTGAGTCGTACATTGATCACTTCTGGTACCACGTTATTCGTAGTTATCGCACTGTTCGTTCAGGGCGGCGCTATGATTCACGGCTTCGCAACTGCCCTTCTATTGGGTATTACGGTTGGTACTTACTCTTCTATCTACGTTGCATCTGCACTAGCAATGAAGTTGGGTATTACACGTGAACACCTAATGCCACCACAAGTGGAAAAAGAAGGTGAAGAGTTTGAGGAAATGCCTTAGGCCTTGGCTTAACAAGTTTCGCTAAACCAAAAAAACCGCTAGGCAACTAGCGGTTTTTTTATGGCTGCATTTTGCAGGAAAACTCAATACAAATTTTATGGTCGAAGTGAGTTGTACTTAATACCATAAGCGCTATTCTGCTCGCATCTCGCATCTCGCATCTCGCATCTCGCATCTCGCATCTCGCATCTCGCATCCCTGAACCACAGATACAAAAAAGCCTCGCTATCTAGCGAGGCTTTGGAATTTTTATGCGCCCTTAAAACAGGGAGCTTTAACGTAAGGTCTGAATTATTTCAGCATACCTTCGTTAGCGTTCTCACGAACGTGCTTAAGAATAGACTTAACACCACGTGCGCTTGAAGCAACAACATTACCAGAAGTCATGTAATCAGTACCGCCAGCGAAGTCGGTCATGATAGCACCAGCTTCACGAGCGATTAGGTCACCAGCTGCTAGATCCCATGGCTTAAGGCCTAGTTCTAGGTAACCATCAACACGGCCAGCTGCTAGGTAACATAGGTCAAGAGCAGGAGAACCTGTACGACGGAAATCAGCACAGTCAATGAATAGACCAGAGATGATCTTCATGAAAGATTCTGAGTGTTGTTTTTGCTTGAATGGGAAACCAGTCGCTAGAACAGTACCTTGAAGGTCTTTTAGTTGAGTAACACGCATACGAGCGTTGTTAAGTTGAGCGCCAGCGCCACGTTGAGCTGTGAATAGCTCGTTTAGCATTGGGTCATAAACACAAGCAACTTCTGTACGACCGTTCATGCGAACAGCGATAGATACAGAGAAGTGAGGGAAACCTTTTACAAAGTTGTTGGTGCCATCTAGTGGGTCAACGATCCATTGTACGTCAGAGTCTTTACCTTCAGTCAGGCCTTTCTCTTCAGAAATAATGCTGTGCTCTGGGTAAGATGCTTTGATTGTCTCAATGATCATGTACTCAGCTTCTTGAGCAATGTTAGTAACGTAATCGTTGTTACCTTTTAGAGACGATTCGATCTTATCAGTTGTTTCTAGAGATTTAGCAATATGGTTGCCAGCTTTACGCGCAGCGCGTATCGCAATGTTTAGCATTGGATGCATATGGTTTTTCCCACAAGATGTTAAAGAACAATTTAAAGCGGCGGCGAGTATACCAAAGTTTTACCAAAAGGGAAGTGGTTATTTTTTGAACTCTTGGTTTCACATTGCGCGAAGGGTCTGACCATTTTACTTTGCTATGTGTTAATATCTCGCGATTATTTTTAAAGTGGTGTCATATAGCATGTTAGACAATGTAAAAGTCGTTCTGGTTGGTACGTCTCATTCGGGAAATATCGGATCAGCAGCTCGCGCAATGAAAGTGATGGGTTTGAGTCAATTAGTTCTTGTAGACCCTCAATGTGAAGTTGACGAGCAGACCTTAGCACTGGCTGCGGGTGCTGGTGACATCGCAGAAAACGCGACTATCGTTTCCACACTGGACGAAGCAGTAAAAGACTGTGGTTTAGTGGTTGGTTCGAGTGCACGTTCACGCACACTTGAATGGCCAATGCTTGAGCCTCGTGAGTGTGGACAAAAATTTGCAATTGAAGGTCAGAAGCACCCAGTAGCATTAGTATTCGGCCGTGAGCGTACGGGCTTGACTAACGATGAGCTTCAGAAGTGCCACTTCCATGTATGTATCCCAGCTAACCCTGAATACAGCTCGCTAAACCTAGCAATGGCGGTACAGACTCTGAGCTACGAAGTGCGTGTCGCCCACCTTGATATGGTCGCTAGCCAATATCAACCACAGCCACAAGATGAGTACCCTCGTCACGAAGAACTAGAAATGTTCTACGAGCACCTTGAAAAAGTGATCATTGATACCCAATTTATCTCTAAGGATAAGCCGGGGCAGGTGATGAATAAGCTGCGTCGTCTGTTTAGCCGAGCTCGTCCAGAGCTGCAAGAGATCAATACTCTACGTGGCATTTTGACTTCAATTGAGAAGAGCAAAAACGATAAATAAAGCCCATGTGAAAACTAAGGGTGAATACCTGACTAAAATAGTCAACTAAATACTTGACCAATTTAGTCGGGTATGGGAAGATTCCAACCACATAAACAATGTGGATACGGTGTGATATGAAACTTACATCTAAAGGAAGATATGCGGTAACAGCTATGCTCGATGTAGCACTGCATTCGCAAAAAAGCCCAGTTCCTCTGGCTGACATTTCAGAGCGACAAGGCATCTCGTTATCTTACTTAGAGCAACTTTTTTCTAAGTTACGTAAAGCTGGCTTAGTTGCTAGTGTTCGCGGCCCTGGTGGTGGTTACCGTTTAGGAGCTGAAGCGAGCGACATCGCTGTCGGAACTGTGATTGCAGCAGTAGACGAATCAGTGGATGCGACTAAGTGTCACGGTCGAGCAGATTGCCAGGGTGGTAGTCGTTGTTTAACTCACACTCTATGGCGTGATTTAAGCTCCCGAATCAGCAGCTTCTTAAACGACATTACGCTCGGTGAGCTAATGAAAGATAACGAAGTTTTAGAAATTTCTGATCGTCAAGATATCGATCTTGCGGTTAATAATGGTTTTGCACATAAAAATACGAGCACTACAACGATTAGTGCAGCACCTCACGGTGTTAATGCCCGCTCTTAGCGGTCAGTTTTTACATTGGAGTAGAAAATGAAACTGCCTATTTACTTTGACTATTCAGCTACATGCCCAGTCGATCCACGAGTTGCTGAGAAAATGGTTCAGTGCATGACGATGGACGGTAACTTCGGTAACCCTGCATCTCGTTCACACCGTTACGGCTGGCAGGCAGAAGAAGCAGTAGATAATGCTCGTGAGCAAATTGCTGACCTATTAAATGCAGACCCACGTGAGATTGTTTTCACTTCAGGTGCTACAGAGTCAGACAACCTTGCTATTAAAGGTGCAGCGCACTTTTACGAGAAGAAAGGTAAGCACGTAATTACGTGCAAAACAGAACATAAAGCGGTTCTTGATCCATGTCGCCAACTAGAGCGTGAAGGTTTTGAGGTAACTTACCTTGAGCCAGAAGCAAACGGCATCATCGATCTAGACAAGCTACAAGCTGCAATGCGTGAAGACACTGTTCTAGTTTCTATCATGCACGTTAACAACGAGATTGGTGTAATCCAAGATATCTCTGCAATCGGCGAATTATGTCGTTCTCGTAAGATCATCTTCCACGTTGATGCGGCTCAGTCTGCGGGTAAAATCCCACTAGACCTACAAGAGATGAAAGTTGACCTAATCTCACTTTCAGCTCACAAAATGTATGGCCCTAAAGGTATCGGTGCACTTTACGTTCGTCGTAAGCCACGTATTCGTCTTGAAGCGCAAATGCACGGCGGCGGTCATGAGCGTGGTTTCCGTTCAGGTACGCTTGCTACTCACCAAATCGTGGGTATGGGCGAAGCTTGTGCTGTTGCTAAGCAAGACATGCAGAAAGATTACGATCACGCACTAGCACTTCGTGAGCGCCTATTGAAAGGTGTTCAAGATCTAGAAGCGGTAACGGTAAACGGTGACTTAGACCAACGTGTACCACACAACCTAAACGTGAGCTTCGCTTTCGTTGAAGGTGAGTCTCTGCTTATGTCTCTAAAAGACCTAGCAGTATCATCAGGTTCTGCATGTACATCAGCAAGCCTAGAGCCTTCATACGTTCTACGTGCTCTTGGCCTGAACGATGAACTGGCACACAGCTCAGTACGTTTCTCATTCGGCCGTTTCACAACGGAAGAAGAAATCGACTACGCGATTGCACAAATTCGTGTAGCGGTAAACAAATTACGCGACATGTCTCCTCTATGGGATATGTATAAAGAAGGGATTGATTTGAACACTGTTGAGTGGGCTCATCACTAATCTCACGGAAATAGAGGATTCGAGGTAACTATCATGGCATATAGCGAAAAAGTAATTGATCACTACGAAAACCCACGTAACGTAGGTTCGTTTGATAAAGAAGACCCAAGTGTTGGTAGCGGTATGGTTGGCGCACCAGCTTGTGGTGACGTAATGAAACTGCAAATCAAGGTAACGCCAGAAGGCATTATCGAAGATGCAAAATTCAAAACTTACGGTTGCGGCAGCGCAATCGCTTCTAGCTCATTAGTAACTGAGTGGGTTAAAGGCAAAAGTATTGATGAAGCGGCAGCTATCAAAAACTCTGAAATCGCAGAAGAGCTAGAGTTGCCACCAGTGAAAGTTCACTGTTCAATTCTTGCTGAAGATGCAATCAAAGCAGCTGTTGCGGATTACAAAAAGAAGCGTTAATCGTCTCATTAAGTAATCACAAAAAATAAGCAATATTTGGGAGCATCCTTTGTGCTCCCCCTGAGTTCTCAATTTATATAAAACACAAGGTTGTAGTATGGCCATCACCATGACAGATACGGCAGCAAGCCGAGTTCAAGCTTTCCTAGATAACCGAGGTAAAGGTATCGGGTTACGCTTAGCGGTAAAAACGACTGGCTGTTCGGGTATGGCGTATGTACTAGAATTCGTTGACGAGCTTAACGAAGAAGACGAAGTGTTCGAGCATTCAGGTGTTAAGGTCATTATTGATCCAAAGAGCCTAGTTTACCTAGACGGAACTGAGCTTGATTACGTAAAAGAAGGCCTAAACGAAGGTTTTGAATTCAACAACCCTAACGCGAAAGGCGAATGTGGTTGTGGTGAGAGCTTCAACGTATAAACGCTTCAATCGTTAAGCGTTTATAGTGAGCGAAGAATAAAATTAGGCTCTGATTGAAGAGCCTAAACTTAGGACCACCGTTACATGAATCATTTCGAATTATTTGGGCTACCACTTCAGTTTCAACTGGATGGTAGCCTTCTTTCTTCTCAGTTTAGAGATCTGCAACGCCAATTCCACCCTGATAAATTTGCCACTGCTTCTGAGCGTGATCGCCTGCTAGCCGTGCAAAAAGCTGCGCAAATCAATGATGCGTATCAGGTATTGAAGAATCCAATCAGCCGAGCTGAATACCTGTTAGTGCAACATGGTGAGGATATTCGTGGTGAACAGCAGACCCTGCAAGATCCTATGTTCCTAATGGAGCAAATGGAATTGCGTGAAGAGCTTGAAGATATCGCCGACAGTTCTGAACCTGAAGATGCTTTGTTTGCATTTGAAGGAAAGGTTAGCAAAATGTATAAACAACAATTAAGCGCTATCCAACAAGAACTCGACAGTGAGGCTTGGTTAGAAGCTGCAGACCGAGTAAGAAAGCTTAAGTTTATTGCAAAATTAAAGAATGAAATCGAGTTAGTTGAAGATCGTCTGATCGGCTAGTTCGTATAACAAGGACACATCCATGGCACTACTTCAGATTGCAGAACCAGGGCAAAGCGCCGCTCCTCATCAGCACAAGCTTGCTGTGGGTATTGATTTAGGTACAACAAACTCATTGGTTGCGGCAGTGCGCAGTGGTGAGGCGAGCACACTGACTGATCAACAGGGTCGCAGTATTCTTCCTTCCGTTGTTCACTATACGTCAGAGTCATACACGACTGGTGATGAAGCTCGTGCAAATGCACAGACTGATCCTAAAAATACCATTATCTCAGTTAAGCGACTAATCGGTCGCTCACTGTCAGATATTCAACAGCGATACCCATCTCTGCCATATCAATTTGAAGAAAGTGATAATGGTTTGCCTGTGATTCGCACAGAGCAAGGTAACAAAAACCCAATTCAAGTATCTGCAGACATTCTGCGAGCGCTAGGTCAACGTGCTGAGTCAACACTTGGTGGCGAGTTATCTGGTGCTGTTATTACCGTTCCTGCTTACTTCGACGATGCACAGCGTGCGGGTACGAAAGACGCGGCGCAACTTGCTGGTCTTCACGTGTTACGTCTTCTTAATGAGCCGACTGCCGCTGCTATTGCTTACGGTTTGGATTCAGGTAAAGAAGGGGTAATTGCTGTTTATGACTTAGGTGGTGGTACGTTTGATATCTCTATCCTACGCCTATCTAAAGGTGTCTTCGAAGTTCTAGCTACGGGCGGTGACTCTGCATTAGGCGGCGACGACTTTGACCATTTAGTTGCGGATCATTTCCAAGAGCAAATGGGCTTATCGGAGCTAACTGCAGAGCAGAACCGTATTCTTCTAGACGCCGCAACAGAAGCTAAGATTGGCTTATCTGAAGCTGAAAGCGTTGAGGTTGAAGTACTAGGTTGGTCTGGTTCATTAACTCGTGAAGAGTTTGAAGAGATCATCAAACCGCTCGTTAAGAAAACACTGCTTTCATGCCGTCGTGCACTAAAAGATGCGGAAGTTGATGCAGATGAAGTTCTAGAAGTCGTGATGGTCGGCGGTTCAACTCGCACATTACTTGTACGTGAAATGGTCGGTGACTTCTTTGGTCGTACGCCACTAACCAGCATTAACCCTGATGAAGTGGTTGCAATTGGCGCATCAATTCAAGCGGATATCTTAGTCGGTAATAAGCCTGACTCTGAGATGCTGCTACTGGACGTTATCCCTCTGTCTCTTGGCATCGAAACCATGGGCGGTTTGGTCGAAAAGATCATCCCTCGAAACACCACGATCCCAGTGGCTCGCGCACAAGAATTTACCACGTTCAAAGACGGTCAAACTGCTATGACAGTGCACACCGTACAAGGTGAACGCGAAATGGTTGATGACTGTCGTTCACTGGCTCGATTTGCTTTGAAAGGCATCCCGCCGATGACTGCAGGTGCTGCTCATATTCGTGTGACTTACCAAGTGGATGCTGATGGCCTGCTATCGGTTACCGCAATGGAGAAGAGCACAGGCGTTCAAGCTGAAATCCAAGTTAAGCCTTCTTACGGTCTAAGCGATAACGAAGTGGCTAGCATGCTAAAAGATTCGATGACTTTTGCAAAAGAAGACATGCAAGCGCGTGCTCTTACTGAGCAACGCGTAGAAGCGGATCGCGTTATTGAAGGCCTAATTGCTGCAATGCAAGCCGATGGCGATGAGTTACTTGATGAGCAAGGCAAACAACAACTTGTTCAAGCGATTGAAGCACTGATTGAAGTGCGCAATGGCGATAATGCCGATGCGATTGAACTAGAAATTAAGAATACCGACAAAGCGAGCCAAGACTTTGCTTCTCGTCGTATGGATAAATCAATTCGTGCTGCACTGTCAGGTCAGTCAGTCGATAATATTTAATAGTTAGAGAATAGATAAACATGCCAAAGATTATTGTTTTACCTCACGAAGATCTATGTCCAGAAGGCGCTGTTTTAGAAGCAAAAACTGGTGAGACGGTTCTTGATGTTGCATTGAAGGCCGGTATTGGTATTGAACACGCATGTGAAAAATCGTGTGCATGTACGACATGTCACGTTGTGATTCGTGAAGGTTTTGATTCTTTAGAAGAGAGTGATGACCTAGAAGACGACATGCTAGATAAAGCATGGGGCTTAGAGATGGAATCTCGCCTGGGTTGCCAAGCAAAAGTGGCGAATGAAGATCTTGTAGTAGAGATTCCAAAGTACACATTGAACCTGGCTTCTGAAGACCACTAAGAACCTGTTCTCAGTCATGGCTAATACAGTGATGACTGAGAGAGCTATTGCTTAGACAAACATACTAAGAAAACTGGCCTAGAATATAGATCATAAAGGTGACAGAGCGTCGCTGATAAATATAAGGAAGTGTTATGAGCTTGAAGTGGATTGATTCGCGAGATATCGCAATTGAGCTATGTGATTTGTACCCTGATACTGATCCTAAAACGGTACGTTTTACCGATCTGCATCAATGGGTGCTAGACCTTGAAGAGTTCGACGACGAGCCTAACCACTCGAATGAGAAAATCTTAGAGGCTATTATTTTGTGCTGGATGGATGAGATGGATTAATCCTCTTATCTGATGATTTGGTCGCGGGTTGGTATCAGTCCAATATAAAACGCAGCCAAGTTAACAATTCTTACTAAAAAAAGCGGACCTTATGGTCCGTTTTTTTATCAAAATGACATTTTCCTCCTACATAATGCTAACATCAGTGCGCTAATAAAAAATAATCAGAATCACACACTCAAAGTGGTTCATGACAAGGAGAAATCATGTCTACACAGATGTCAGTATTTTTAAGTCAAGAAGCTGCCCAGCCTCAGTGGGGAGCAAGAGCTATTTTATCGTTCTCAGAAGCGGGAGCGACAATTCACATTGGTGAAGGCCACGATCTAGGCGCGGTTCAGCGTGCTGGTCGTACGCTTGACGGACAAGGTATCGCATTCGTTTCACTTCGTGGTGAAGGTTGGGATCTAGAAAGCGTTTGGGCTTTCTACCAAGGCTACCGTGGACCAAAGAAAAAGAATGCATTGGAATGGGATGCACTTTCAGAAGCTGTTCAAGCTGAGCTAGAAGCTCGCATCCGTGCTACTGATTGGACGCGTGACATTATCAACAAAACTGCTGAAGAAGTGGCTCCTCGTCAATTAGCGACGATGGCAGCTGAATACATCAAATCAGTGGCGCCAGCAGGCACAGTAAAAGCAAAAATCGTTAAAGACAAAGATCTCCTAACTGAAGGTTGGGAAGGCATTTATGCGGTAGGTCGTGGCTCTGAGCGCACCTCTGCAATGCTGCAACTGGACTTCAACCCAACCGGTGACGAAAACGCACCAGTGTTTGCTTGTCTAGTGGGTAAAGGTATTACCTTTGACTCAGGCGGTTACAGCATCAAGCCAGGGCAATTCATGACAGCGATGAAGGCTGACATGGGCGGCGCAGCTACCATCACTGGTGGCTTGGGTCTTGCGATTGAACGTGGTCTGAACAAGCGTATCAAGCTTATCCTATGTTGTGCTGAGAACATGATCTCTGGCCGTGCATTGAAGCTTGGCGACATCATTACTTACAAAAATGGTAAGACAGTTGAGATCATGAACACCGATGCGGAAGGCCGCTTGGTGCTTGCTGATGGCCTGATGTACGCAAGTGCACAAAACCCTGAGCTTATCATCGACTGTGCAACGCTAACTGGTGCAGCTAAAAATGCACTGGGTAACGACTACCACGCACTATTAAGCTTCGACGATGAGCTTTCTCATCAAGCGCTAACGGCGGCAAACCAAGAGAAAGAAGGCCTATGGCCATTGCCTCTTGCTGATTTCCACCGTGGCATGTTGCCTTCAAACTTTGCTGATCTTTCAAACATCAGCACGGGCGATTACACGCCGGGTGCAAGTACAGCAGCTGCGTTCCTTTCTTACTTTGTAGACGACTACAAAAAAGGTTGGATTCACATGGATTGCGCGGGTACTTACCGTAAATCAGCAAGTGATAAGTGGGCGGCAGGCGCAACGGGTATGGGTGTTCGTACACTGGCTCGTCTTCTTGTTGACCAAGCAAAATAATAATAAGAGTGAGCGGTATTTTGTGCCGCTCATTCATAAAGCTAAGATTGAAAGATCTCAGTAATTTCAGTATTTAATAACAAAAAAATGAAGTGAAGGAATCCCTATGGCTCTAGAAAGAACGTTCTCAATTGTTAAGCCGGATGCAGTTAAGCGTAACCTTGTTGGTGAAATTTACCACCGAATCGAAAAAGCAGGTCTTGAAATTATCGCTGCTAAGATGGTTCGTCTGACTGAAGAGCAAGCGAGCGGCTTCTACGCGGAACACGAAGGCAAAGAATTTTTTGGTCCACTAAAAGAGTTCATGACTTCTGGTCCTATCATGGTTCAAGTACTTGAAGGCGAAAACGCAATCGCTCGTTACCGTGAACTCATGGGTAAAACTAACCCAGAAGAAGCAGCATGCGGCACTATCCGCGCTGACTACGCAATCAGCATGCGTTACAACTCCGTACACGGCAGCGATAGCCCTGAGTCTGCAGCTCGTGAAATCGAGTTCTTCTTCCCAGAATCTGAAATTTGCCCACGTCCAGCTCAATAATCGACACAGCAAATGATTCAAAAGGCTTCACTTCGGTGAGGCCTTTTTTGTAAGTGGACTTTGCGTTCTCGATAATCAATTTAGTCGTCATTCCTGAAAGCGACGAAGGAGCGTAATCGGGAATCTTTTGTTTAAATTGGGTCATCTCAGGCCGATAAACACAATTGTTCAAATTTTAATCGCTTAAGTTTGAATGTCTTAATAAACTCAGGGTTTTACAGTGCTTGTTGAAGTTGCGTAAAGCCTGTACAATTCGCGCCCTTAATTATTGTTCCGTCATTGAGAGGCATCATGACCACAGCTAAAGTCAATCTACTCGATTTTGATCGTAAAGGTCTTCGTAAATTTTTCACAGAAGAACTGAATGAGAAAGCGTTTCGAGCAGAGCAAGTGATGAAGTGGATTTATCACTTCGGTGTCGATGACTTCGAACAAATGAACAACATCAACAAAAAGTTACGTGAGAAACTGCAACGTCGCTGTGAGATTGTTGCACCTGTTGTTTCTGAAGCTCAACATTCTTCAGATGGCACAATCAAATGGGCGATGAGCGTTGGCGACCAAGACGTTGAAACGGTATACATCCCAGATGGTGACCGTGCGACGCTGTGTGTATCTTCACAGGTTGGTTGTGCACTTGAATGTAAGTTCTGTTCTACAGCTCAACAAGGCTTTAACCGTAACCTAAAAGTTTCAGAGATTGTTGGCCAAATCTGGCGTGCATCTCGCGAAATCGGCCTAGAAAAAGAAACCGGTCGTCGTCCAATTACTAACGTTGTAATGATGGGTATGGGCGAGCCTCTATTGAACATGAAGAACCTAATGCCATCATTAGAAATCATGCTTGATGATCTAGGTTTCGCACTGTCTAAGCGTCGTGTAACCGTATCAACTTCTGGTGTTGTATCTGGCCTTGACCAAATGACAGACAACATCGATGTAGCATTGGCTATCTCTCTGCATGCGCCAAACGATGCACTACGCAGCCAAATCATGCCGATCAACGATCGTTGGGATATCCAAGACTTCCTAGCATCTGTTCGTCGTTACATTGCCTCTTCAAATGCTAACCGCGGTAAAGTAACGGTTGAGTACGTGTTATTGGATCATGTGAATGATGATATGGACCACGCACGTGAACTTGCAGAGCTAATGAAAGAGACGCCTTGTAAGATCAACCTGATTCCATTCAACCCTTACCCGGGTTCGCCTTATAAGAAGCCAAGTAACTCTCGAATTGATCGCTTCCAAAAAACGCTGATGGAATACAACTACACAGTAACGGTTCGTAAAACGCGTGGTGATGATATTGATGCCGCGTGTGGTCAGTTAGTCGGTGATGTTATTGACAGAACCAAGCGTACTAAAATGCTTAAAGCAGCTTCTGAAGCGAACTTGATTGCAGGTGGTGTGATTGAAGTAAAAGCGGTATAAAACGCGATTAGAACCTAAACAAGCCAGAAGTCTTACTTCTGGCTTGTTGCTTTTCTGGGGGGACAGTTTTTGATTTTTTGGACTTCTTGCCCACGCTTTCTTACATTTTTCGTCAAATTTTGGACAAAACCATGAGCTGACGGTAAATTTTGTTTAAAGTGTTTTTGCCTTGTAATGGCATTAGCTTATGATTAACTAATCTTAAATTAATTTAAGTGCTCGCTTGCTACTGATCGCCAATATGTCTATTTAGGTTGGCTACTTGATAAACTAGCTTCCTGAGAAGGTCATCCATAACAAATGAATGATGTTCGCCTTTAAGGGTTGATGATTCAGATAGCAGGAAAAATTCCACATAACGTGGGTTGTTAGATTGAGCTTAAACGACAATAAAAAAACGCTCTCCTCAACTTGCGATAATACTTTAGAAGTTCACTCTCTATGAACACAGAACAAGATACACAAACGCAAGAACCGATCGCTCCAGCTTTGGAAGCGGGAACGCTGCTTAAGAACAAACGAGAATCTCTTGGTTTAACGCAAAAGCAGATTTCTGATCGCTTAAAACTTCGCGTTACGCTGATTCAGCAAATTGAAGAAAACCAATTCGAGTCAGATCAAGTGGCGACGTTTATGCGTGGCTACATTCGTTCATACGCGAAATACGTCAATCTTGACGAAAAAGTCGTATTGAGTGCGCTGCATCATGCTGGTGATGCTCAGCATCAAGAGCAAGAAATGCTGAGCTTTTCTCGTAAGACCAAAACCGAGAAGCACAACAGCCGTATTATGATACTTACTTGGAGCATTTTTGCGGTAATTGCGGGTATCTCTTCACTGTGGTGGTGGCAGAACCAACAGCAAGACACCCTATCTCAATCTTTAGCGAATACTGCAAGTTCAGAAGAGCTAGCGGTAGAAGAATCACTTGCCCCTGAATTCACCTCTTTAGAAGTGATTGAAGCTGAACAAAACGAAGCAGGTGCTGCTGCTGAAAGTACAGATGACCTTGTTGCTATAAGCGATACGGAAGATACTTCAGATGCAGTTGCTCTAGCTGACGAAACTGCGGCACAACAAGCAACAGAGACAGAATCCGCTACTGAAGTTGCTGCTAAGGCAGAAGCTGTAGAAGCAAGTGCTACTCCTGAAGTTGTGGCTAACGAGCTAGTGATGCAGTTCTCTGCTGATTGTTGGATCCAAGTAAAAGATGCAACCGGTAAAACCCTGTCGACTGGCATCAAAAAAGCAGGTCAGTCATTAAATCTATCAGGAACTGCGCCATATAAAGTGATTCTAGGTGCGCCAGAGGGCGTATCAATGACATTTGCAAGTGAACCTGTCGACCTTTCTGGGTATACTTCAGGCAAAGTAGCTAGAATAACCTTACCTTAGAGTTAATATGCAACACGAATCTCCTATTATTCGTCGCAAATCAACCCGTATTTATGTGGGTGATGTGCCGATCGGTGATGGTGCACCAATTGCTGTGCAATCCATGACCAACACAAGAACAACAGATGTAGCCGCGACCGTTGCTCAAATTCGAGCTTTGGAAAAAGTTGGCGCTGATATCGTTCGCGTATCTGTACCGACTATGGATGCCGCTGAAGCCTTTAAGCTAATCAAACAGCAGGTCTCTGTTCCTTTGGTTGCTGATATTCACTTCGACTACCGTATCGCCCTTAAAGTGGCAGAATACGGCGTTGACTGTCTGCGTATTAACCCAGGCAACATCGGTAACGAAAGCCGTATCCGCTCAGTTGTTGATTGCGCACGTGATATGAATATTCCGATTCGTATTGGTGTTAACGGTGGTTCTCTTGAGAAAGAGATCCAAGAGAAGTACACAGAGCCTACAGCAGAAGCGCTTGTTGAATCAGCAATGCGTCACGTAGATATCCTCGACCGTCTGAACTTTGATCAATTCAAGGTGAGCGTGAAGGCGTCTGATGTATTCCTAGCTGTTGGTTCTTACCGTTTGCTGGCTAAGCAGATTGACCAACCTCTTCACCTTGGTATTACCGAAGCGGGTGGGGCACGTGCTGGCTCTGTGAAGTCCGCGGTAGGTTTAGGTATGCTTCTTTCTGAAGGTATCGGCGATACGCTGCGTATCTCGCTAGCGGCTGATCCTGTTGAAGAGATCAAAGTCGGCTTTGATATTCTTAAATCTTTGCGTATTCGCTCGCGTGGCATCAACTTCATTGCGTGCCCAAGCTGTTCTCGTCAAGAGTTCGATGTTATTAACACTGTTAATGCCCTTGAAGAGCGCCTAGAAGACGTGATCACTCCAATGGATGTGTCAATCATCGGTTGTGTGGTTAACGGCCCTGGTGAAGCTGAAGTGTCTCACTTAGGTCTAGCGGGTAGTGCACGTAAGAGTGCCTTCTACGAAGACGGTAAGCGTCAGAAAGAGCGCTTCGACAACGATGATCTTGTCGACAAACTTGAAGCTAAGATTCGTGCAAAAGCGTCAGTGCTTGATCAAGCAAATCGCATTGATGTAGAAAACTTAGAAGATTAATACAACGCGATGGGGTGTGATTGTCTATTCGCACTAACACCTGGTCGTGAGAAATTACGGAATAAATACTGTGGCTAAAAATATCCAAGCAATTCGAGGCATGAACGACTGCCTTCCAACTCAATCACCACTGTGGCAGAAAGTAGAAAGCGCAGTTAAAAACGTGGTGAGCGCATACGGTTACAACGAAGTACGTATGCCTATCGTTGAAGAAACAAACCTATTTAGCCGTGCAGTTGGTGAAGAGACAGATGTTGTTTCTAAAGAAATGTACACTTTTGATGACCGCAATGGCGATAGCCTAACGCTGCGTCCAGAAGGCACAGCAGGTTGTGTACGTTCATGTATTCAAAATAGCCTTATCAACCGTGATGAACAGCGCCTATGGTACATGGGTCCAATGTTCCGTCACGAGCGTCCTCAAAAAGGTCGTTACCGTCAATTCCACCAATGTGGTGTTGAGGTGTTTGGCCTAGACGGTCCAGACGTTGACGCAGAACTTATCATGATGACAGCACGTCTATGGCGTGAGCTAGGCATCGATAAGCACGTTCGCCTAGAGCTGAACTCAATCGGTTCTCAAGAAGATCGCGTAAGCTACCGCACTGCGTTAGTGGCTTTCCTTGAGCAACACATTGATGTGCTTGACGAAGACTGCAAACGTCGTATGCACACTAACCCTCTACGTGTACTTGATACTAAGAACCCTGATGTTCAAGCTATCTTAGGTGACGCACCTCGACTATCTGAATATCTAGGTGAAGAATCGAAGCAACATTTTGCTGGTTTGTGTGAACTTCTTGACGCTGTTGGTATCGAATACCAAGTTAATGAGCGTCTAGTACGTGGCCTAGATTACTACAACCGCACCGTATTTGAGTGGATCACAGACAGCCTTGGTGCTCAAGGTACAGTATGTGGCGGCGGTCGTTACGATGGTCTTGTTGAGCAACTGGGCGGCAAAGCAACCAATGCAGTTGGCTTCGCAATGGGTCTAGAGCGTCTGGTTCTGATGATGGAAACGCTAGAGCTAACAGAAGTTCGCCGTAGCGTTGATGTTTACGTAGTTGCTGCTGGCGAAGGTACTATGATCGCGGGCATGCAGTTAGCGAATCAATTACGCGACACCGTTGAAGGCGTGCGTGTAATGAACCACTTCGGTGGTGGTAACTTCAAGAAGCAATTCAAACGTGCTGACAAAGTAGGTGCTGTTGTGGCGCTGGTACTTGGTGAGAACGAAGTTGCTGACAATACAGTTGTGCTAAAAGATCTGGTTGGCGGCGAGCAAGAAACCGTGTCTCAAACGGAAGTTGCAGAGAAAGTTGCTGCGCTAATCTAATTAGCCATTGAGCAAACGCTCATAATGAATACTAACGTCAGCACTATGCTGGCGTTTAAAGAATTAAAGAGGACAGGAAGTGGAACTTTACGATAGCGAAGAGCAACAAGTTGAAGCCATTAAAGATTGGTGGAAAGAGAACGGTAAAGCCGTAATCTTTGGTGCGGTTATTGGTTTAGGTGGTCTATTTGGCTGGCGTTATTACCAAGATTCAGTCGTTGAAGCGCGTGAAGCAGCTTCAGAAAGCTACACCTCTGTAATTTCAGCTCTTGATACTAAGGGCGTTGATGCTCAATCTGATATTCAAGCTTTCATCGACGCAAACAAAGACGCTGAGTACTCAGTACTTGCAGCTATGCAATTAGCAAAAGTACAAGTGCAAGCGGGTGAGCTAGCAGCAGCACTTGAACAGCTAGAGTGGGCAAAATCGGCAACTAAGGACGCGGCACTTGCGCCACTACTTACTTACCGTGTTGCACGCATTAAAGCTGAGCAAGGTGAATTTGACGCAGCATTGACTGATCTTGCTGCTATGACTGATGAATCTTGGAAAGGCCGTGTTGCTGAACTGCGTGGTGATATCTCACTTCGTAAAGGCGACACTGACGCAGCATACAGTGCTTACACAGAAGCACAGCAAGCTGTTGATGCTAGCCAAACGCTTCAAATCAAACTTGACGACCTAGCTAAATAAGGCGCTTTGAATGAAGAAGATGTTTCCAAAAGCGGCGTTGTGTGCGATTGCTCTTGGCCTACTAGCTGGCTGTGCGGGTGAAGAAGACACCGTAATCATGGCTCCAGTACCAACGGTAAACAGCGAGTTCACTCCTAGTCAGGAATGGTCTACGTCGGTTGGTGATGGTGTTGGTCACTACTTTTCAAAACTAACGCCAGAATTGGCTTACGACAAAGTGTTTGTTGCAAGCCGTGAAGGTATGGTTAAAGCGCTTGATCCTGATACAGGTAAAGAGCTGTGGAAAGTCGATCTTGAGAAAGACGTACTGGCTCGTTTATCGGGTGGCTTAACGGCGGCTTACGGTAAAGTATTTGTTGGTTCTGAAAATGGCGAAGTGATCGCATTGGAAGAATCGACCGGTGAAGAGCTGTGGCGTGTATCAGTGAATGGCGAGGTGCTTGCATCCCCAGCAACTGATAGCAACATGGTCATTGTTCATACCAGTCGCGGTATGTTGATCGCGTTAGATCAAGCAAGTGGCGAACAAAAATGGACCATCAGTACTGAAGTACCAAGCCTAACACTCCGAGGTGATAGCTCACCGGTTGCGGTTTCTGGTGGTGTATTCTGGGGTACAGCAAATGGTCGTCTAGCTGCGGCTATCGTTGACCGTGGTCAGCTTATTTGGCAACAGCCAGTAGGTACGCCAAAAGGCGCAACGGAAATCGATCGCTTGGTTGATGTTGATGCATCTCCAATTGTTCTCGGTGGCACCTTGTATACCGTAGGTATTAATGGTCAGCTGATTGCAATTGACCTTCGTTCTGGTAAGCCAATTTGGAAGCGTAACTACTCGTCAGCGATTGATTTAGCAAGTGATGGCAGCCGTTTGTTCGTTGTTACCGACAAAGACCATGTGGTTGCGGTTGATGCTCGTAGTGGTACTGAACTGTGGAGCACTCCATTGTTAGAAAACCGCTTACTGACAGCACCTGCTATTATTAATGGTTATTTAGTCGTGGGTGACACAGAAGGTTACCTGCACTGGTTAGATCGTTCATCGGGTGAGTTTGTTGCTCAGCAGCTTGTCGATGATAGCGGCTTTGCGGTTGCACCAATTGAACTGCCTGAAGGCTACTTAGTGACGACTCGCAATGGCGATGTAAAGAAACTAACGATTAGCCAATAAAAGCGTGATATAATTCACAGTCGGCTCCTGGTTGGTAACAGCCAGGAGCCGTTTTGTTGTTAAAAATTAATAAACCGTGTGGTTATAGGTAAGAGTTTAAACTTGCGAACAAGTGCTTACCTATAACTACATTTAGAGAAGAAATTGTAGAGGTTGTTATGGTACCTGTTGTTGCTCTAGTAGGGCGTCCGAACGTAGGTAAATCTACGTTATTTAACCGATTGACTCGAACTCGTGATGCATTGGTTGCGGATTTCCCTGGCTTAACGCGTGACCGTAAATACGGCCATGCTCATTTTAGCGAGCATGACTTTATTGTTATTGACACTGGTGGTATCGACGGTACTGAAGAAGGTGTTGAAACTAAAATGGCTGAACAGTCGCTAGCAGCGATTGATGAAGCTGATGTTGTTCTATTTATGGTAGATGGCCGTGCTGGTCTAACACCATCTGACGTGGCGATTGCTAAGCACCTACGTCAACTAGAAAAGCCTTCAATGCTAGTAGTAAACAAGGTTGATGGTATCGACCCTGATGCTGCAAGTGCTGACTTCTGGCAACTAGGTGTAGAAGACATGTACCAAATCGCTGCGGCGCACGGTCGTGGCGTTACTGCACTGATTGACCTTGCTCTTAACCCATTCGCAGAAGCGCTAAAAGCGGAAAATGGCGAAGTAAGCGATCTAACTGAGTTTGAAGACGAAGAAGAAGAGCAGGTTGAATTTACAGAAGAAGAAGCTGAAGAAGAATTCAAGCGTCTTCAAGATCAACCAATCAAGCTAGCGATCATTGGCCGTCCTAACGTAGGTAAATCAACACTAACTAACCGTATTCTTGGTGAAGAACGTGTGGTTGTTTACGATATGCCAGGCACAACTCGTGACTCTATCTATATCCCAATGCAACGTGATGAGCGTGAATACGTTCTAATCGATACTGCGGGTGTTCGTCGTCGTAAAAACATCAACGAAACGGTAGAGAAGTTCTCAGTAGTTAAAACACTGAAAGCGATTGAAGATGCCAACGTTGTATTGCTGCTTATCGATGCTCGCGAAAACATCTCTGATCAAGATCTAAGCTTGTTAGGCTTTGCGTTGAACGCGGGTCGTTCAATTGTTATTGCTGTAAACAAGTGGGATGGCCTAGATAACGACGTGAAAGAACGCGTTAAGAAAGAGCTAGACCGTCGCTTAGGTTTCGTTGATTTCGCACGTATTCACTTTATCTCTGCACTTCACGGTACTGGTGTTGGTCACTTGTTTGAGTCTGTACAAGAAGCTTACAAGTCAGCGACGACTCGTGTTGGTACTTCTGTGCTAACTCGTATCATGAAGATGGCGACTGATGATCACCAACCGCCTATGGTTCGTGGCCGTCGTGTGAAACTGAAATACGCGCACGCTGGTGGCTACAACCCACCGATTATCGTTATCCACGGTAACCAAGTTCGTAATTTGCCAGATTCATACAAACGATTCTTGATGAACTACTACCGTCGTTCACTAGAAATTATGGGTACACCTATTCGCATTCAGTTCCAGAACAGCGAGAACCCATTTGAAGCTAAGACAAACAAGCTGACAATTTCTCAAGAACGCAAACGTAAACGTATGATGAGCATGGTTAAAGGTCGTAAGTAAACCTTTCCAATAGATTTGATACCCGAGCCTGTCTCGGGTATTTTTTTAAGCAAAATTCACGTTAAGCCATAACAATACGTTTTTATCATCATGGCTTAACGAATCAGACTAGATTCCAAAAGAAGAACGATATGACTACTAGCGATTTGATTACACCTGCGTCAGCAATCACAGCAACCATTACTCAATTTTGTCATCAGGCTTGGCAGCTCAACGCAAAGGCGCTGCATGTTGAAAGTGACGACAGCAAAACTTACCTGATCACCGAAGTAACACCTTTCCACCCTGTGAGTCATATTTGGCCAGATCACCCTGCAGACCAAGGCTTTGTGAATGTCGGTGACGTGCAATATCCCGTTGAAGACTGTCTTGTTGGTGCAATAGAACAATCTACTGGCAAGCTTCATATCGCAGCAGATATCCCTGTTAAGCGTGATACAGAAGGGTGGGCGTTTGTGGTTGTCCACCAGCTACCCGCATCTGCTTCTATGATTAAGGTTAGCGACGAAGTCGTGTTGTCGGTTGATAAAGAGTATCAAGCCAGTTTGAGCCGTGGTCACAGTGCTGGCCACATCGCTTTTCTAGCCCTGAATAAAGTATTGGCTGAAAGCTACTGGCGTAAAGATGCGGACAGAAAAGATCCGCTTGGCAGCTACGATTTCAATAGCTATGCACAGGTGACGAGCTTTGTGACTCCAGAGCTGTGTACCGATAAGTATCGTTTAGGCAAAACCCTGAAGAAGCGCGGTTTGAACGTTGCAGACATGCTAGCAAACCTAGATGGCATTGAAGCTGACATCAACCAGATGATTGCGGGCTGGCTTGCAGAGCCGACACCAGTTGCGATGCGACTGGAAGGTGAGGCACTCACTGACTCTCGTTACTGGGAATGGCAACTGGATGCTGAGACGTTGGTGTCGATTCCGTGTGGTGGTACTCACATCGAGAACACCTCAGAACTTCAGACATTATCCGTTAAGTTAACCCAGCTAGATTACCAGCATATTGAAATGCTGACGCATGTAATTCGATGATTTAGACTACAGATCGAAATGGGTTGTGCTGTATATTCTGTTTTAACATGTCACTTTTGATATAAATGACCATTTAAAATTGAAATGCAGCACATGTAACTTATGCTTTCGGTATGTGGTGATATAAATATTCTTTTTGGGGTAGATCGCTGATCAAAATAGATAAAGCGAAAGATCAACCTATGATCTTCGGTTGTGTGTGGTACTAACTTAGTGTGTTATTATTAACCAATAACAAGCTTGCATAAGAACAAGCTTGCATAAGAACAAGCTGTACCCAATTACACAATTGAAAGCTTTAGCGAATGGAACAACAATTTTTATTAGAAGGCCACCGAGCAGTCAATAGTTTGCTTCGGAAGCTTGCCCTTGGGATGGATCGCAAGGACTTAAACCATAAGATCATTCAGCTTACTGAGCTGCTTTTTGGGCAGCGTATGGCTTCAATCTTACTACTCAACTCCGAATCAAAGACTCTACATCTTGAATATGCCCCCAACCTGCCTGATTTCTACAATCAACAGATAGAAGGGGTGGGAATTGGTGCCGGGATTGGTTCCTGTGGTGAGGCAGCTGCGCTTAAGAAAGCAGTGATGGTCTCCAATATAAATGCACACCCAAACTGGGCGCCTTTCTTAGCCTTAACCAGCCAAGCCAATCTGCATGCCTGTTGGTCGGTACCCATTATATCGTCGCGCGGTAATGTTTTGGGTACCTTTGCTATTTATAGTCAGTACATCTCTGAACCACATGAATTTGAGCTCGAGATCTTAGAGCTATTAGCGTCTCTGTATTCGGTCGCACTAGAGAAGTTTGAGCTGGAGAATCAGCTTAACTTTTTCGCCAATCGTGATTCTCTAACTCACTGTTTGAATCGTCGGGCATTGTTCAATGAAGCCGAAAAAGTGTTAACTAAGCGCTGTTTTGCACAAAAGGTGATGGCGTGTCTGTTTGTTGATGTCGATAAGTTCAAATCGATAAATGATACCTATGGCCACAGTTTCGGTGACGATGTGTTGTTGGCGGTTGCTGAGGTTCTTGATGAGGCAACTACAGCCTGTGCCAAGATAGGGCGTTATGGTGGTGATGAGTTTGTGGTGTTCTCTTGTTTTGATGATCAAGAAAGCGTTGTTAGCTTCTATCACAGCTTAGAAAAAGCACTGCAACAAGCGCTTTATATCAATGATGTGCAGTTTTCAGTGAGTGTCGGGCTTTCTTGTGAGAAAGATCCTCAAGGATTAGACCAGTTGATTGCACAAGCTGATAAGAACATGTACCAAATCAAGCAAGCTAAATCCCAGCAGTAGTAGATTGTAGAAAGAGTCGTGAATTAGGAAATACTAATGAGTGAAAATATCTGCCCTAAGTGCCAGTCTGAGCTAGCTTGGGATGGCAAGTATCACTGTGAAACTTGTCAGGCTCACTTTACTAAAGTTGGGTTTTGTCCTGAGTGCAGGAGCCAGTTAGAGAAGCTTCAAGCCTGTGGTGCCGCGAGCTATTTTTGTAATGGCGATTGCAACGAGCTTAAGTCTAAATCGAGAGTAAAATTCGAATTCCAACCAGCGGAATAGCCTTAAACTGCATGGTTTGAACGACTATCGGTGATGTTATACCAGAGACTCAATACTAAAGTGTTGGGTCTTTTTTGTATCTGAAGAACAGGAATGTGTCATCTTGGTTCATTCTTATCGCCGCTGCACCAGTATGAAACATAGTTACATGATTACTATGTTTCATACTGGTGTGAGTTAATTTTAAATTCTATTAATACAATAGCTTATAAATAAACTTGTTGATTTATAAGTTTGGCACTCTTCTTGTAACTCTGTAATTGAATAACAAAAATACAATTATGGAGTACTATCATGAACAAGGTGTTCAATTTATCGCTAGCTGCACTGTGTACAACACTTTCATTTTCTTCTGCTACCGTGCTTGCGGCTGATGAGACCATCAAGGTCGGCGTTCTACATTCACTGTCTGGTACCATGGCGATCAGTGAAACAACGCTAAAAGATACCGTGCTAATGCTTATCGAAGAGCAGAACAAAAAGGGCGGTTTACTTGGCAAGAAGCTAGAGCCTGTTGTGGTTGACCCTGCGTCAAACTGGCCGCTATTTGCTGAGAAAGCGCGTGAGCTTATCGAAAAAGAGAAGGTCGATGTGGTGTTCGGTGGTTGGACATCGGTATCACGTAAATCGATGCTGCCTGTCTTTGAGGAACTCAACAGCATCCTTTTCTACCCAGTACAGTATGAAGGTGAAGAGTCCTCTAAAAACGTTTTCTACACCGGTGCCGCGCCAAACCAACAAGCGATCCCAGCAGTGGATTACTTGATGGAAGAGCTTGAAGTTGAGCGTTGGGTACTTGCAGGTACCGATTACGTTTACCCACGTACTACCAATAAGATCTTAGAAGCTTACCTAAAAGATAAAGGTGTCGCAGAAGAAGACATCATGATCAACTACACGCCATTTGGTCACTCTGATTGGCAATCTATCGTTTCTGACATCAAGAAGTTCGGTGAAGCAGGCAAGAAAACCGCAGTGGTTTCTACTGTGAACGGCGATGCGAACGTCCCTTTCTATAAAGAGCTCGGCGCTCAAGGCATTTCATCTGAAGACATCCCAGTTATTGCATTCTCTGTTGGTGAAGAAGAACTGTCAGGTATGGACACAGAACCACTGGTAGGCCACCTAGCGGCATGGAACTATTTCATGAGTGTTGATACCGAAGCCAATGAAGAGTTCGTTGAAACGTGGCAGTCGTTCATCAAGAGTGAAAAGCGTGTCACCAATGACCCAATGGAAGCGCACTATGTAGGTTTCAACATGTGGGCTCAAGCGGTCACTAATGCAGGCACAACCGATCCTGAATCTGTACAAGATGCCTTGATTGGTGTCTCTGTACCTAACCTTTCTGGCGGCTACTCTACCATGCTGCCAAACCACCACATCACGAAACCTGTCCTGATCGGTGAAATCCAAGACGATGGTCAATTCGATATCGTTTGGGAAACCACAGGTCTCGTTGCGGGTGATGCTTGGTCGAGCTACTTACCTGAGTCGGCAAAATTGTTCTCTAGCTGGTCGAAGCCATTCTCATGTGGCGCGTTTAATGTCGAAACCAAGAAGTGTTCTGGCGGTAACTAGAGTCATGAATGTTGAGCCTTGTCTTTAGTAAATATAGCTAAGGTAAGGCTCACTACTTCTCAGGTAACAATAATTATCCACGTATCCATCAAGCAAAAATAACAATATCTAGCTCGGTGGATTAAGGAAGCAGGGATGAAAAACCTATTGAACGTATTTAAGGCGCTATTGCTTATGGCAGTCAGTGCTCAGTTGGCTTTTGCTGGAATAACGGATGAAGCTAGTTTTACCAAGGCGCTAGTTGGTAAGAAAACATCGGATAAAGAATTAGCTATTGATTGGGTTATTGAGACGCAAACGGAAGATGTGTCGAAACCTATTTTGGATGGCTGGTTAAACGGTAATCTCTATTACTTTAATGACAAACAAAGTGAGCAGTACAAACAGCTTTACCTAATTCAAAGCATTAAAACGGCAACCTCGGCTCAGTCTGTGTGGGATGAATCAAGCCTCAGTATCGAGAATGCTAGACAGTTCAAAAAAGTTCGCGTGAATAACAAGCTTCGCGGGATCTTGCGTGGGGAAATTGCCTCGATTGGACTGAACAGCAACAACCCAGACGTGCGTTATAAAGCGGTTGTGGATCTGCTCGGTACCAAAGATTCTGACATTATTGATCGTTTAGCTGTGCTGAGAACCAGTGAATCAGAGGGCAAAGTCGCTGAGTTGATGGACTTGTCGTTAGCCATTTTCACTTCTCTTGATAAGAGTGCCACGGTTGACGATCGTGTGGTTTCGATTGACCGAGTCGGTGACTTCAAACATTCAGTAGTACTCAAAACCTTGAATCAATTGCTCAACAGCGAACAAGACCCAAAAGTCTTGGCGGCAGCAGAGAGAGCGATGGATGATTATCAACAGAGCCAAGCACTGTACTCGGGCGTTGAGACCGTATTCTTCGGCTTGAGTTTAGGTTCGGTACTAGTGCTGGCGGGTATTGGTTTGGCGATCACCTTTGGCGTAATGGGGGTGATTAACATGGCCCATGGCGAGCTGATCATGATTGGCGCATACACCACCTATGTATTGCAGTTGTTGATGCCGAATCACATCGGTTTAGCGCTGATTCTCTCTATTCCGGCTGCATTTATTGTGTCTGGTCTGGTTGGCATTGCGATTGAGCGTAGTGTGATTCGTCACCTTTATGGCCGTCCATTGGAAACCTTACTTGCGACCTTCGGTATCAGCTTGATCTTACAGCAAGCCGTTCGCTCTATTTTCTCTCCATTGAACCGCTCAGTGAGCACGCCTGAATGGATGTCTGGGGCACTGCAATTGAATCCAATGCTGTCTCTGACCTACAACCGCTTATACATCATCTTGTTCTGTGGTTTGGTGTTTATGGGATTGTTGATGGTTCTCAAGAAAACGCCACTTGGCTTGCAGGTACGTGCAGTTTCTCAAAACCGTGGCATGGCTCGCGCGATGGGGATACGTTCTGAACGTGTTGATGCGCTGACCTTTGGTTTGGGTTCTGGCGTTGCGGGTGTTGCAGGTGTGGCACTGTCTCAACTGACGAACGTTGGCCCGAATATGGGACAGGCGTACATCATCGATTCTTTCATGGTGGTGGTGTTCGGCGGAGTCGGCAACTTGTGGGGAACACTCGTCGCAGGCTTAAGTCTTGGTTTGTTCAATAAGATCTTAGAACCATGGGCTGGCGCAGTACTCGCCAAGATTCTAGTACTGGTTTTCATCATTCTATTTATTCAAAAACGCCCACGCGGATTGTTCCCGCAACGTGGTCGTGCGGCTGAAGGTTAAGGACAACATCATGCAGTCTAAATCATTTGTACTTTCGGCGATGCGTGGTGATAAAGGTGGGCAACTGACCATCCTTGCCATTCTTGCAGCCGTTATTCTCATTCCACTGGCTAACACCATGTTGCCAAGTGGGCACCCGCTTCATGTCGAGACCTTCACGATCTCTCTGATGGGTAAATACCTGAGCTATGCGATGTTGGCGTTGGCGCTCGATCTTGTATGGGGTTATCTCGGAATACTGAGCCTAGGCCATGGTGCTTTCTTTGCGCTTGGTGGTTATGCGATGGGCATGTACTTAATGCGTCAGATTGGTGACCGTGGGGTTTATGGTGATCCTATCCTGCCTGATTTCATGGTGTTCCTTGATTGGTCAGCATTGCCGTGGTTTTGGCAGGGCTTTGATCAGTTCTGGTTCGCTTGTCTGATGGTGGTGCTGGTACCGGGCGCGTTGGCTTATTTGTTCGGATATTTGGCTTTCCGTTCTCGCGTGTCTGGTGTTTACCTTTCGATCATGACTCAAGCGTTAACTTATGCCTTGATGCTGGCGTTCTTCCGCAACGAGATGGGCTTTGGTGGCAACAACGGGTTGACGGATTTCAAAGACATCATCGGCCTAAGTTTACAGAGTGATGCGGTCAAGATTGGTCTGTTTGTCGCGACGGGTATCTCGCTCATTCTCAGTTACATCGTCTGTCGCATGGTAGTGACCAGTCGATTAGGGCGTGTGGCACTGGCGATTCGTGATACCGAGTCTCGAACTCGCTTTATGGGTTACGACGTTGATGGTATCAAACTGTGGGTCTTCGTTCTTTCAGCGGTTATCGCGGGTATTGCCGGAGCTTTATATGTTCCTCAAGTCGGCATCATCAACCCAGGAGAGTTTGCACCGCTTAACTCGATTGAGATTGTGGTTTGGGTTGCCTTGGGCGGTCGTGCCACTCTGTTTGGTGCCATCGTTGGTGCGCTGATCATCAACTACGCCAAGAGCTGGTTTACGGTTGAATTCCCTGAGGTGTGGTTATTTGCTCTTGGTGGTCTATTCGTTCTTTCGACCATGTATTTCCCACAAGGTGTGATTGGCTTTGTCAGTGAAAAATGGCAACAGCTACGAAAGACATCGAATTCAAAAGACGCAGGACAAGATCAGGATGATCAGCATAAAACTAAGGAGGTGATCGCATGACTAAATTCAACAGCGTGAAGGAATCGGTTCAGTCATTCACTCGTCGAGATGAGGTCTTCGATTACCTTAAGCCCGATATTCATCCCGCCATCGATACCCGTCATAACGTGCTGCTGTATGTGGAAGGGGTGAATAAGAACTTCGATGGTTTCCAAGCGATAAACGACCTCAATCTTTATATCAAAGAGGGCGAACTGCGCTGCATCATCGGCCCTAATGGCGCAGGTAAAACCACCATGATGGACATCATCACCGGCAAAACTAAACCAGATACTGGAGAGGTATGGCTCGGCTCTAACATTAATCTACTCAAGATGAATGAAGCTGAAATTGCTAATGCAGGCGTTGGGCGTAAGTTCCAAAAGCCAACCGTTATTGAATGTCTAACCGTGTGGCAGAACCTAGAGTTGGCAATGGCGGGCGATCGCTCTGTGTGGGCAACTTTTACTGCCGTGATGTCTGGTGAGCAGAAAGACAAACTGACCTCGGTACTTGAGCTTATTCACCTTAAAGACGAAGCCGCGAACTTGGCGGGCAATCTGTCTCACGGACAAAAGCAGTGGTTAGAGATCGGTATGTTACTGATGCAAAACCCTAAGCTGTTGCTGGTGGATGAACCCGTTGCAGGTATGACTCACCAAGAGATGGATCGCACCTCTGAACTTCTTAATTCGCTGGCAGGTAAGCACTCGGTGGTTGTGGTTGAACACGATATGGATTTCGTTCGTTCGATTGCTAGCCATGTCACCGTGCTTCATCAAGGTCACGTGTTGGCAGAAGGCACCATGGATCAAGTACAGGCTCACCCTGAAGTTAAACAAGTTTATCTCGGAGAATAGGATGTTAGATGTTAAATCAGTTAATCAATATTACGGTGAGAGCCACACCTTATGGGACTTAGATATGCAGATCCCTGAGGGAAAATGCACGGTATTAATGGGGCGTAACGGTGTTGGTAAAACCACCTTGCTGCAATGCATTATGGGGTTGGTGAATGTTGAAAGCGGTGACATTTCTTTATCGGGTGAGTCACTTTTGAAAACCGATGCCGAGGACCGCCCACGCCAAGGGATCGGCTATGTACCGCAAGGTCGCCAGATCTTCCCAATGCTCACTGTTCAAGAAAATCTAGAGGTCGGTTTACCGATTCGTAAAAAGGGCGACCGCAAGATTCCTGAATTCATCTTCGATATTTTCCCAGTGTTAAAAGAGATGCTACATCGTCGCGGTGGTGATTTATCGGGTGGGCAGCAGCAGCAGCTAGCGATTGGGCGTGCGCTGGTGGTTAATCCAAAGCTATTGATCTTGGATGAGCCGACGGAAGGTATTCAACCCAATATTGTGCAAGAGATTGGCGACATCATTCGCATGCTTAACGAGAAGATGGGACTCACGGTTCTACTTGTGGAGCAGAAGCTACCATTTGCAAGAAAGGTCGGTGACCGTTTTTGTATTCTCGACCGTGGGCGTCAGGTGGCAGAAGGTGAAATGACAGGGCTCGATGAGTCTTTGATTAAGGAGTACCTAACCGTATGAATTCTCTCTTTTCTCCAAATGAAGTAAGCAAGGCTTCTTTAGTTGAAGCTTTATCTTTGAATGACACCATCGAACAAGATATTCGTGATGGTTGGCAAGCGAGTTTAAATCTCACCTTTGTCGATCGTGGTGATAAAACCGTATTAAAGAATCGTCAGCAGTCAGGCCCGCTTGCGGTGCAACGCCCCCTGTATCCTGATGGGGAAACGTGTCACACCTACTTACTCCATCCCCCCGGCGGAGTGGTAGGTGGTGACACTCTCAATATTAACGTGAACCTTGAGCGAGGTGCTCATGCGTTGATCACCACCCCCGGTGCGACCAAGTTCTATCGTTCCAACAACAAGTACGCCAAGCAGAAGCAAACCTTACATGTGGAGAAAGGGGCTCGCTTGGAGTGGATGCCACAAGAGAACATCTTTTTCCCCAATGCACATGTTCGACTCGATACTGAAATACGCCTAGAAAAGGGTGCACAGTTTTGGGGTTGGGAGATGCACTGTTTTGGACGGCCTGCACAGAATGAGGGATTTGAGCATGGTCACCTCGTCGGTAAAACGGAAATCTATCTTGATAATCAACGGCTTCTTACGGAAGGGTTTAATTTTCACGGTGGCGATAAGTTGATGATAAATATGGGGTTACTTGACTATTCTATGATGGGAACCTTTTATCTCACCTCAAATGAGAAGCAAGATTTAGAGTTGGTACAGAGCTTGCTCTTATCTATTACACAGCAAGCTTCACAGCAATCAGACTCATCGAAAATGTCGAGTGACCCCACATTAATATTGGGCGCGACACAAATAGAAGGATTGATTGTGGTGCGAGCCTTGGGCAATTGGAGTGAAGATATTCTCCAGGCCTTTGGTCAGATATGGCAAGCAACTCGCTCTCATTTGTATGGTACGACTCCTGATTTACCAAGGATTTGGGCGACTTAGCGATTAGCCCTATTTGTACCGAGAGTGACTTCCGGCCCTCGGTACATTTTTTCAAGCTTGCTGTGACTGAATCCCACTTACTGCTCATGCGTTTATGAGCAATAAGAAAACAACACTAACAGCGGGCGGCTAAATGGAATTAACACCAAGAGAAAAGGATAAGCTACTTATCTTCTGCGCAGGAATGCTGGCACAGCAGCGCAAACAAAAAGGCTTAAAACTCAACTATCCAGAATCTATTGCGCTGATCAGCAGCGCCATTCTAGAAGGTGCCCGCGAGGGTAAAACCGTTTCGGAACTGATGGATTTTGGACGCACACTGCTAACCGTCGATGACGTTATGGAGGGGATCCCTTCCATGATCCCAGATGTACAAGTCGAAGCGACTTTTCCCGATGGCACCAAATTGGTGACCGTTCATGAACCTATCGTTTAGGGAGAAGTAGTATGGCTAGTTCCACCAAACAATATTCAGGCTTAGTTCCCGGGCAAGTCGAAACCGCTCCGGGCAACATTACTTTAAATGAAGGCCGAGACACGACGTCGGTTAAGGTGCAAAACATTGGCGACCGTCCTGTGCAAATTGGCTCTCATTACCATTTCTATGAAGCAAACCCTTCTTTGATCTTTGACCGAGAAGCCACTAAAGGGTTTCGACTCAATATCCCTGCAGGTACTGCCACTCGTTTTGAACCGGGTCAATCACGTAGCGTCGAGTTAGTGCGTTACGCAGGTAAGTTAGAGATTTATGGCTTCCAAGGAAAGGTGATGGGCAAGCTCTAAGCGCTCCCATAGAAAGAATTAAAACAACAAAGGATTGATCATGGCGACGATATCCAAACAGGCTTATGCCGAAATGTTTGGGCCTACAGTCGGTGACCGAGTGCGTCTTGCTGACACCGATTTATGGCTAGAAGTTGAAAAGGATTACACCGTATACGGTGACGAAGTGAAGTTTGGCGGCGGTAAAGTGATCCGTGATGGACAAGGGCAAAGCCAGCGTCCAAGTGCCGAAACACCGGACTTGGTGATCACTAACGCGATTGTGTTGGACTATTGGGGCATAGTAAAAGCCGATGTCGCTATCAAAGACGGCCGAGTTCAAGCGTTGGGTAAAGCGGGTAACCCCGACGTTCAACCGGGCGTCGATATAGTCATTGGCCCGGGCACGGAAATTTTGGCAGGTGAAGGTTCGATCCTGACTGCTGGCGGTATCGATTCACACATTCACTTTATCTGCCCACAGCAGGTTGAAGAGGCGCTGGCGTCGGGTGTGACTACCATGATAGGTGGTGGTACTGGGCCAAACACAGGCACCAATGCGACGACCTGTACACCGGGCCCGTGGAACATGCACCGTATGTTGGAGTCACTCGATCAATTCCCGATGAACTTTGGCTTGCTCGGCAAAGGCAATGCCAGTCAGCCAGAAGCTCTACGCGAACAAGTAGCTGCAGGCGCAGTGGGTTTGAAGTTGCATGAAGACTGGGGAACCACACCCGCGTCAATTGATACTTGCTTGAGTGTTGCTGACGAGATGGACGTACAAGTTGCAATTCACACCGATACACTAAATGAATCGGGTTTTGTTGAATCTACACTGGGTGCCATCGGTGACCGTGTGATTCATACCTATCACACCGAAGGTGCAGGTGGTGGTCATGCTCCCGATATTATCCGTGCTGCAGGTGAGCCGAACGTTCTGCCTTCTTCGACCAATCCAACACGACCTTACACGGTCAATACGGTCGATGAGCATTTAGACATGTTGATGGTGTGTCATCACCTTTCACCATCGATTGCCGAAGATGTCGCGTTCGCCGAATCGCGTATCCGCCGTGAAACTATTGCCGCAGAAGACATTCTTCATGACTTGGGCGCGTTCTCGATGATCGCCTCGGATTCTCAAGCGATGGGACGAGTGGGCGAGGTAGTAACACGTACTTGGCAAACCGCACACAAGATGAAAGTGCAGCGTGGCAGTCTAAAAGAAGATTCCGACTACAGTGATAATTTCCGTTTAAGGCGCTATGTCGCTAAGTACACCATTAACCCTGCGATCACGCACGGCATGGCCCATGAGATCGGCTCTATCGAAGCAGGAAAACTGGCGGATCTTGTTTTATGGAAACCGGCTTTCTTTGGTGTCAAACCAAGCGTGATTCTGAAAGGCGGCATGATTGCGATGGCACCAATGGGCGATCCTAACGCCTCTATCCCAACACCACAGCCCGTGCACTACCGCTCTATGTTCGGTAGCTATGGCAAGGCGTGTCAGAACACATCGATGCTATTTGTTTCTAAAGAAGCCAAGGCGCAGAACATTGATAAACAACTTGGGCTACAGAGCCTGATTGGTGTGGTGAGCAACTGCCGAAACATCAGCAAAGCAGACATGAAGCTCAACGATTGGATGCCGAAGATTGAAGTCGATTCACAAACCTATCAAGTAAGAGCTGATGGTCAGCTGCTTGAGTGTGAGCCGGCTAAAGAGCTGCCAATGGCTCAGCGATACTTTCTATTTTAATAGCTCGGCCCAAGGCTTTGTTTTAGCTGCAAGCTGAAGGCTCTTATTTTAGACCTTGAGCTGAAGATCTTAATTTAGCTCTTGGCTGAGGGCTCCTATTTTAAACGTTATAAATCTCATAAGGAGATTGAGGTAATAGCATGATTGAACTTACTCAAATTCAAGCGGAGCTGAACACGGCTCCTGACGGCTTTCTAAGCCTACCTATCGATAGCCGCATTAAGAGTCGTCTTAAAGTGACACTCGATGATGGTCGTGATGCAGGACTATTTCTACCACGCGGTCATATCTTGCGTGGCGGAGAACAATTAACTAGTGAGTGTGGCTTAACGGTCGAAGTGAAAGCAGCACCAGAAACTGTCTCTACCGTCTACTGTGACGATGCACATCTGCTGACGCGCGTTGCGTATCACCTAGGTAACCGCCATGTGCCTCTACAAGTAGAATCTGGCTGGGTTCGCTATCAACATGACCATGTCTTAGATGAAATGGTTGAAGGCTTAGGCGCAACAGTAACGACGGAAAAACAACCCTTTGAACCAGAAGGTGGCGCTTACGGTGGTCGCTCTGGCGGTCATCACCATCATCACTAATTGAGTCACTTGAGACACATCAATTTACAGATACAACAACGATATTAATAACAATAACGCAAGGATTACGCGATGAACTTTAAACACGCTGCAGGCTTAACGACATTCACAATCGCTTCGCTAACAACACCAACATTGGCTCTGGCTCACCCGGGTCATGATCACGGCTCTCACTCACTACTCTCTGGCCTAACGCACCCAGTGACCGGTGTCGATCACCTCATCATGCTGGTGGCATTTGGCATGTTAATTGGTGCTCTCTCTTATTCAAACAAGGTTAAATCCGCTTTAGTCGGTGGTGGTCTTGTCTCTCTTATAGCGGGTCTATTAGTGGGTAAAGCGTTGGGCTTCTCTATGGTTGTTGAGCCAGCAATCATCGCCTCTCTGTTCGCGGTAAGCCTGTGCTTGTGGCATGTGTTCTCGCCGTCAACAACCAAGGTTAACAGTGCGCTGGCGGTTTCAATCGGCTTCCTATTCTTCCACGGCTACGCACACGGCGTTGAAGCAGCGTCTGGTCTTGCACAATTTGCAGCAGGTATGGGCATCACGGCATTTGGTTTGATTGGCGCGGGTTACTTTGCGGGCAAAGCGTTGTATTCAAAGTGGGCGTCAGTCGGCGTGGCATCTTTAAGCGCGCTGTTTTTAATGGCGGCCTAAATTGCCTCTAGGGAGGTAAGCATGCAAGCAACAGCGAATGTCGCGAGCTATCGCCTATTTCAACTTATTAGTCCTTCATTGCCGATTGGTGGTTTCACTTATTCGCAAGGCTTAGAACTGGCGGTTGAGGCGGGGTGGGTGACCAATCGCGATAGCATGGAACAGTGGCTAAATACCATCGTCAGCTCAAGTGTCGCGACTTTGGAGCTGCCCATCTTAGAGCGCCTTTATCATGCTCTAGAAAAAGGTGAACTCGATGAGATTGAGCATTGGTGCAATTACTTGTACTCAAGCCGTGAAACCAGTGAATTACGAGCAGAAGAAAAGCAGCGTGGGCTTGCGTTGAACACCTTGCTAAAGCGATTAGAGATCGATATTTCGGAAGTGGAGTCGATTGATAGCCACCCAAACCAGCTATTAGGAATGTGTATCGCGGCTCAACATTGGAACATTGATTTGGAAAGCCTCAAGCAGGGTTATCTATGGAGCTGGCTTGAAAATATCGTTACTGCAGGCGTCAAGTTGGTGCCTTTAGGGCAGACAGATGGGCAACTAGCACTGATTAATATCACCAACACCTTTCCTGACGTGATTGAAAAAGCACGCACGATGGAAGATTGGATGGTGGGCAGCTTCTCGCCATCAATGGCACTAGCGAGCTCACTGCATGAAACACAATACACAAGACTATTTCGTTCCTAGTGCTGAGTGCGAACGAGATAGTAGAAAGAACATAAGGAACAAGACTATGGAAAGTTATAAGCAACCTCTTCGAATTGGTATCGGTGGCCCGGTTGGCTCTGGTAAAACCGCGCTGCTTGAGGTTCTGTGTAAAGCAATTCGCGACAAGCTCAATATCGCGGTCGTGACTAATGACATCTACACCCAAGAAGATGCAAAGATCCTCACCCGAGCTGAAGCTTTAGAACCTGACCGTATTATCGGTGTGGAAACAGGCGGTTGTCCGCACACTGCGATTCGTGAAGATGCTTCGATGAACCTTGCGGCAGTCGAAGAGCTGGCTAAGCTACATAAGAACCTTGATGTGGTGTTTGTAGAGAGTGGTGGCGACAACCTCAGTGCGACGTTCAGCCCTGAATTAGCCGACCTGACTATCTACGTGATTGATGTAGCGGAAGGGGAGAAGATCCCACGTAAAGGTGGCCCGGGTATTACACGCTCTGATCTGTTGGTTATCAATAAAATCGATTTAGCACCGTATGTTGGCGCTTCACTTGAGGTGATGGAGCAAGACACACAACGCATGCGTCCAACCAAGCCATACGTGTTCACCAACCTCAAAGAGAGCCAAGGGTTAGACTTCATCATCAACTTTATTGTGACCGAAGGGATGCTAACCATGAAGGAACCTTCTACTACTGAGTAGGGTTGGAATAGGTTAGTTTTTTGAAAGCGTTAGATACTAAAAAGCCCTGTCGATTATCGATAGGGCTTTCTGATTTTAAACGTTCGAGTCGAACTTAAAGCTCGCTCTTAGTCACTCTTGTGGTCACTTTCGACTCAATCACTCCATCTTCAACCTGAGTGGTGATCACTTCACCGACTTCGACATCGTTAATCGATGACACAGTCTTGCTCGATGCTGAATGAGTGATGCTGTAGCCACGCTTTAGGGTTGCCAATGGGCTAACGGTCTCTAACTTCTCGGCTGCCATTGCTAGCTGGTGGCGAGTGGTGAGCAGTGTCTTATCCATCGCATCTAATAGCTTTTGCTCTGAACGTTGCAGATGCAGTTTTTGTTCGCCTAAACGCTTAACTGGCGAGTTCAACTGAAGTTGATGCTGTTTACGTTCGACACGCTGTGCATGCTGCTTTAGGTATTGAGCCATACCGCGACGCAGACGCATATCTAGATCATCAAGTTGCTGGCTTTGCTTTTGCAGTTGGTAGCTTGGGTGCTGTCTTTCTAAGCGGTGTTTCAATGCTTGAGTCGATTGCGCTTGCTTGATTAATACGTGGCGAATCGCACTGACTAAGCGAGCACGTTTAGAGGCAAAAGCTTGCTCTTTATGACTGTTGTCACGGCTAACCAATTCAGCCGCAGCTGATGGCGTTGGAGCGCGCATATCGGCAACGAAATCGGCAATAGTGACATCCACTTCGTGGCCGACAGCGCTGATGATTGGAATCTGGCTTGCAGCAATAGTGCGCGCAACGATCTCATTGTTGAAGCACCATAGGTCTTCTAACGAACCGCCACCACGGCCCACGATTAACACATCACACTCATTGCGTTCATTAGCACGGCCAATCGCCTGAGCAATCTGAATTGCCGCCTCTTCGCCTTGAACCATAGTTGGGTAAACCACAACCGGTAGCGAAGGATCGCGTCTTTTCAAGACATCTAGAATATCAAATAGCGCAGCGCCAGTTTTAGAGGTGACAACACCAACGCGCTTTGGGTGCTCAGGAAGAGCTTGTTTACTCGATTGAGCGAAGAGCCCTTCTGCGGCGAGGTTCATCTTCAGCTTTTCAAACTCTTGCTGAAGTTTACCGTCACCTTCTGGTTGCATACTTTCGATGATCAGTTGGTAGTCACCGCGTGGCTCATAGAGAGACAGGCGAGCTTTGACTAACACTTGATTACCGTTCTGAGGCTTAAAAGTGACTCGGCGGTTATTGCCACGAAACATGGCGCACTTAACTTGAGCGCGAGAGTCTTTAAGCGTGAGGTACCAGTGACCAGATACAGGTGCAGAGAAGTTTGATATTTCACCAACGAGCCAGACTATTCCCATTTCGTTTTCTAATAGGAGACGAACCTCTGAGTTGAGGCGAGAAACAGTAAAGATGTTTGGATTAGTCATAGAAGCACTATCTTTCCTTGAAGGAAGGTCTTTCTTGGAATCTCACAGGGCGTGAGTATGGAAGATAGCGGAAATATAATACATAGCAAGGGGGTAAATGCAAATTAAAAATACAAAAATGTGTAGCCAAGCGATTTCGTTGGCCGTATAATCCGTCCGCAATATCTAATCCAAATGCAGTTTGATTTTCCTTAATTGGCTGCCCTCATTAGGCGAAACGATGAGATTGGATTGTTTCTTTTTACTCCTATTATTGTGAGATATTGCAAATGCTAAGAATTGCCAAAGAAGCGCTGACATTCGACGACGTACTGCTAGTGCCAGCACACTCCACCGTTCTCCCTAATACAGCTGATCTTCGCACTCAGCTGACGAAGAATATTTCCCTAAACATCCCAATGATCTCTGCATCGATGGATACTGTGACAGAAGCTCGCCTAGCGATTGCACTGGCACAAGAAGGCGGAATAGGCTTCATTCATAAGAACATGTCTATTGAACAGCAAGCTGAAATGGTTCGCCAGGTTAAAATTTACGAAGCAGGTGTGGTTTCTCACCCAGTAACTGTAAACCCTGATGCGACAATCGCTGATGTTGTAGCCCTTACTCAAAAACACGGCTTTGCCGGTTTCCCTGTTGTTACTGAAACAAACGAACTTGTTGGTATTATTACTGGCCGTGACGTTCGCTTTGTTACTGACCTTTCTAAGAAAGTTGATGTAGTAATGACGCCTAAAGCTCGCCTTGCTTCTGTTAAAGAAGGTGCAACTCGTGAAGAAGTTCAAGAGAAAATGCATGAAGCGCGTGTTGAAAAAGTTCTTGTTGTAAATGATGACTTCCAACTAACTGGAATGATCACTGCAAAAGATTTCCACAAAGCAGAACGTAAACCAAACGCTTGTAAAGATGAGCGCGGCAGCCTACGTGTAGGTGCAGCTGTTGGTGCTGGTGCTGGTAACGAAGAGCGCGTTGCTGCTCTAGTTGAAGCTGGCGTAGACGTTCTACTTATCGACTCTTCACACGGTCACTCTGAAGGCGTACTTAACCGTATCCGCGAAACTCGCGCTGCATACCCTGATCTACAAATCATCGGTGGTAACGTAGCAACTGGCGCTGGCGCTCGTGCTCTTATCGAAGCTGGTGTTAGTGCGGTTAAAGTAGGTATCGGCCCTGGTTCAATCTGTACGACTCGTATCGTTACTGGTGTTGGTGTTCCTCAAGTGACAGCAATCGCAGACGCAGCTGAAGTCGCTAACGAATACGGTATTCCAGTAATCGCAGATGGCGGTATCCGCTTCTCTGGCGATATCTGTAAAGCTATCGTTGCTGGCGCATCTTGTGTGATGGTTGGTTCAATGTTCGCTGGTACTGAAGAAGCTCCAGGTGAAGTTATCCTTTACAACGGTCGTTCTTACAAGTCTTACCGTGGTATGGGTTCTCTTGGCGCTATGTCTCAAGGTTCTTCTGACCGTTACTTCCAATCTGACAACGCTGCAGACAAGCTTGTTCCAGAAGGTATTGAAGGTCGTATCGCATACAAAGGTCGTCTAAAAGAGATCGTTCACCAACAGATGGGCGGTCTACGCTCAAGCATGGGCCTTACGGGTTCTGCAACTGTTGAAGACATGCGTACTAAAGCTGAGTTTGTTCGTATCTCTGGTGCGGGCATGAAAGAATCTCACGTACACGATGTTCAAATCACTAAAGAAGCACCTAACTACCGTTTAGGTTAATAATACGTCCAAACGTTTGAATAATGTGCTGATTGAGTCGGCACATTATTTTATCTACCGCCTGTTTTGCTGAAAGTCTGATTTTCTCAAAACACGAGGTTACAGATAACCAACGAAAACGTTTGCTTTATTTCTTGAAGAGTTAATCAGAGGTGAGTAAACTCGCCTCCGTTTTATCACATAGCCAATAAGACTGCTTACAATGACTAAAAATATTCATGACCAACGTATTCTAATTCTAGACTTCGGTTCTCAATACACACAGCTAGTAGCTCGTCGTATTCGTGAGATCGGTGTTTACTGTGAACTTTGGAGCTGGGACGTAGAAGAAGCGGATATTCGTGAATTCAATCCAGACGGCATCATCCTATCTGGTGGCCCTGAAAGTGTAACGGAAGAGAACTCTCCACGTGCACCTCAGTACGTATTTGATTCAGGTGTTCCTGTATTCGGTATCTGCTACGGCATGCAAACTATGGCTGAGCAACTTGGCGGTAAAGTAGCAACGTCTACTGAGCGCGAGTTCGGCTACGCTGCTGTACAAGTGACTGGTGAGTCTGCACTTTTCGCAGACCTTGAGTCTACTCAAGATGTTTGGATGAGCCACGGCGATAAAGTGGTTGAGATCCCAGCTGATTTCACAAAGATCGCTGAAACAGACACTTGCCCATACGCTGCAATGGCAAACGAAGAGAAGAAGTACTACGGCGTACAATTCCACCCAGAAGTAACACACACTAAGAACGGCCTAAAAATGCTAGAGAACTTCGTTCTTAACGCATGTGGTTGTGAAGGTCTGTGGACTTCAGCTTCAATCATTGAAGATGCAGTTGCACGTATTAAAGAACAAGTAGGTGACGACGAAGTTATCCTTGGTCTTTCTGGTGGTGTTGATTCATCTGTAGTTGCAATGCTTGCTCACCGCGCTATCGGCGACAAACTAACATGTGTATTTGTAGATAACGGCCTTCTTCGTTTGAACGAAGCTGAGCAGGTTATGGAGATGTTCGGCAACAAGTTTGGTCTAAACATCATCAAAGTAGATGCTGAGCAACGCTTCCTTGACGCTCTTGAAGGCGAAGCTGAACCAGAAGCTAAGCGTAAGATCATCGGTCACGTATTCGTAGATATCTTCGATGAAGAGTCTAAGAAACTGAAGAATGCTAAATGGCTTGCTCAAGGTACTATCTACCCAGACGTAATCGAGTCTGCTGCATCTAAGACAGGTAAAGCACACGTAATCAAATCTCACCACAACGTTGGTGGCCTTCCTGATGATATGGAAATGGGCCTTGTTGAGCCTCTACGTGAGCTATTCAAAGATGAAGTACGTAAGATCGGTCTAGAGCTTGGTCTTCCATACAACATGCTTTACCGCCACCCATTCCCAGGTCCAGGTCTAGGTGTTCGTGTACTTGGCGAAGTGAAGAAAGAGTACTGTGATTTACTGCGTCGTGCTGATGCAATCTTCATTGAAGAGCTTCACGCTGCTGACCTTTACCACAAAGTATCTCAAGCATTCACGGTATTCCTACCAGTACGTTCAGTTGGCGTAATGGGCGATGGCCGTAAGTACGATTGGGTTGTATCTCTACGTGCTGTAGAAACTATCGACTTCATGACTGCTCACTGGGCACACCTACCATACGACTTCCTAGGTAAGGTTTCTAACCGTATTATCAACGAAGTTAACGGCATTTCACGTGTTGTTTACGATATTTCTGGTAAGCCACCGGCAACTATCGAGTGGGAATAATCTCTTAGAGATTTAACCAGCGTTGATTAAGATCTTAAGCCTCGAACTCAGTTCGGGGCTTTTTTCTTTTCGATTCATTATATTGATTCATAGCATTAAAGGCTTATGAGCCATACCTAGAAATCAAATGAACAATGCCTAGAAACCAAATGAGTTGGAAACTAGATATCAGCTCAAGAAACTATGAGACGCTTTGTTGTGTTGAGCTATATATCAAAAATATCACTCGCACTTTTTATAAATTCACACAGCAACAGCTAGGCCATTTCTCACGCGCCGCATACTCTTTGATGGACTTATTAAGGACAGATAAGAGAATCCATCATGTTAAAAATCAAATATTTGGCGACAGTACTGGGCTGCACATTGGTAGCGCAAAGTCATGCGTCTTTGAACATTCAACCTGATCCGCAAAACCCGAATGGTTACCTTGTTGAAAAGTCGGCATTACAAGCTGCTGAACAAGCAAAAACATCCGATCCTATGTATGCGATCTGGTCACAAGCATTACAAACTCGTTCGAACACAATCGTTGAAGCGATTGAACCCGGTTCCCCATCTAACTCTGAAAACGTAAAGCGGGTTGAGCGTGTGTTCCCTCAATCTGAATGGGATTTCCTTACTCAGATGGCGGCTCCAGAATACACTTACACTCGTTTCTTACGTGCGATTGGTAAATTCCCTGCGTTCTGTGGAGAGTACACTGATGGCCGTGATTCTGATGCTATCTGTAAGAAATCCATCATCACCGCTTTTGCTCACTTCTCTCAAGAGACAGGCGGTCACATCGCGATAGACAACACCTCAGATAACCCATTAGCTCTAGAAGAGTGGCAGCAAGCGCTGGTACATGTTCGTGAAATGGGGTGGTCAGAAGGTCAAGAAGGCTACACCACTGGTTGTGGTCAGAACGATTGGCAAAATGCTCGCTGGCCATGTGCCGCGGGGCAGGGCTACTTCGGTCGTGGTGCTAAACAGCTTTCTTACCACTTTAACTACGGTGCTTTCTCTGAGGTGATGTTTGATGGTGACGCGACAGTGCTTCTCAACAATCCGGGCTTGGTAGCGGACTCTTGGTTGAACTTAGCGTCAGCTATCTGGTTTTTCTTAACACCACAAGCACCTAAGCCTGCCATGCTGCATGTCATTGACCGTACATGGACACCATCTCAACGTGAACTGGATGCCGGTATTGGTTATGGGTTTGGTACCACAATCAACGTGATCAACGGTGGTATTGAGTGTGGTGAACAGAATAAAGACAAGGGCCAACCAGTCAACCGTATTCGTTACTGGGAAGGGCTAGCAGCGCACTATGAAATTCCAGTAGAAGCGGATGAAGCGAATACCTGTTGGCAGCAAACACCTTATGGAAGCTTGAACCTCAACGGTGCCACTGACGTGTTGTACACCAACTGGGATGGTAACTGGAAATACTACGCAGATCGCCCAGAAGGGTATTCATTTGAGTGCGAGTTGGTTGGTTTCCAAACTGCTTATTCCGCGCTGGTGGCGGGCGATTACGAGAAGTGTGTGACCAATTTCTATGGCTCTCATGCAAGCTGGCCGGAAGTGAAAGTGGTCGATAAGCTTGATCCGGTAGACCCAGGTACTGATCCCGGTGGTAATGGTTGGAGTGCGACTAAGGTTTACAATGCGGGCGACCAAGTGACTCACAACGGCGCAACCTATGAAGCGAAATGGTGGACACAAGGGGATGACCCTGCCAATGGTGGCCCTTGGAAATTGGTTGCTGGAGAGCCAACACCGCCGGTTGTTACTGATCCAGCTCCTGTTGATCCTGTGCCTGTCGATCCTGCTCCGGTAGACCCAACACCAGTTGAACCGCCAGTTACCGAGCCACCTGTCGTTGTTGACCCATCTGTGTTTATCACATGGCAAGCTGGCGTTAGCCAAGTGAGTAATGGCGATAAAGTGACGCATAACGGTAAGTGCTTCGTGGCTAAAAACGGCCCTGGCGTCTGGGAAAGCCCAGTTCAATCGAATTGGTTCTGGGATGAAATCAGCTGTCAATAATTACTCAGCTAATTAAGTACCTCAACTGACGAATCAAAGCCGAAAGTGATTGCTTTCGGCTTTTGCGTTTCTGCTCTGCGTTCCTCGATTATCTAACGCAAAACTTCTTAGCTGAATGCTAATTTTCCATTTAGAGAATAAAGTCCTGTACAAATGCTGAGTGTGAATTTATATTCACTTTTAAATTATACTTATTCTTTATTTTAGGGTTAAGGTTTACCTATGGAACAGACAGGTATCACGTCACTCATCCCCATTGTGATTACTTTGGTGTTGTCGTTGGCGACAAGGAATGTAGTGATTGGCCTTTTTGCTGGCGTACTCAGTGGTGTAGCTATGCTCACCGGAATGTTTAGTGAACTAAATCCTCTTGATACCTTTGGAACCATGGTCAAAGGCTACCTAGTACCACAGCTTACGGATAGCTACAACGCAGGTGTGATTATGCTGTTGGTGTTCATCGGTGGTTTTGTCGCTTTGATGGAAAAGTCCGGTGGCGGCGTCGCGTTTGCAAAGCGAGTGACTCAGTGGGTAAGCAATAAATGCCAAGCTCAATTGTCAGCATGGCTGGGTGGAATCGTTATATTTTTCTCAGACTTAGGTACTCCGCTAATTGTTGGCCCTGTTTTTCGTCCTCTTTTCGATAAACTAAAACTTTCAAGACAGAAGCTAGCATTCATCATCGATTCTACGTCATCACCAGTCGCAATCCTTATCCCTTTTATCGGCTGGGGTGTTTACATCATGAGTCTGATTCAAAAAGAGTTTACGGCTTTGAATGTCAACATGTCTGACTGGGATGCTTTTATCGGTGCGATTCCTTTCCAGTTCTACGCATTTCTCTCGATTTTCATCGTTCCGCTCGTGTCCGTTAAAGGTTTAGACTTTGGACCAATGGCAAAAGCCGAGCGTGATTGCCAAGCGGGGATTAACTCTGGCGTGAATAACGAATCACTCAATGCGTTCTCGCATAAAAATTTTTGTCTGGGCACCATTGTTAGTGATGTTGGTGGTGTTGTGCGCCATGTTGGTTCCACAAGGCTTTCCATTCCAAAAGGTCGCAGGCTCATCATTCAGAGCGGCATTATCTTCGGCTTATTTCTTTGCCGCGATTACCTTGATCTCGCTGATGGCTTACTACGGCGTGAGAAAACTGTCGGATGGCGTTTCTGTGTACCTAAAAGGCATGGGAAACATGATGCCAGTGGCAATAATCTTGGTACTGGCTTGGGCGTTAAGTACTGTCGGTAAAGAGTTAGGAGCAGCGGCTTATATTGCTGAACAAGCACAGAGCGGTTTCCCATACTGGTTAGTACCTGCGGTCGCTTTTTTGTTATCGGCTATTATTTCATTCGCAACGGGCTCATCGTGGGGAACCTTCGCGATAATGATGCCATTGGTTATTCCAACCGCGATTGCAATAGATGCTCCGCTACTCGTCGCAATTGGTGCCGTGTTATCGGGTGGCTTGTTTGGTGATCACTGCTCACCGATCTCTGAAACCACGATTCTTTCTTCAACAGGTGCCGGGTGTGACCAGTTTGAGCACTTTAAGACACAGCTGCCTTACGCATTGATGAATGGCTCTATTGCTCTGATTAGTTTTGTAGTCGCAGGCTTTACGGGAAGTGCATTGGTTGTGTTGGGCGCTCTTGTTGCTCAGCTTATCCTTGTGACTCTGTTAGCTAAGCGCGATGCGAGTAAAAACGCTTCTTCAGACGTTCAATCTCAAGTGTCTGAATCTAAAACACAACAAGCGTAATTTAAGATTACGAATGGGGAACAGATACGGGATGCGAGTAATCGAGTAACGAAAAGCTAGCTCTCTATTGTCTAAGTTTGATGCTAAGGGTTCTCGCTTACTCAAATCTGAAGACTCTTTTCGCATCCCGCATCTCGTTACCCGCAACTTTTTCATATGCATATTACTAACTTCAATCTCAACACGCTCTTCGTATCCCGCTTACTCGAATCTAAAGACTCTTTTCGAATATCACATCTCGTTACTCGCATCTTTTTTATAGCGCGATAGGGAATTTGTTTACTTATAGTTTCTGTGAATTGATTTGTGTCGTTATGAAACTAATCTTCCATAAGATCATTTACACAATCTTAGTTTTCGATAACTGGATTACCTAGTTGAGCGGTTTATAGATTAAAATTTTCTTACAAATTTTATCGATTTTTTTTAATCAACCACTTTAATAAGGTAAATTCGCAATGTCGACCAAACTAGCTAACCCAGCGCCACTAGGCTTAATGGGTTTCGGTATGACCACTATTCTTCTTAATATCCACAACGCAGGTTTCTTTCCAATCGATTCAATGATTCTTGCTATGGGTATTTTTTACGGTGGTTTGAGCCAAGTTATCGTGGGCACAATGTGTTTCAAACGTGGTGACACGTTCGGTACAACTGCGTTTACTTCTTACGGCCTATTCTGGTTGTCTTTGGTTGGTTTAATCGTAATGCCTTACATGGGCCTACCAGCAAGCCCTGCTGCATTTATGGGTTGGTACCTACTTCTATGGGGCATCTTCACTGGCTTCATGTTCATCGGTTCTCTATGCTACCCAGTAGCGAAGCAAGTAGTATTCGGTTCACTAACTATCTTGTTCTTCCTACTTGCAGCTCGTGATTTCACTGGTAGCGAACTGATCGGCACTATCGCTGGTTTTGAAGGTATCTTCTGTGGCGCTTCAGCTATCTACTTTGCAATGGCACAAGTAATCAACAACGAATACGGCCGCACAGTTCTGCCTATCGGTGAGAAGAAAGCACCTCAACTGGCAACACAAGAAATCGCTGCTTAATACTCTAACTCGGGAACAGTTAGTTTGTTATAAGCCGTTTATTGGTTATGAATAAAACAAAAGGGGTTAGCCGAAATGGCTAACCCCTTTTTTATGCGTTATTAATAGCGCGAGTTAAAGCGAGCTATTTGCTAAAGCAATCCATTTGTTAAGGCACAAGCTTAAGCTGAAGGTTGCTCTACAGGTTTAGTGTCTGCAGCTTCTGTTTCAGGAGACTTGCCTGTTTTACGCTTGTACTTCTCTTCCCAGTAAGTTGCACCTTTAATGCCTAGTTTTACAGGGTTGAATGTGTACTCAGTTACGCCTTGTTTCTGCTGTTCTTCGTAGTCAGCTAGAGCTTTAAGCGCAGGCTTAGACATGAAGAAGATGATCAGAATACCCACGATGTTTAACCATGCCATCAAGCCAACACCAACATCACCCATTGCCCATGCAAGGTTAGCTGTTTTAACTGTGCCATAGAAAACTGCAGTGATAAGAACAAGCTTAAGTACGAACATCATGCCAGGGATCTTGATGGTACGACGTAGGTAAGCAATATTCGTTTCTGCGATGTAGTAGTAAGCAAGAATCGTTGTAAATGCGAAGAAGAACAGAGCAAATGCGATGAATGGCTTACCAATGCCTGGTAGTGCACTTTCAATAGCAAGCTGTGTAAATACAGGACCATTCGCACCAACGTTTGCTGCTAAGTTCTGAACAAGGAACACACCTTCTGCGCCGCCGTGAACGTTGTAAGCACCAGTGATGATGATCATGAACGCTGTAGCAGAACATACTAGAAGAGTATCGATGTAGATAGAGAACGCTTGTACCAAACCTTGCTGAGCTGGGTGATCAACACTTGCAGCTGCTGCCGCGTGAGGACCTGTACCTTGACCCGCTTCGTTTGAGTAAACACCACGCTTAACACCCCAACCAATTGCAGCACCGAAGCCAGCCATAGGTGTGAATGCATCACCAACAATCATTGCGAAAACAGTTGGCACTTGGCTGATGTTTAGCAGAATGATAACGAACGCGATGATGATGTAAGCCAATGCCATGAAAGGAACAACGATTTGTGTGAAGTTCGCAATACGTTTAACACCACCAAAGATGATGAAAGCAAGGATGATAGCAACAACAGTACCGGTGAAAATTTTAGCGAAACTGAATGTACCGACAGCTGTTTCAATCATATCACCTGAGCCAAATGCAGCTTCTACAGCATTACCAATACTGTTTGACTGAACACCTGGAAGCAAAATGCCACATGCAAAAATAGTCGCGATAGCGAAGATCCATGCGTACCACTTCTGACCCATTGCTTTTTCAATGTAGTAAGCCGGACCACCACGGAACTGGCCTTCGTCTTCTTCTTTGTAGATTTGCGCTAGTGTAGATTCTGCGTAAGCAGTTGCGGCGCCAAAGAAGGCTACAACCCACATCCAGAATACTGCACCTGGGCCACCGAAACCGATAGCGGCAGCAACACCAGCAATGTTACCGGTACCGACACGGCCAGATAGCGAAACGGCTAGAGCTTGGAAAGACGAGATGCCTTTTGATGAGCTTTTACCTGATAGTAGCAAGCGCCACATTTCAAAGAAGTGACGGATTTGAACAAATCGAGTCATGATGGAGTAGAACAAACCTGCACCTAAACATAGGTAGATAAGTACTGGGCTCCAGATTATTCCATTCAAAAAATCAACGAATGACTGCATGAGTATTTTCCCTGTTAGTTTTGCTTATGATTGTTTTTCGAACAACACAATACTTCACTTGTAACCCAAGTGTTAAATTATTTAACTGCGCATTAGGATTACTGTGACATAAAGCAAGTTATAGAGGGGGGTTGTTAATGCTTAGTGCTAATTCGATAATCGTCCCATTCAACCTAATATGCAACTAGTTTTGCTTTCTGGTGTTTTACAAAGTGAATAAATAGTGATTAATACAAAAAGGGGGATTTGAGATGCGAATAAAATACGAAATTAAAAAAGAGCAGCGGTTAAGGCCGCTAGCATAAACGGCTGATATAGGGGTTGTGGGATAAGTAGATTGGAATCTATCACCTGCATCGTGTGAGCTAGCAGATATAAGAAACTGTGTTTTTTGAAGATTCGATAATTGCGGCTTTAAGAATTACTTAGTGAAAGTTGTTAGTTTGATGACTGTTTCAAACAACTACGAACCCTCGCTCTTGTAATTCTTGAGCGAACTCCGACTGAGTATTTGGCTCGCCGTGAATCAAATGCACCTCTTTCGGTGGAGTCGCGATACCCTCTATAAATCGGTAGAGATCCTCTTTATCAGCATGGGCAGAATAGCCAGACATGCCATGAATTTGAGCATTAACCTCAACGTCTTTGTTATCAATAGAAACCTGCATTTCGCCTTGTTGCAGCTCTCGTCCGAGCGTTCCGTGCGCTTGATAGCCAGCTAAAATTACATCAGTTCGTTTATCGGGAAGCAAGGCGGATAAGTAGTTCATGATCCTGCCGCCCTGACACATTCCAGAAGCTGCGACCACAATCGCGGGTTCACCTGTCGACTTAAGGCGATTAACGATTTTCTTGTGCATTCGATGCCCATCAACGGTAATGCACTGCTCAAAAGCGAGTGGGTGACGGTTCAGTTCTAGCCGTTGCTTTGCTTCTTGTCCCCAGAGTTCTTTAAAGCGTCGATAGGAACGTGTCACTTTCTCTGCCATAGGAGAATCGAGGATGATAGGAATATCGGCGCTGAGCTGATGCTCAAAGATCAGGTGTTCGATATCAAATAGCAACTCTTGTGTTCGACCGATACTGAAGGCCGGAATTAGGATGACACCCCCATCAAGTAGCGAACGATCTATGATGCTTTTGAGGCGTTCTGCTCGTGTCGCAATATCATCATGTGTACTGGTGCCATAAGTAGATTCGATAAACAGATAGTCGGCTTGTTGTGGCGGCATCGGGTCGGGAAGTAAAGGTGTGTTGCTTGGCCCTAAGTCGCCAGAAAATACCACCACCTCTTGATTAGGTAATTTAATCTCGATATAGGCAGAACCTAAGATGTGCCCAGCGGGTTGAAAGCGGGCATGCAAAGTATTTGGCCTATGATGATCCTTTCCGTTTTTTTGCTGTTTAGACGTGATTGGAAACCATTCCCCGTAAGGCTTGGGAGCAATTAATGAATGAATCTTTTTGAGTATCAGCTTCGACTGTTTATTACTGAGTCCTTGCAGCTTTAAGCCATCCTCAATCATTAAAGGGGCGAGTTCAGCGGTGGCTTGCGTGCAATAAATCGGTTGGTTAAACCCACTGGCGAGTAACCAAGGTAATCGGCCAATATGATCAATGTGAGTATGAGTCAGCAGCAGAGCGTTGAGGTGGGATGTTTCAAATTCAATATCAAGAGGGTGGGTGTCCGCACCTTGAAGCTTTTTACCTTGAAGATCTAAACCTTGAAACAGGCCACAATCGATGAGCACCGCTTGGCCTGAATCTCTTAATTCGTGACAAGATCCTGTGACAGTATGTTTGCCGCCATGGTGAATCACTTCCATCGTTTACTCCCATTGCTCTATAAAGCCGTTAACGCCTGTTTTTATTTTGCGGATAAGCGCCAGTAAGTAAAACAAGAACAATGAGAGTTGCGATCGTTGAGTATCTTTTTAAGTAACTGAGCGATGACTCAGTGGGTTCGTTGTGAGTTAGTTCGTAGAAGAGCGGTCTGAATCCAACTCTGGGTTTTGCTGCGCCTCTAAACTAGCTACTTCGGCATCAAGCTCTGCTATTTTCTCTGCCATGAGTGCGTGACAGCGATTGGCCAGCTCCCTTGCATCGCTGAGCTTGTATCCAGACACATCGATAGGTTCCAGCATCTCGGTAATCGCAATACCGTTGTTTAATCGATTTAAGTCGATCTTATTGTGTGTGGTGCTGGTACACATCGGGGTGATAGGCACACCAGCTTCAATCGCCATTCGGAAAGCGCCTGTTTTGAATGGCAGTAATCCACGCCCTTTACTACGGGTTCCTTCAGGGTAAACCCAAACAGATAGATCTCTCTGATGAATCGCTTCCGCCACTTGTTTGATGGTATCGCGTGCTTTGGACTTGTCTTCACGGTTAATCATGATGTTACCGGTGATCCAATACAGCAGACCAAAGAAAGGCACGTACAACAAATCGCGTTTGCCCAATGAAACAGTGCGTGGTCTTAGCATTCCTGGGTCGGTCACAAAGTCCAATATGCTTTGGTGGTTAGAGATGTAGACGCTGTTTTCTGGTGTCGGGGCATTGTCGAGGCCGCGCTGCACCAGTTTTACACCGATGATCTTTTGGAGTTGGTTGAACCAACGACAGAAAACGTACACATGCTTGGGGTTCTTGGGGCTAAACAAGCAGTAAACAAAAGCACATAGAGTGGTGAGAATAATAAACACCGTAGCCAAAATAATACGAAGAACAGCAAGCACAATTCACTCCTTACTCACCACTGATGGCAGTGATTAAATAGTTTTAGATGCTTGAAGTTTTCACTCTATTTAACCGAATTGCAACAATTAACTGTGTTAGGGGGCTATTTTTAGATCTTTATATAAAACAAGGACTAACAATGGGCATTTGACACACTTATCGAGCTTACACGTGTTCACCAGTAATGGCTCATGATCACCAATACTGTTTATTTGGATCCGATTTTTCTACCCATTCAGGATCTTGACGCGATTCCAAGTAGAGTTGTAGGCCGTTATAAGACATGAAAGCTGCAGGGCCGCCGAGGTGTTCGAAATAGTCGAAATACTCATCTTCGAGCGCACATAGGTGGGCCAAATCTTCAACCTTGTTAGCTAACGCCCATTGAATGGCAAATACAGGCGCAACTGAGCCTGAAATATTCACCTCTTCGACGTTTGGGTTAAACATTGAATTAGCTTGCTCAAGCAGTATCTCTTCTTGTTCAGACTCTTGTTGTAGCACCTCTTCGACGATCTCCGAGCGCTTGGTATTAGAGACACTTTTGTTCAGCTTAGCGATTCGCAGTGCGTAGCTAAATCGGTCTGATGAAACGATGTCGACAAGCTGCGACAACAGCTCTTTGTCTACGCCTGCAGCCTTGGTGAAATAGTCTATACACGAATTGATTGAGGCATAACGAGTACCGTCAAACTCAAAGCCACTGGTTTCGTCGTATACCTCAAGTGGGATGTCATCAACCGACAAAGGCCAGCCTTTATAATCGACGCGTTGCTTGGCGATTTGATACATTTTCCACGCGCTGCGCCCAAACCCGCCAAGTGTCGAGCCCGAGAAATCAGAATCAATAAGCTCTTGCTCTGTCCAGTTCTCACCGATGCCAAGGTGCTTAGCGTACTTGTCTATCAGAGTGTGTTTTATCTGATCGCGCACAGACCAAATTGAGGTCAGATTCTTTGAATAGTTAATTCTCGCACACTCATTACAAGCCGGCAGTGCTATCGGTGAATGGCCAATCTTGGCAACAGCCTGCGCTGTCTTAGGGAATTCAACAAGGTTACTGGAAGGTTCACCACAAAACCAACAGGTGTGGCGCAGGTTGAATGGGGTATCTATGTGTGAGTATGTGTTCATTAGTCTTTATCGGCTAGGTGCTTTAGGCGAGTTAATCATCTTCAAACAATTATCTCTGTTCGCACGTCAGCTTGCACCTTGTTTGTTTTTGTTTTGCTGACGAAACTGATTCATGATGTGACTCGCCTGATGAGCTCATTAGGTAGATATTGATATAAAACAGTCACTAACGATAAATGTTGATTGGTGTGGCTGAACTTACATGAGCTGCTAGCAATCGCCCAAGCTCCCCATTACTATTGAGATAGACTCCTTACTCCAATAACGCATATGTCCTCATCGATTCCATTTTACGATAAAAATGCTCACACACTTTGCCAGCAGTACAACTCAGTTACGTTCGAGACGGTACATAAAAGCTGGCAAGCTTACTGGCCTTTAGAGGGCGATAAAGTACTAGATATCGGTGCAGGGAGCGGTCGTGATGCGCTATGGATGCACAAAGCCGGAGCTGATGTTATTGCGATAGAACCAAGTGCTTCATTACGCGAACAAGGCTCGAAATATACAGGCCCAAGTGTTACCTGGATTGATGATTCACTCCCCTCGCTTAGCCGCACTGAAAACCTCGGAATGCGTTTTGAGTTGATATTGGTGAGTGCGGTTTGGATGCATCTCGCTCCGTCTCATCGAGAGCGTGCATTTAGAAAATTGTCTAACTTGCTAGCTCCAAATGGCAAGCTGGTGATCACTCTGCGTCATGGGGAGTTTCAAGACAGTCGACAAGGCTATGAAGTCTCAGTTGAAGAGCTCGAGCGTTTATCAAAAAACAGCGCCTTGTTGGTTCGTCATGTTGATGATAGCCAAGATAGGTTGAACCGCAATGAAGTGTGGTGGCAAACCGTGGTGATGACATTGCCAGACGATGGCTCCGGTGACTTGAACAAGGTGCGCCACATTATTGTGAATGACAACAAGTCGGCCACATACAAGTTGGCTTTGTTGAGAACATTACTGCGAATTGCGGATGCTCATTCAGGCGCTGTGATTGATCGAACTGATGGGAAAATTTCTCTACCATTGGGCTTGGTCGCTCTGTATTGGGTTAGGCAGTTTAAGCGCTTGATTGATATCGATATAGAAGGCGCTGGGATTCAGCAAAATAGCAACACGAGTAAAGGCCTCGGATTTGTAAAAACGGATGGTTGGAACAAACTAAAGCATCTTAGTGCCGATGATCTAGCTATTGGTACTATGTTTTTAGGCGAGGAAGCCAAAGCATTGCAGAAGCTGTTTTCACAAACGATCAGTACTATTAAATCGGGTCCAGTGACCTTTATTTATCATGGCTCTAAAGAGAATAAGCTGTTTGAGATACTCCCACCTCAGCAGCGACGTAAGAGCCGAGAATCGCTGGTCATTGATAGTGAGTTCCTAGAAAGCTTTGGCTATTTCACTCTCGATGAAAGCCTGTGGGAGTGCTTTAGAATTTACCATTCTTGGATTGAACCGCTGGTGGTGAATCAATGGGTGATGGAGATGCAGCGTTTTGAGTTAAATCGACAGCGCAACATATCACTACAGACCTATCACGACTGTTTAGTCTGGATTGACCGAAACCATGATACTCGTGATGTACGCAAAAGAGTTGAACAGCTTAGAGCTGATCAGGCAGACATTGTCAGTGTTTGGAGTGGAAAATCATTAAAAAACGAGTATCACGTTGATCACTGTCTGCCTTTTGCTTATTGGCCGAATAACGACAAGTGGAACCTCTTTCCCACCACAAGCAAAGAGAATCTAAGCAAAAGTGACAAAGTTCCTACTGCTGAAAAACTTCGTGCGTCTAAGTCTCGTATTCTCGAATGGTGGCTATTGGCGTGGAACGATTCCGCTCATTTTGAACAACAGTTCTTTTCGGAAGCGGCTCTTTCTTTACCCAATATTCCATCACAGTGTCGAGATTTCGAAGAGGTGTTTGACGCTATGGGTTTGCAGGTACGCGGTGTGAAAAGCCGACTATTAATCAATGAGTGGCACTGATCGCAATTTACCCTCTAATTTAATCCTTTGAGTAACGGTAGAGTAAACGATGAAATACATCGGAATTGATGGCTGCAAGGCGGGTTGGATCGCTTGGATTGTCTCTGGCAATGAAACACCTGAGTTCAAGGTGGTGAAGACCCTCGAAGAGCTGGTTGATGATTTTACGGGATCAACAACATTAATCGATATGCCGATTGGCTTTAGCGATTCACTGACTCCAGATAGATTATGCGATAAAGCAGCAAGACGTTTCCTCACCAGCAAACGTGGCTCTTCCGTGTTTCCTGTTCCGTGTCGAGAGGCGGTTTACCAAACCGATTACATTGCGGCGTGCAGTGCTAATGTTGAGCAGCTTGATAAGAAGTTTTCTAAACAGACTTGGGGAATTGTGCCCAAGATTCGCGAGCTTGATGAACTCATTGAATCTCACCCAAGCCTTTCGATAAGGGAATCACATCCTGAGGTGGTGTTTGCAGCATTGAAAGGTGAACCGCTGACGTTTTCCAAACGAACGCAAGAAGGCAAAGAGGAACGGCTTTCTATTATTCAGCAACTCGCCCCTCAATGGTGTGACGGCTTGTCTTTGGCCATTTTAAATACCAAGCGTAAAGACGTCGCGATAGACGATATTTATGACGCATTCATTTTGATGTTGATTGCTTATCACGCTCCAACATTGTCGTGCTTGCCTGAGCTTTCTGAAATCGGCGGAAAGGCTGATAAGGATCAGAACGGAAGAGTTCGAGAGATTGTCTATTGGGACAAAACGCGCTAACAAAGCGTGCGCTCCACTTGGCTTAATATGTTACTTTCCAACTTCTGCTACTTTTCACACTTACTATTTTGAGTCTTTGATATGAAACGTTTTATTGTCGGCTGGCTGGCCACTGTTCTCAGTGTTGCGAGTTACGGCCAAGTTGCCCCTACATCTCAATGGCAATGCGACATGATGAAAAAGAACAATGTCTTGAGTAGTGGTGCGCCTGTCGGTTGTGAGCGACTATCCAAAGTGGATTTCGATTTCATTAATTTCAAAGGGGAAACGCAACAGGGCAATATGATCGTGCTTGATGTGGTTGCACCTGCTGTTGAACAAATTTTTTCGGAGCTCAAACAGCGCAATTTTCCTCTTCATTCCGCTCGCCTAATGCGTGAATTCAGAGGTGACGATAACGCCTCAATGGACGCGAACAACAGCAGTGCGTTTAATGCTCGTCCTATTACAGGTGGAGGTGGTTGGTCGAAGCATGCTTATGGTGTGGCGATAGACATCAACCCAGTTCAAAATCCTTTCTTAGCGTTCGATAGCAACGGAAAGATCACGGTAAAGCCTTCACAATCTGCGACAAGTTATGTGAACCGTACTCGCTTTCGTGCGCGTGATGAAATAGAACGCCGCGGCATGGCTGAAGATGTGGTTGAGCTTTTTGCCCATCACGGATTTATGATCTGGGGAGGGGATTGGAATAGCCCAATCGATACTCAGCATTTTGAGGTCGGCTCAAGAAAGTTTGTTAACCAACTGCTCTCTAAACCACAACCTGAAGCTAAGGTGTTATTTGAGCGCTACGTCGAATCTTATCGACAGTGCTATCTCAAAAATAAAGGTGAGGACGCGGAAAAAGCTCGAGCTATCTGCGCAAAGAAAACAGTCGGGACTTTTTAGTGCTATGTTTATCTAGAACCGTTTGTGTTTTAGCAAGTTAAACTCGCTTCAGGTGTGTTTTGAATAGCTAAGGTCAGCGCTAGTCGTTGGCCTTTTTTGTATTCATTTCTCCAATAGAACACCGATCATTGAAAAGGTTATTGGGTATCCATTAGTCAATAATCGATAAGCGAATGCAGCGCAAAGTCATCGGTTTGTCATTGAAAAACTCATAGCGTTAACGTTTTGTGAGAACCATTACTGGTGGGGGAACTCTTCGCTGAAACGCCAGTATTATTAGTGAACTGATCACAACGGACCAACTAATGAAAAAGATACCTTTGGCTCTAACTCTTTTAAGCACTCTACTTTTTTCACAATACACTTTGGCTACTGATACTTCACACACCACTCAAAATCCTACTTACGAACTCGATGGTAAGTCGGTATTAGGCCGTACTGAGAACGTGTACCTATCTAGCGTTCAAGGGCTAAAAGACGTTCCTTTCATTGGTAAAATTGATACCGGTGCAGAAACCACTTCTATGCATGCTGAAGACATTCATGTGAAGAGCTCTAATCCCGATTACCAAAACCTCAAAGACAAAGAGTTGATGGCGGCGTTAACCGAAGACCTGTTGAACAATTCTGATGTTGATTACGATGATTGGGATGGCAGCACCTTTGCGAAATATGAAGCTGTGGTGTCTTTTAAGATCCAAAACCCACGCACGGGAGACATGGTATTAATCGAAGCGCCTTTAGAGCGTGTCAGCATGATACGCAGCCGCACTAGCAGCACGCCTTTACTTCGTCCTACCGTAAAAATGTCGCTTACCATTGCAGACCAAGAGCTAAAAACAGACGTTAACCTGACCGACAGAAGTCACTTCTCTGCGCCAGTATTGATCGGCAAAACCTTCCTTGCAGATAACGCTTTAGTGTTTGCGGGCTATGACTACTTACAAGAGCAAGAGAACGCAACGGTGGTTGGCCGTAAAGAGGTGGTTTCTATCTCGGGAATGGCGATGAATGCGACCTTCTCTTTAAAGAACCGCTACAGCATTTTGCATGCAAAAGACATCGATGTAGATAAGAAGAACAGTGAAGTGACGTTTGATATGTTCGACAACGATGGCAAGCAGAAAGAGATGACACTGCCATTAGTTCGTATGTTAAGCGTAAGTGGTAAGAAAAGGCCTTTGGTGTATGTGCCGGTTCAACTCGATGAAAACACAACCAAAGACGTTCTGGTGTACCTACGTGAGCGCTCGAGTAGTGAGTCGCAGTTGAGATTTGGTACCAGTACCGCCAGTGAACTTTTCATGATTGACACCAGTGCTGAGAATATTTTATCAGAAGGTTCAGAGAGCTTTAGTGATGTGGCGGAGTCTGGTGAGCCTATGATTATCTCACCGGAAGAGGACATCACCCTAGATGACTTCCCGCTTAAGGCTGTGGCTTCTTTTACTGTTAATACGCCTTTGTTGAAGGTCGACAGTTTTGAAATGACAGGTAAAGGCAAAGATGCTTCCGTTGAATTTTATCTTACGGATGTAAATGGTGAGAAGCAGAAGGTGACCAAGCCAATTATTAAGAAGCTTAAAGTCGGGGATGATACTCGCCCGGTTGTAAGTGGTGAGTTTGCGGTGTCTGGAAAAGTGCGTACGCAAGAGTTTGCCATCGACGTGCTCAATACGAATGAGAAAGAAGCGTACTTTATTTTAGGTAAGAAGATGGCGAAAGAGGGCGTTTACGTAAACACGCGCTCAGACTACCTATTGAAAGCCGAGCCGCTGTTTAAAGTTGGGCACATCGAAGTCGTTGAAGTGAATGGCATGAAGTTCCCGGCCAAGCTCGACACTGGTGCGGATGTAAGCTCAATGAATGCAGTTAACATCAAACGATTTAAGAAAGACGGCCAAGACATGGTGAGTTTTACCTATCAAAACAACCAAGGCGATAAGCAAGAGTTCACTAAGCCAGTGATTGATGTAATGCGCATTAAAGCCAAGAAAGGCGAGAAGGTGAACATTCGCCCTGTCGTTGAAATGAAGGTTAAGCTCGGTGACTTAGAGAAAGAGGTGAGAGTGAACCTTCAAGATCGTTCTCGCTTCGAATACAGTATGATTTTAGGTAAGAACTTCCTGAAACACGGCGCAGTAGTCAGCAGCGATGAAGATTACTTGTTAGGTGATGTGGAGTAACCCCTAACTAAGTTTGTAATAGAACCGTTCCAAACAGCCACACATTTCAGTATTGGGATGTGTGGCTTTTTTATTAGGTGTCTGTTTTTGACGTTGATGGTTTGAGTTCTAAACCTTTGTTATTTAGAAGTTTATCTACTACTACTCAACCTTTAGACAAACAAAAAGGGCCAACTCTTTCGAGTTGGCCCTTTCCAAACGTTTGGTGGAGCTGGCGGGAGTTGAACCCGCGTCCAAAAATCATTCATCATTGGTACTACATGCTTAGTCGATCTTTAATTTCACCAGCAACCTGCGAACCGACACGCTAGTTAAAGGCTAACCTGAATTATAATTCGCGCTTTTCCTCTCAGGTGGGAGAAGCCACGCTAGCTAGTTTGGGTTTGATCTCTTATTGGTCCCCGTCTTACGAGCGGAAGCTAGGGTAAGAGAGCTCTGAGCAGGTTATTAAGCTGCTAGTGCGTAGTTTTCGTCGTTTGCGACTATTTTTTTGCGGCTTTTAACGTGGCCAACCGCCCCACGGCATGCACCTCAGACTTCAAAATTCCTGTCGAATCCTAAATCAGCCCCAAGTGTTATTTGCATAGTACCAGAAAAGCTTACCCTGTCTAGCACTGTGCGTTTAAGTGCTTAAAATTAACGCAAATTACTCTTCATAATTCGTGCTTTATCTCTCGCCCAATCTTTTTCTTTCATATCAGTACGTTTATCGTGCAGCTTTTTACCTTTCGCAACGCCAACTTTAATCTTCGCCCAAGAGCGAGACCAGTAAAGTGCGGTTGCGACAAGTGTCATGCCTTCACGGTTAATACGACCGATAAGGTTGTCGAGTTCTTTTCTCGACATAAGGAGTTTACGAATACGTGTTGGGTTCGCCACGATATGAGTACTCGCTTGAGTTAGCGGAGTAATCGTCATACCACTGATGAATGCTTCGCCATCTCGGATGTAAACGTAGCTTTCTGCGATATTGGTTTTGCCTTCACGTAGGGATTTTACTTCCCAGCCTTGTAGCTCAAGCCCCGCTTCTATCTCATCATCGATGAAATATTCGTGGCGAGCTTTCTTGTTAAGCGCAATGGTATTACTACCGGCTTTTGATTTTGATTTATTCTTTGCCATAATGGCCTCATTATACGGATTGCGCCCTAGTTGGGGAATCCTTTTTATTTGCGCTCTGGCCCAATACAATTAAAATTGCAGTTTGTGTTAATGTAACGCTGTCTTTAACAGGAGTCTATATGCCAAAGGTTACTCGTTCAGCATTAGTGTCGTTTAGTGCCGACCAGATGTTCAGCTTGGTCAATGATGTTGCTCGTTATCATGAGTTTTTGCCAGGGTGTTCTGGTTCACGTGTGATCGAATCTTCAGATTCAACTATGGTGGCTTCGGTTGATGTCTCTAAAGCTGGTATCAGCAAAACATTTACCACATCGAACCGTTTAGCGGATGGTGCTGAGATTTTGATGGAGCTGGTGGACGGCCCGTTCAAAAAGCTGCAGGGTGGTTGGTACTTTACTCCGCTCGACGAGCAAGCTTGTAAGGTTGAACTTAAGCTAGAGTTTGAGTTCTCTAGCCGAATGATTGAAATGGCATTTGGTAAGATTTTCAATGAGCTGACGAGCAATATGGTCAGTGCTTTTACTCAACGCGCGAAACAGGTTTACTAAGCCATGACTATTGAATCGGATATGATCCACGTAGAGGTTGTGTTTGCACTTCCGCATGAACAGCGTGTGTTTACTTTGGTAGTGAACAAGCACGCGACCGTTGAAGAGATCATTGCGCAGTCTGGTGTTTTGGAATTGTATCCAGAGATCGACTTAGCGAAAAATAAGGTTGGTGTATTCAGCCGTAACGTGAAGCTTGATGCGACGGTTCGTGATAAAGACCGTATCGAAATCTACCGTGCGCTATTGGCAGATCCAAAAGAGATTCGTCGCAAGCGTGCTGAACAAGCAAAAGCGGCCGCAGCTAAATCGTAATGCTAAACAAATTTAAGTTAGAAGAGAGCTCGCATCTGCGAGCTTTTTTGTGCCTGTTAGTTAGACACAGCAGCTAATTTGTTAGCAGATGTTAAAAAGCCTGCTCATATGAGCAGGATTTTGCGATTCTTGCTTTGTCGACTGATAGCTTTATCGGCTGAGGGTTTTGTTGACTGGAAAGCTAGCGAAGGCTTTCGAAGAACTCATCACTGGCTTCAAAATCACCATTGATCGTTACTAGAGTGCCCGTAGCATCAAAGTTTACGACAAGGTTTTTCTGAATAGGGTCGTTGTGACCTTTCTGGTGGTGGTAAATGTAGTACCACGTATCTGGGTAGCCATTTTCGATAAGCATAGGTGAGCCCATAACGTAACGAACTTGTGTTTTTGTCATGCCAAACTTGAGCTGGTCGACAGCTTCTTGTTCAACATAGTTACCCTGATTGATGTCAATTCGATAAACCAACTTCTCTAATAGAGAGCAACCGGTCAACATTGTTAGTGCAAGTGGAACTGCAACTAACCACTTTTTAATTCGCATAGTTTGAGATCTTTCTTCGCTAAAATACTGCCTGATAATAAACAAGCTCCAGCAAGAAGTAAAAAGCTCCTTGCGCTTTGAGCTTGTTATGACTGGCAATTTTGAATTAAGTTGCAAAATTGCCAAGACTTTTCGGTAAATTATCAGAAAGTTGCTGAATATGTAACCTAAGCTGCGATTAATAGCTCTTTTGCGTTGGCAAGCGTCGATTCGGTAATTTGGCTGCCACCAAGCAGTCGAGCAAGCTCTGAAACACGTTGTTGCTCATCAAGCGTGTGCATTTGAGTCTCTGTTTTGCCCGATTTCGTGTTTTTCGCTACAAACAGCTGTTGGTGACCGCAACCTGCCACTTGAGGTAAGTGAGTCACACACATCACCTGTGTAGATTCGCCCAGCTTGCGAAGCATTTTTCCGACAACCGCAGCGGTTGGTCCACTGATACCCACATCGACTTCATCGAAAATCAGGCTTGGTGTATCCACTTTTTGCGCTGTGATTACTTGAATCGCTAGTGAGATTCGTGATAACTCACCACCAGAGGCCACTTTCGCAATCGGCTGCATTGGCTGGCCTGGGTTGGTCGAAACAATGAAGGTCACGTTATCCATACCCAATGGAGAAGGGTGTGTGTTGGTGTTGTTCACTTCAATGGCAAACTGCGCTTTTTCCATGCTCAGTTCGTGCATGCTTTGCGTGATCAGCTTGTTGAGCTCTTTTGCGTAACGAGTTCTAGATTTATGAAGCTTCTCTGATTTAGCCACGAACGATTGGTATTGGTTTTCTACCTCGCTGGCTAATTCTTCCAACTTTTCATCTGAGCAATCAAGTGCTTCAACTTGTTCTAATAAATCTTGATGGTGCTTATATAGCTCTTCTGGCAACACGTGGTGTTTACGAGACATTGACATCACTTTTGAGAAGCGTTCTTCAACGTAAGCCATACGACCGGGATCAACATCAATGCTGTCTAGGTATGTTCTTAACTCGTTGTTGGTTTCTTCAATCTGAATAATGGCTTCAGAAAGCAAGTTCGGTAACTCGGCCAATCTTTCATCGAGCTCAGCTAACTGAATTAAGGAGTTATTGGCCGATTGCAGAATACCAAGCGCATTAACTTCTTCGCCTTCATAAATAAGCTCGATAGCTTGCTGACAGGTTGTGGCAAGTTCTCCGCTATTGGAGAGGCGCTTATGCTCTTGTTCGAGGTCTTCATATTCTTCCTCCCCAATAGACAGCTCATTTAACTCTTTGATTTGGTATTCAAGAAGTTGTTTTTGAGCTTGGTTTTGCTGGCTATTTTCACGTAACTCTTTTAAGTGGTTATCCGCTTGTCGCCACGCTTGGTAAGCATTACGTGTTGATTTCAATAGGTTCAAGTGGCCTGCGTATTGATCAAGCATGGCCATTTGGTAATCGCTTTTCATCAACTGGTGATGCGCATGTTGACCATGAATGTTGATCAATAGTTGTCCTAGCGATTTCAATTGTGAAAGAGGGACAGGGCTACCGTTGATGAATGCACGAGAACGACCTTCTTTTGAGATGGTTCTGCGCAGGATACACTCACTGCCATCAAGCAATTCGTTGTCTTCTAACCAGCGGGTAGCATGCAGATTGTTCTCAAGTAAAAAAGCGGCACTGACTTCGGTTTTTTCTTCACCTTGTCGAACCATTCCTGCATCGGACCTTCCTCCAAGGCACAAGCCTAAAGCATCGATAGCGATAGATTTACCCGCACCAGTTTCACCGGTGATTGTTGTCATGCCTTTAGAGAGTTCTAGCTGTAAAGACTTAACAATAGCGAAATTATTAACACTTAAATGAGCCAGCATTTTTATTTACCTGTATAACTGAACAATACTGTATATAAGCTCAGTATATACTGTTTCTTTATACAGTAAAGTCGGCGGGTGAAAATTTTTTGCGACAGCTCTCAGAATTAAGCTTGTCTGTAGATCACTGAAACCGCTATAGATTCCCAACTCGGTCGTTCCTTCCTCTTGGGAATGACGATGTGGTGGATTGGCGTAAAGACAGAGATGGTGGGCTTTTAATCGGTAATAAAAAAGGCTGACGAATGTCGTCAGCCTTTGAAATTTTCGGTTATTGCTAGAGCTGTTTAGTTAGAACAGCTTACTCGACCAGCCTAGTTTGTTACGTAGAACGTGGTAGTAATTGTAGTCCTTAGGATGGATCAGTTTGAGTACATTTGGGCTTTGGTAAATGTGGATCTCATCGCCAGGGGAAACAGGCAGCGAGATTTGACCATCACAGCTGACTTCCTGAGTGCCGCGGTTATCAGGCGATACGATCAGCTTGATGCGGCGCTTTCCATCGACAACAAGCGGTCGGCTTGAAAGCGTGTGTGGGAACATGGGTACCAAAGAGATGGCATTCAAGCTTGATGACAGAATTGGACCGCCGCCAGAAAGCGAGTAAGCGGTAGAACCTGTTGGCGTAGAAACGATCAAGCCATCAGAACGCTGCGAGAAAGCGAAGCTGTCGTCGATATAGACTTCAAACTCGATCATGTGTGCAACTTGACCTGGGTGAAGTACCGCTTCGTTTAGTGCTGCATTATGGCTTTTTATTTGGCCGTGACGGTGAATTTCCGTTTCAAGCAGGAAGCGTTCCTCTTCCATGAACTCGCCTTTGAGAACATCAGTAAGCGCACTCTGGAAGTTTTCAGGGTTGAGATCGGTTAGGAAACCAAGGTTGCCTCGGTTAACACCAATCACTGAAATGTCGAAACGTGACAAGATTCGAGCGGCACCGAGCATATTTCCGTCGCCGCCGACCACAATGGCGAGATCGGCGCGTTTACCTAATTCAATCAGGCTAGAAAAATGTTCTTTTGGGATGTCGTCTAAAATAGTGGCGAGTCTGTCATCAACAAACACTTGATAACCCTCAGCACTTAACCACTGATAGAGCTCTCTATGAGTCTGAATTGCTTGCTGATCTCGAGGTTTACCAATAATGGCGATGACTTCAAATGGCTTTTTCATAACGTTTCCAAACGAATTAGGCTTGAATCAAAATTCTTCATCCCCATAATAAAGGCAAGTTGAACGTCTATGCGAGTGTTTTATATCAATTTGGGGCGCAAACACGCCTGTCACTTGCATTGAAAACGAATTCTGGAGATATCATGAGCAACGAAGAAAACAAAGTAACCGAAGAAGAGCTAGATCAGATCATCGCTGAAGCTGAGAAAGTTGAAGAAGCTGAGCTGAATGAAGACGCTGCTGATGAGCAGGAAGCAAAAATCGCTCAACTGGAAGCTGCACTGCTTTCTAGCGAATCTAAAGTGAAAGAACAGCAAGATTCTGTTCTTCGCGCGAAAGCTGAAGTTGAAAACATGCGTCGCCGTAGCGAACAAGAAATTGATAAAGCGCGTAAATTCGCTTTGAACAAGTTTGCTGAAGGTCTGCTTCCTGTCATCGACAACCTAGAGCGTGCAATGCAAGCGGCAGACGCTGAAAACGAAGTGGTTAAGCCACTGTTTGAAGGTGTTGAGCTAACGCACAAGACGTTCGTAGATACAGTTGCTAAGTTTGGTCTTAAAGAGATCAACCCTGAAGGTGAAGCGTTCAACCCTGAATTCCACCAAGCGATGTCTATCCAAGAAAGCCCAGATCACGAATCAAACACGGTTATGTTTGTAATGCAAAAAGGCTATGAACTAAACGGTCGTGTGGTTCGCCCTGCGATGGTTATGGTTGCTAAGTAATGACTTATTACGTTACCAACTGATTGACTGGCGCATTGACTGAATAAGTCGTGGCGGCAAAATAAATCACTGGTTTACGTGAAATGAAAAGAGAGGCATATGCCTCTCTTTTTTTATGTCTATAGCCTGAGAGTCCACGTAAATAAGCATCAAAACCGCATTAAGAATGTCGTTCTTTTTATTTCACTCAGATCAGCGATTTAGAGTTTTGTGTTATGAAACTTGTTGTGATTGAGTAAATGTTTTGATGTCACATTTGTGATGTTTTTGTAAATAAATACTTTTAATTGTTATCTTTGTATGTAAAATCCACTGCCATATAGCGATTTTGGTCGCATATATAACTATAAAAGTACAAATTTTAAACACAACAAACTGGAGAAGAACGATGGATAAATCGCTCTCAAGTAAAATTTTTGTAGGCTTGTTTGCCGGTCTACTTATTGGTACTGCTATTCAGTACCTATTCAGCGGTATTGCTATTTTTGATACGTATCTACTTGGTGCTGCCGAAGGTGCTGGTGGTATGTTCGTATCACTTATCAAATTGCTTGTAGTTCCTCTTGTATACGTATCTATTGTTTGCGGTATTGTTGAGCTAAAAGATATTCGTTCATTTGGTCGTCTTGGTGGTAAAACCTTTGGTCTTTACATTATTAACACCATCATCGCGATTTCAGCAGCGCTAACGATTGGTCTTATTTTCCAACCAGGTGCAGGAGCGAATCTAGCCGGTACGGTTTCTGAGACAATTGCGCTTACAACAACTGAAACGCCAGACATCTTCTCTCTTGTTGTTAACATCGTTCCTAGCAATCCTGTAGAAGCTTTCGCAAGCGGCGACATGCTACAAATCATCTTCATGGCAATTTTGACAGGTCTTGCTATTCAAGCGCTTGATTCTCGTGGTGGTCCAGCTATCAAGACATTCAAGATGGCTAACGAAATCATGATGAAGCTTATCGGCCTAGTAATGAGCTTGGCGCCTTACGGTGTATTTGCTCTGATGATTCAATTGGGCGCAACACTGGATGCAGATACGCTAATGTCAGTTGCTGGTTATGTGGCACTTGTGGTTGCAATGCTTGTGTTCTGGATTTTCTTCTTCTACCCAATGATGGTGGGTTCATTCACAGGTATTTCTCCAAAGCAGTTCCTACGTGCAACTCGTGAGCAAGTTCTATTCTCACTATCTACAGCAAGTTCGAATGCAACAATCCCAGTAACAATGCGTACTCTTACTGACAAACTAAACGTATCTAAGTCAGTAGCGGGTTTCGGTGTGCCACTAGGTGCAACAATGAACATGTCTGGTGTATCTATCTACATCGCACTAGCAACAATGTTCGTAGCAAACGCGTTTGGTCAGCCAATCAACACTGCTGATATCTTCACTCTAGGTCTAACTATCCTGCTATTGTCTATCGGTGCTGGTGGTGTTCCTGGTGGCGGTGTTGTGATGGTAGGTGTTCTATTGCACCAACTAGGTTTACCACCAGAAGGTCTAGCTATCGTTGCTGCTGTTGACCGTATCTGTGACATGTTCTGTACTTCTTCAAACGTAGTTGGTGATACAGCGGTGAACACTATCGTTGCTAAATCTGAAAACGAAATTGGCGTTGAAGCTAATGAAGAAGCTGAGTTACAAAAAGCAGAAGCTTAATTCAGAGATTCTTTCCGCTATAGATTTAATCTGAGCTGAAACCCTGAGTAGATAAACGGAGCCCAAGTGGCTCCGTTTTTTATTGAGTGAGAAGATCACCTTATCTATTTTTACTCAACAAACGATAGTGCAGTCTGAATTGCTGTGTGAGGGGAGCCTCTTTGAGAGTCAGTTTACAGAAATAAGACTTTGCTACAAAAAAGGATAGTAGAGGGTGAATAAACCCAGTTATGGGACTTATATAGGCGGTAATGATATGTATTCGTGCCTAATCATTCCTTTTATTAAAATAAATGTAAAAAAATCCCTTTTCACCCTTGAAAAGGCTTCGTGAGCCCTTATCTATGGTGCATACGAAAGCAAATTACATTTGCACTTAAATTTTGTGTATTAGGGTTGAATCCCTGATTACCGCCCCCCACATATGTGGGTATAGCAAAAACTAATATAGATTATATTTCGGAGATAGCCTGATGGGTCGAATCATTGGTATTGATTTAGGTACTACTAACTCTTGTGTTGCTGTTTTAGACGGCGACAAACCACGCGTACTAGAAAATGCTGAAGGCGAACGCACAACAGCATCGGTAATCGCATACACTGACGGCGAGACGCTAGTTGGTCAACCTGCGAAACGTCAAGCAGTTACTAACCCTCAAAACACGCTATACGCAATTAAGCGTCTAATCGGTCGTCGTTTTGAAGATGAAGAAGTTCAACGCGATATCGAAATCATGCCTTTTAACATTGTTAAAGCTGATAACGGTGATGCATGGGTTGAAGCGCAAGGCCAAAAAATGGCTGCTCCTCAAGTATCTGCTGAAGTTCTTAAGAAAATGAAGAAAACAGCTGAAGACTTCCTAGGCGAAGAAGTAACTGGCGCAGTTGTTACTGTTCCTGCTTACTTCAACGATGCTCAACGTCAAGCAACTAAAGATGCTGGCCGTATCGCAGGTCTAGATGTTAAACGTATCATCAACGAACCAACTGCTGCTGCTCTAGCTTACGGCCTAGATAAGCAAGGTGGTGATCGCACTATCGCTGTATACGACCTTGGTGGTGGTACATTCGATATCTCTATCATCGAAATCGATGAAGTAGAAGGCGAGAAGACTTTCGAAGTTCTTTCAACTAACGGTGACACTCACCTTGGTGGTGAAGATTTCGATAACCGCATGATCAACTACCTAGTAGATGAGTTCAAGAAAGAGCAAGGTATCGACCTTAAAGCTGACCCACTAGCAATGCAGCGTGTTAAAGAAGCAGCAGAAAAAGCGAAAATCGAGCTTTCTTCTACTACTCAAACTGACGTAAACCTACCTTACGTTACTGCTGATGCGACTGGTCCTAAGCACATGAACATCAAAGTGACTCGTGCGAAGCTTGAGTCTCTAGTTGAAGACCTAGTTCAACGTTCTCTTGAGCCACTAAAAGTTGCTCTAGCAGATGCTGACCTATCTGTAGGCGAAATCACTGACGTTATCCTAGTTGGTGGTCAAACTCGTATGCCTATGGTTCAAGCTAAAGTAACTGAATTCTTCGGTAAAGAGCCACGTAAAGACGTGAACCCTGACGAAGCTGTTGCAATGGGTGCTGCTGTTCAAGGTGGTGTACTAGCTGGTGACGTTAAAGACGTTCTACTACTAGACGTTACTCCTCTATCTTTCGGTATCGAAACGATGGGCGGCGTGATGACTAAGCTTATCGAGAAAAACACAACTATCCCTACTAAAGCGGATCAAGTGTTCTCTACAGCTGAAGACAACCAAAACGCAGTAACTATCCACGTTCTTCAAGGTGAGCGTAAGCAAGCGACTTACAACAAGTCTCTTGGTCAGTTCAACCTAGAAGGTATCCAACCAGCACCACGTGGCATGCCACAAATCGAAGTAACATTCGACCTAGATGCTGATGGTATCCTGAACGTATCTGCTAAAGATAAAGCGACGGGTAAAGAGCAGAAGATCACTATCCAAGCATCAGGCGGCCTGTCTGAGGAAGAGATCGAAGCAATGGTACAAGAAGCAGAAGCTAACAAAGAAGCGGACAAAAAGTTCGAAGAGCTAGTAACTGCACGTAACCAAGCTGACCAAATGATTCACGGCACTAAGAAGCAAGTAGAAGAAGCTGGTGAAGCTCTACCTGCAGACGAGAAAGCTAAAATCGAAGCGGCTATCACGGCACTAGAAGAAGTTAAGTCTGGTAACGACAAAGAAGCTATCGACGCTAAAGTTCAAGAACTTATGCAAGCAGCTCAAAAGCTAATGGAAATTGCTCAACAGAAAGCTCAAGCTGAACAAGCTGGTGCTGACGCTGGTGAACAACCTAAGCAAGACGACGACGTGGTAGACGCGGAGTTTGAAGAAGTTAAAGACGACAAAAAGTAATTTTTCGTCGCTATAACACGTGATTTCTACGTCGAAGGTACTCACTTACATCCGTAAGCTCCGTGCTTTCTCCTTGAACTAACGTGTTTTAGCTTAGAAAAGTCGTTTTTCGATTTCTAAATATACGGGCGTTAGAGGTAACTCTCACGCCCGTAAATTTGTATTTAGACTTGTCGATCTAGATAATAGCTTTATTCGGCGTTTCAGCCGGCAGAACTTTTATCTAGATTGATACACAGACTACTGAAGTGATCATTCGGTAGTAGCAATTATTTTGGTGACCTAGAACATGTCAAAACGTGATTTTTACGAAGTATTAGGCGTAAGCCGCGATGCATCAGAGCGCGATATTAAAAAAGCGTACAAACGCTTAGCGATGAAATTCCACCCGGACCGTAACCAGGGTGACGAGACCGCAGCAGATAAGTTTAAAGAAGTAAAAGTAGCGTACGAGATCCTAACTGACTCTCAAAAGAAAGCAGCTTACGACCAATACGGTCACGCAGCCTTTGAACAAGGTGGCATGGGCGGCGGCGGTGGTTTCGGCGGCGGTGGCCAAGGTGACTTCGGCGATATCTTCGGTGACGTATTTGGCGACATCTTCGGCGGCGGTCGTCGTGGTGGCGGTCAACAGCGTGCACAACGTGGTTCAGATCTACGTTACAACATGGAGCTTTCTCTAGAAGAAGCGGTTCGTGGTGTTTCTAAAGAAATCGAAGTACCAACGCTTGTAGAGTGTGATACTTGTGATGGCAGCGGTGCGAAAGCGGGTTCTTCTGCACAAACGTGTGGCACTTGTCATGGCCACGGCCAAGTGCAAATGCGCCAAGGTTTCTTTGCGGTTCAACAGACTTGTCCTACGTGTAACGGTAAAGGCAAGATCATCAAAGACCCATGTAACTCATGTCATGGTCAAGGTCGCAAACAGAAGACGAAAACACTTAACGTTAAGATCCCTGCTGGTGTTGATACTGGCGATCGTATTCGTCTATCAGGTGAAGGCGAAGCGGGAGAGCAAGGTGCTCCAGCTGGCGACCTGTACGTACAAGTACACGTAAAAGAGCACAACATCTTTGAGCGTGACGGCAACAACCTTTACTGTGAAGTTCCAGTAAGCTTCTCTATGGCTGCTCTAGGCGGTGAAGTTGAAGTTCCAACACTGGATGGTCGTGTAAACCTTAAAGTGCCAGAAGAGACACAAACGGGCCGTATGTTCCGTATGCGTGGTAAAGGCGTGAAAGGCGTTCGTGGCGGCGGTGTGGGTGACTTAATCGTTAAGCTAGTGGTAGAGACTCCAGTTAAGCTAAGTTCTCGTCAAAAAGAACTACTGCGTGAATTCGAAGAAACATGTTGTGGCGAAGCGGCAAGCAAGCACAAGCCAAAATCTGAAGGTTTCTTCAGCGGCGTTAAAAGCTTCTTCGATGATCTAACTAAGTAATTAGATAGTGATTTGAAAATTTAAAAGCCTGCCAGTGTGCAGGCTTTTTTGTGCCTGTAGAAAGGGTAAAAGGGTAACGCGTGAGATTGATTGGCTTACCTCATTATTTCCAACACGCTTCTGGCTCTGAGATACCTGAGTGGTGCAATTCCAAAATATCAGTCGTCGAATCTAAACAGTCATCACTTGTCTGTGGTGCATGCGGCTCAGCCTGAATTGAATAGGTGCTGCTGCTTGCTGAGATAGCGAGCGTGTATCGGCTAGAATCGGTATCACAAAACAAGCATGTTCCTCCAGAAATAATATTCACTGCTGCCGACGCATAGTTTCCCGTGTATAGGGTTTCTATCTCCAGTTGTATTTTGGTCATGTCGGCCATCGCTGTAACTCGATGAGCCTTGGTAACATGGTTGGTATAACTTGGATAGGCAATGGCACCGAGTATCCCCACGATTACCACAGCCAGCAATAACTCGATCAATGTCATCCCTCTCATGCTTATGTTGTTGCTGTTGCATATATTTCTTCGAATCATCGCGAGTAGTTTCCTTTCATAACTCTGTCCATTCTTCTCTGGTGGTAGCATCGCTGCAAGATTAAATACGGTTACGCACTGAATTACATAGGAATTTGGGAAATGACTCGCGGGTTTACTTTATTAGAGCTGTTAGTAACGGTATCGGTGCTGTCGATACTGATAGCTGCGGCTGCCCCGAGTTTTAGTTCGGTTACTGAAACCGTCAAGATGCAGCGACTCGCCGGAGAGTTGAATGGCTTTCTTATTCAGGCCAAGTCTGAATCGGTTAAAAGGAATCAAGATCTTTGGGTGCATTTTTCTATGGATAAAAATGAGGAGCAATCAACAGGGGAATGGAGTCTGTTGTTGAAGCCGACCGAAGATCTCTCTGGCGAAACGCTGGTGATGTTATCGGGTCAACCGTTTCGAGATGTGTCGTTTTCTCACAACTATACGGGGGCGAGAATCAGCTTTGAGAGTGTCAGGGGGAGACCTGCCAGGGGCACGATCTATCTTTCTCCTAATGCATCTTCAACCGACCGTTTATTGATTAAGTTATCTAGTCCCCCAGGGCGAATTAAGGTTTGCGGCGAGTCGAGCGCTCTATATGGCTATTATGCGTGTTAAGCCGATTGTGGCTGCGCCTAGCAAGCAACGAGGCACATCATTGATTGAGTTAATGGTGGCGTCTGTGATTGGTATCTTCGCGATCTCGATCATGGGCAGTGTTTTTATCACCGGTCAGAGAACAGCTAAAGACAAAGGTATCGAGTTACTGCTACTACAAAACCTAACCAGCACAATGCAAGTGATGAAAGAAGATATTCAACGAGCGGGCTACGATGGATCTAATGGTTATTCAATCAAGTTGTCTGGCGCGACGGATACCATTCAAGTGAGCGGTGGTGTTTCCGTTGGTTTTGTTTACTTCCGAGAGGGTTCGAGCGCAAGTAAAGATCATCGAAATATCGTTTACAAAAAAAATGGAACCAAACTGCAAATATGTGAGAAGGGCACCACTGTATCAGAGGCAATTCCTACATTTCATGAGGTTACTGGATGTTACTCACTTTTCGATGACAACCTCATTGATGTTGATGAGTTCAGCATTAATTCCCAAGTATTAGAGCAGAACTCTATCAAGAGCACATTTACTGACATCAGTATCACAGCCTCAATTCCAACCGCAGGTGTTTCCAAATCGGTTTCGGTTTCCGTTAAACAAAGGAACTGGCAATGATGATATATAGAAAGCAGCGCGGCGTGGTGACCTTGCTGGTGACATCGGTTCTTTTAGTTGGAGCTTTAGTGGTGACGCTAGGCACGTATCGCAGTGTTTTTCATCAGGTCAAAGTTGCTCAAAACGAGGTTCAAGGCAGGCAAGAACATTGGCGTTCGGAAGGGGGGTTAGAATGTACTTATTCTTACTTACTTGAATTAGACAAGACTATTGCTGATATCAAAGACGTGAGTGCTCGCCCGGCGGATTTTGCAGATTGGTGCTCTCCTTATCAAAATCAGCCAGAAATCGAGATCTCCGATAGTGCAATTTCTAGTGCTTACATCGTAACGTCATCCTCAAACGCACAGTCACTTTTTAAGACAATAAAAGAAAGATCTCAGTTCGGCAGTGGGGCGATTCAGTCGACGGGGCCTATTGAGCTTATTGGTACCTTAAGCTTGAAGCCGACAGTAAAAGAAGACCCAATTAGCGGCAATGAATATGAGTGTGTCAGTGTCTCTTTTGCTGACCTGTTCACCTATCAATATAACGAAACTCATAGTAATTCAGGACAGGCATTGGGGTTAGAGGTTCTCGATCCTAGTGCTGATGGTCCATTTTCTGGCTTTGATGGTATATGCCATAGTGATTATAAAACGGAGATCCCGAAAGGTGCTTCCGGTAGCACTCATTCAATCTATGCCCCTGATTACTATCAAGGTACTAATCCACCGCCTTTCCAAAAAGACTTTAATCCAGATCCGAATATGAATCCGTTTTACACCTTTTTTGGTGTTGCTAAAACTGATCAAAACATTGTCGATTTATCACAAGATACGGATTTGTTTAAGCATGTTCAGCTATTGAATGCGACTGAGTGCGGCACTGAGATCATGGACCACTTCACTGCAGGGCAAACCAAGGGGCTGTGGATTGAAGGCAACTGCCATATCAACGCTGCGGTTGCGGCCACAATCAATCCGTCACAGCTGTTGGTTGTGCAAGATGGTGTGTTGGCCCTGAATGGAGCCATGGCTTACAACGGAGTGATTTATCATTTGGTCGATTATCAAAAGAGCCACGTGAAAAATCGAGTCGATGGTTTCTGGAATGCGCTCGCTGCTAATAACGTGTTTGCGCCTTTTATCAAAGATATTGATGAGGCCAGTGTCGTCAAAAAAAGTGTCGGGATTCAGTTTGCCTCTGGTTTACCTTCTGGTGGTCTTATTTTTGATTCCCCCTCGGGAGTGACGACCATAGTGGGCGATATGGACATGGATTTTCGTGCGGATTCGAACCCAAGTGACCCACCTTCAACGTACCAATGGCAGCGAGGTTCGTGGAATGATTTCTAAGAGTTCTGGCTTCAGTTTACTAGAGGTACTTATCTCTTTTCTGCTGATTGGCGTTGCGTCGTTAGGGCTGGTTAAATTACAGGTGTATGCGGAACAAAAGTCGGATCATGCGCTCCAGAGTGTCGAAGCTTTGCATTTTGCAGAAAGGCAGATGGAGCATTATCGAACTCGCGCGCTCAATGTTAGTGGCGCGGTAGGGCTTATTCCTTTTGAGGAACTAAATCAGTCGAGTTACTGTCTCAACATCGCGAGTTCAGATCCCTTATCCGGTTTATCTGGTTCTGTATATTCGATGACATGTGAAGTCACTAATGCGAGCGGAGCCTTATCTGGTGCCCTCAAAAACATTGTTGTCACAATTGCATGGCAAGATCGTATGAACCGCGCGCAAAGTATTTATCTCGAAACTATGCTCTCCAAATACAGTGAGTTTGACTGACCCCTAAGCAAACGTTTACTGCATGCCAAGGCTTACGCCACTCCTTTTACTGATAATTTTCACTCCTCGGACATTGTTTGCGTGCTAGTTAAAACTCTGTATATGGAATGGTGTTTTTTGTGTTTTTATATTGTTGTGGTTGTATGGTATTTTTGCAAAATATGTCTCCATTTATGGAAAATTAGATGGAATCTTGTGCTTTTTAATAACGACTTTAATAGAATATGTGCTGTACCAATAGGCCGTGGTCAAAACTTATATTAGGCCTAAACAAAACAACATCACATATGGAGTTACAATGAGTAACCAAGCCGTAAAAAAAGCACCATCGACTGAGAAAATCAGTGGAATGGACCGCTTTCTAAACTTCATTGAACGCGCCGGCAACAAAATTCCAGATCCAGCAATCCTGTTCTTCTGGGCTCTAGTTATTGTATGGGTAGCATCTGCACTTTTGTCGAACTTTTCATTCGACCTCATCAACCCTCAAACGGGTGCTGCTCTTGAAGTTAACAACCTACTTACTGGTGAAGCGCTTGCTAGCTTCCTAGCGAATATGGTTACTACGTTCACAGGCTTCGCACCTCTAGGCATCGTACTTGTTGCTATGCTAGGTGTTGGCGTTGCAGATTCTTCAGGCTTCATTACGACTGGCCTTAAGAAGATGCTTAATTTCACGCCAGCTAAGCTACTAACGCCAATGCTAATTCTTGTTGCTATCGTGTCTCACACAGCAGCAGATGCAGGTTACGTTCTCGTAATCCCTCTTGGCGGTATCATCTTCCACGCTGCGGGTCGTCACCCTCTAGCGGGTATTGCAGCAGCGTTTGCTGGTGTATCAGGTGGTTTCTCAGCGAACTTCATTCCTTCAGGTATTGACCCGCTACTAGCTGGTTTCACTCAAACAGCGGCAAACGTTCTTGACCCTGAATACGTGATTAACCCTCTAGCGAACATCTTCTTTACTGGCCTATCTTCAGTTCTTATTGTTGCTATCGGTTGGTACGTAACTGAGAAGATCATCGAGCCTCGCCTTGCTAACACGCCAGTTGATGAAGATGCAGAAGCAGCACCAGATCTTGGTACGTTCACTGCAATTGAATCTAAAGCATTCAAGTTTGCGGGTTGGGCTATGGTTGCAGGTATTGGTCTGCTTATCGCGGCTCTTATTCCTGAAAACTCAGCGCTTCGTTCGCCTGAAGGTGAGCTAACAGCATTCTCTGCACCAGTAATGAAGTCTATCGTTCCTCTTATCTTCATCCTGTTCATCATTCCAGGTATCGTCTACGGCCGTGTAGCGGGTACTTTCAAAAACAGCAATGACGTAATCAAAGCAATGTCTGAGACGATGGCAACGATGGGCGCATACATTGTAATGTCGTTCTTCTGTGCACAGTTCCTATCTGCATTCGGTCAATCAAACATCGGTACTATGCTGGCACTTTACGGTGCTGAAGGCCTGAAAGCGATGGACCTTCCTGGTGAAGCAACGGTTGTTGGTATGATTCTACTAACAGCTTCAGTTAACCTGCTTGTAGGTTCTGCTTCAGCTAAGTGGGCTCTTATCGGTCCAATCCTAGTTCCAATGCTAATGGTTGTGGGTATCTCTCCTGAGCTATCTCAAGCGGCTTACCGTGTAGGTGACTCAGTGTCTAACATCATCTCTCCACTAATGGTGTTCTTCCCACTGGTTGTTGTTTACTGTCAACGCTACGTTAAGTCCACAGGTATCGGTACTCTAGCTTCTCTAATGATGCCATTCTCGATTGCTATGCTAATCGGTTGGTCTATCTTCTTGCTAGCTTACTGGGCTCTTGGTATCCCACTAGGTATCCAAGCACCTTACACTTACACAATGTAAGATTGAACTAAGCAAAATTAAGCTTTATTCATTGCTAAGCCCGCACCGAAATATGCGGGTTTTTTTTTCGCTATTTTTTATATCTGAGACTTTTTATACCCAAAACTTTTTATATCCAAGGTAAAGGCACTCAGCTTATACTCCGGATTACGGCTAATTGTTGGCCGGTAAATTTAGGAAATCCAAGCCACATGAAGATTCTGCTTTTAGTAGGGTTAATTGTTTTAAATGGTCTGTTTGCCATGTCAGAGATTGCATTGGTAGCAGCAAAGAATAGTCGGTTGAAACGCTTAGCCGAAAAACACCGTTCCGCTCAGGTTGCGCTTGAACTCAAAGAAAACCCAACCCGCTTCCTCTCAACCATTCAAATCGGTATCACGGTAATCGGCCTGCTCAGCGGTATTGTGGGTGAGGCGACGCTATCGGCTCCATTGGCCGTTCAACTTGAACTGTGGGGATTAGACCCAACACAAGCGAATATCTTGTCTACCGCGGTTGTGGTGGTGGGTATTACTTATTTCGCTATCGTTGTCGGTGAGTTGGTACCAAAGCGTTTTGCTCAGTCTCAAGCTGAAAACATTGCTGTGTTAGTCGCGCTGCCAATCTTCTGGCTATCTAAAATCGCGACGCCGTTTGTATTTGCGTTGTCGGCTTCAACGGAAGGTATTCTTAAGTTGATGGGTCGAGGCGGTGAAGAAGATAGCGTGACTGAAGATGATATCCATGCACTGGTGAAAGAGGGCTCGGAATCGGGTGTGATTGAACGCGGCGAACAAGAGATGATTCGCAATATCTTGCAGCTTGATGATCGCCTTGTGAGCTCATTGATGACTCCGCGTCGAGACATCGATTTTCTGGATATCGATCAGCCTGTCGAGAATATCTTTAAGCAATTGCGTTCATCAAAGCATAGTGTGTTTCCATTGTGCCAAGATCACCTCAATAAAGTGGTCGGTACGGTGTCAGCCAAAGCCTTGCTGAATCAGGCGGGCAATCTAAGCATTCAAGTGATCATGGGGCTGTCTCGCTCGCCGATCTATGTTCCAGAATCGATGAAAGCTCTGCGTTTACTTGGCTACTTTAAAGAGTCGGGTACTGAGATGGCATTCATTGTCGACGAGTATGGCGATGTGCAAGGTCTTGTGACTCATTACGATATTCTTGAGGCGATTGCTGGTGAGCTATCGAATAACCCGAACGATCTTTGGACCGAGCAAGTGGAAGACGGTTTGCTGGTGGATGGATTGATTCCTATCAGTGAACTGAAAAACCGTTTAGAGCTATCGGATTTTGAGGGCGAAAGTGAGAGCTTCCAAACGTTGAATGGCCTTGTGACTTGGTTAATCGGGCGTTTACCGGATGCCGGCGAAGTTGTTCAATACCAGCAGTGGCAGTTTGAAATTATCTCTGTTGAGAACAATCGCATAGTGAGTATCAAGGCGACGCCAATAGTCGATGACACAGAAGATGCTAATAGCTAACAGTCAGATCAACCAACAAGCGGCAATGGTTCATTGTCTTTTGTTGTCTTAACCTCTTTATTGTTCATTATCACGAAGATTAGGTATGCTTCACCGCATACCTATTTTCGTTTTTATCCTATGTTTTTTGGAGTTCGCTTTGTCAGACCATCAATTCACCCCTCAAGATGAAATCTTCATGCGACGCGCCATTGAGGTTGCTAAGCAAGCAGAGAGTGAGGGAGAGGTTCCTGTGGGTGCTGTATTAGTGAAAGATGGGGAGATTATCTCTGAAGGATGGAACCGTTCGATTGGCAGCCACGATGCAACGGCACACGCAGAAATTGAAACCTTGCGTAAAGCCGGTCAAACCTTAGAAAACTATCGGCTACTCGATACCACTTTATATGTCACGCTAGAGCCTTGCCCAATGTGCGCAGGTGCCTTGTTACACAGCCGAGTAAAGCGCATTGTGTTTGGCGCCCCAGACTTAAAAGCGGGTGCTGCAGGTACAGTGTTGAATTTGTTTGAAAGCCAAGCCTCATACCACTATGCCGACGTCGAGCATGGTTTGTTAGAGGAAGAGTGCCGTGAACAATTACAGGCGTTTTTCAAGCGTCGTAGAAAAGAGATAAAAGAGAAGCGAAAGCAAGAACGTCTGTTGGAAGAGCAGCGTTTAGAAGCAGAGATGAAGGCTAGCAACAAGAAATAGCAGCGTGCTTTCGGCACTCTCAATCGCAAGAGTGCCAGCGCCAACCGACTTGGTTACTATATTTACTCAGCAATCATCTGCATGAAAGCGCGATTGCGCCAAATGATCTTCTTTTTATTATTTGAAAGCATACGCTTACGACGGTTTGCAGCAACGGTCTTATCAAGGCGTTTCGATTTCAGTTTCTTCATCATTTCAATGATTTCCTATTTGTCGTCTGACTTTTTAGTTTGGGCTAACGATTTAATTATAGTGTTATTCGTTTATTTGGCTTGTCGCGCGCTTGGCTTACCCAGAAGAGCAGCTCTAGCTAAACCCAGCACTGATGTGCAACAGAACGTAATTTTTGATTATGGTGTGCCGTTATAAAGTTCGATTGTTACTGCAATATGACACATCGAGTTTCATGGCCTTTTGTCGAGCTTGTTCTTTTTCGCGCAGTTATAAAAAGCACAATAAAAAAGAGCAATGCTTAATGGCATTGCTCTTTTAGTATCTACTGCGAAGGTTCCGAACTGCTTACTGTCGATTGAGCAGCACTAATGCTTGATTCAGCACCTGAGGTTTCTAAAGGCGGGATCACCACCAAACCTTCAAGGCTCGCTTCTTGCTCTTTATTGCGCTTATTCACATGGCCAATGATGCTCTGGTAATAACGGCGAATGTTCTCAACGTAATTCCTTGCTTCATCACCACGCGCATACCCATAACGAGTCTTACTGTAGTACTTCTTCTGTCTCAATAGAGGCAATCGGTCTTTTACATCGCCCCAAGCATCAGGATCTCCGCCTTGTGCTTTGGTTAAGCGTCGAGCATCCATCATGTGTCCGTAACCTACGTTGTATGAGGCTAGGGCAAACCAGATCTTTTCATGTTGTGTGATTGAATCTGGCACTCGGTTCACGATCCGACGCAGGTATTCAACACCACCTTGTACCGACTGTTTCGGGTCAAGACGGTTGGTTACACCAACACTCTTAGCAGTAGGCAGTGTTAGCATCATCATGCCTCGCACACCAGTTGGCGAGCGCGCAACAGGGTTCCAGTGTGACTCTTGGTATGCCAATGCAGCAATCAAGCGCCAATCAAACTCTTGCGAGTACTTCTGAAACAGCGGTGACCATTTTGGTAACTTGCTGTCCAGTGCACGGATAAAGGCACGAGTATCAACATAGTCAAAAGTACCGATGTGGCCGATGTATTTCTCTTCCAGTGAAGCGAGTTCACCAGACTGTTTTAGGTTACCGAAGAACTCAATCAACAGAGCATAAAGGCTTTCATCTTCAGACTTCTGCAAATACCAAGAGATAGGTTGGTCTTCTGTCAGTTCAAAAGCCAAAGCTACGTCTGGGTATAAACGTTGTGCAAGTGACAGCTCAATTGAGTCAGCCACAGTGAATAAGCGCTCCCCAGTCGAGACTTCTTTAAGCAGGTCGTTGATATCAGCATTGCCGACCGCATCATAGATAAAGTCATCGTGTGTTTTTTGCAGCTGCTTTAGTGTTGGCTCAAAGTGTGAGTCTTTCACTACAACCAAAGATGGCGTTAATGTGTCAGTAGACGCCGCCTCTTCTGATTCAGTTTGCGCTTTTACAAATTCAGCCTGACGCTCATTCTCGAAATTGATCAGTTGTTCAAGATTTCTTGGTCGCCACTGGCCTTTTTTGTATACGACCTGTTGGCTTACATAGTAATAAGCAGGTGCGGCACGATAAGCGCGTGTCAGTTTATTGTTTTGCGTTAAGCCGGTTGCGATAAGATCGATTTCGCCTTTCTGCAGGGCAGGGAACAGGCCAGACAAACGGTAAGCGGGTTTAACCTCAAGCTTTACACCAAGCTCCTGCGCAAATTCACGCGCTAATTCGTAATCCAAGCCAGCAGGGCCATCAGGACCGATGTAATAAGAGAGTTGGTTATTGAGGGTGCCGACACGAAGAACGCCACGATCTCGTATCTGCTCAAGGACACTTTTAGGTTCAGATTCAATCTGACATCCAGCCAACCCAAAGAGGGCGATGGCGAGCAGAAGGAACTTAGACGAAAAGATGAGCGTAAATTTAGGCATCAAAATGAAATCTCGAAAAGTGGAAGCCCCTTTATACCAAACCCCGCAAGGCTGGCAAAGTAGGTTTAATTAAACAGTTGTAAAAGTGGTGATAAATGCAGCAAAAGTACCATTTACGCAGAAAGATAAAAAAAATCACGCAAACGGTTGCTTTTGGTGTTACGTCACAAAAAGAAATGCTTTATAATGCGCTCGCATTGAAGAGGTGGAATCGGCATAGGTTTGGCAACCTTCGGGAATAGCTTCGAAGAAAACAGTTAGGTTGTTCCTATAACCCACTGAATTTATTCCAATACTACCTTAATCAACTGCATAAGAGACGTAAGCACATGAGAATTTTGCGTGGCTCCCCAGCTCTATCTGAGTTTCGTGTTAACAAGCTTTTAGAGCTTTGTCGTGAATTAAGCTTACCTGTAACAGGTATTTACGCTGAGTTTGCCCACTTTGCTGATCTAACGGCAGACCTAGATGAGTCTGAAGTTGAGAAGCTAGAAAAGCTACTGACTTACGGTCCAACGATTGAAGAGCATGAACCTGAAGGTTTACTGCTGCTTGCAACGCCACGCCCGGGCACTATCTCGCCTTGGTCTTCAAAATCAACAGATATCGCACACAACTGCGGGCTGGCTAAAGTGTCACGTCTAGAGCGCGGTACTGCTTTCTACATTGAAACCTCTTCTGAACTTTCTGAGCTTCAACTTGTTGAGCTGAAAGCGATTCTGCACGACCGTATGATGGAAGTGGTTTTCACTGACTTCGAATCAGCGGCGGCACTATTCACGGTTGCTGAGCCTGCTCCTTATGCGGAAGTTGATCTATTAACTGGTGGACGTAAAGCGCTTGAAAAAGCAAACGTTACCCTAGGTCTTGCACTTGCAGAAGATGAGATCGATTACCTTCTTGAAAGCTTCACTGAGAAGCTAGGTCGTAATCCGACTGACATCGAGCTAATGATGTTTGCACAAGCGAACTCAGAGCACTGTCGTCACAAGATCTTTAACGCTGATTGGACTATCGATGGCGTTAAGCAAGAAAAATCATTGTTCAAGATGATTAAGAACACCTTTGAAACGACACCAGAGCACGTTCTGTCTGCTTACAAAGATAACGCAGCAGTAATGACAGGTTCTGAAGTCGGTCGTTTCTTCCCAGATCCAAAAACTCGTCAATACAACTACCACCAAGAAAAAACACACATCTTGATGAAAGTTGAAACGCACAACCACCCAACGGCAATCTCTCCATGGCCGGGCGCATCGACAGGTTCAGGCGGTGAAATCCGTGATGAAGGCGCGACGGGTATTGGTGGTAAGCCAAAAGCGGGTCTTGTGGCGTTCTCTGTATCTAACCTTAAGATCCCGAACTTCGTTCAACCTTGGGAGACAGACTTTGGCAAGCCAAGCCGTATCGTTACTGCTTTGGATATCATGCTTGAAGGTCCTCTTGGTGGCGCGGCGTTCAACAACGAATTTGGTCGTCCAAACCTACTTGGCTACTTCCGTACTTACGAAGAGAAAGTTAACTCTCACGCTGGTGAAGAAGTACGTGGTTACCACAAGCCAATCATGCTGGCTGGTGGCCTTGGTAACATCCGTGATGAGCACGTTCAGAAGAAAGAGATCCCAGTAGGCGCAAGCCTAATCGTTCTTGGTGGTCCTGCGATGAACATCGGCCTTGGTGGCGGTGCGGCATCTTCAATGGATTCGGGTTCTTCTTCTGAAGATCTAGACTTCGCTTCTGTACAACGTGAAAACCCAGAAATGGAACGTCGTTGTCAGGAAGTTATCGACCGTTGTTGGCAGCTAGGTGATGCGAACCCAATCGCATTTATCCACGATGTGGGCGCTGGCGGTATCTCCAATGCACTTCCTGAGTTAGTAGACGACGGTGAGCGTGGCGGTATCTTCAACCTACGTGACGTGCCAAACGATGAACCGGGTATGAGCCCTCTTGAGATCTGGTGTAACGAATCTCAAGAGCGTTATGTAATGGCGGTTGCTGACGAAGACATGGCAACGTTCGACGCAATTTGTAAGCGTGAACGCGCACCATACGCAGTGGTTGGTAAAGCAACGGAAGAGCGTGAACTTAAACTTGAAGATTCACACTTCGACAACACGCCAATCGACATGCCAATGGACATCCTTTTAGGTAAAACACCTAAGATGCACCGTGATGCGAAAACGCTAAAAGCGAACAACCCAGCGATTGACCGTTCTGGTATCGAAATGAACGAAGCGGTTGACCGTGTTCTTCGTCTACCAACAGTCGCTGAGAAAACATTCCTTATCACTATCGGTGATCGCTCGGTAACTGGCCTTGTGGCTCGTGACCAAATGGTTGGCCCATGGCAGGTTCCTGTTGCTAACTGTGCTGTAACTGCGGCAAGTTACGACTCTTACCACGGTGAGGCGATGTCTCTTGGTGAGCGTACGCCAGTGGCACTACTAGACTTCGGCGCATCTGCTCGTCTAGCGGTTGGTGAAGCAATCACAAACATCGCAGCGACCAATATCGGCGATATCAAACACATTAAACTGTCGGCTAACTGGATGTCTCCAGCGGGTCACCCTGGTGAAGATGCAGGTCTTTACGAAGCGGTGAAAGCAGTTGGTGAAGAACTATGTCCAGCGCTAGGTCTAACTATCCCTGTGGGTAAAGACTCAATGTCGATGAAGACTAAGTGGGAAGAGAATGGCGAGCAGAAAGAAGTAACGTCTCCGCTATCTCTTGTTATCACTGCGTTCGCACGTGTTGAAGATGTTCGTAAGACGATTACGCCTCAACTTCGCACTGACAAGGGTAATACAAGCCTAGTTCTTATCGACTTAGGTAACGGCAAAAACCGTATGGGTGCTACAGCACTAGCGCAAGTTTACAAGCAGCTTGGTGACAAGCCAGCAGACGTAGACAACGCAGCACAACTAAAAGGTTTCTACGAAGGCGTTCAAGCACTTGTGGCTAACGACCAAGTTGTCGCTTACCACGATAAAGGCGACGGTGGTCTATTCGTAACGCTAGCTGAAATGGCGTTCGCAGGTCACTGTGGTGTTAACGCTGATATTGCAGCGCTAGGCGAAGACACACTAGCAGCACTATTCAACGAAGAGCTAGGTGCGGTAATCCAAGTTCGCAACGACGACCTAGACGCAGTTCTTTCTACTCTTGCAGCAAATGGCCTAGAAGCGTGTTCACACGTAATTGGCTCTGTTGAAGCATCTGACGAGGTAGTGATTAAGTCAGGCGCAGACGTTGTAATCCAACGTAACCGTACTGAACTACGTACTATCTGGGCTGAGACAACGCATAAGATGCAAGGTCTACGTGATAACCCAGCATGTGCTGACCAAGAGCACGAAGCGAAGAAAGACAACTCAGACCCAGGTCTGAACGTGAAACTAAGCTTCGACGTAAATGAAGATATCGCTGCACCGTTCATCAACACTGGTGCTAAGCCTAAGATGGCGATTCTACGTGAGCAGGGTGTTAACTCTCACGTGGAAATGGCAGCAGCATTCGACCGTGCAGGTTTCGAAGCGACTGATATTCACATGAGCGACATCCTAACGGGTCAAGCAGTACTAGAAGAGTACAACGGCCTTGTGGCATGTGGAGGCTTCTCTTACGGTGACGTACTAGGCGCTGGTGAAGGTTGGGCGAAGTCGGTTCTGTTTAACGATTCGACGCGTGACCAGTTTGAAAACTTCTTTAAGCGTGAAGATACCTTCTCTCTAGGTGTGTGTAACGGTTGTCAGATGTTGTCTAACTTACGTGAACTTATCCCGGGTGCTGAGTACTGGCCACGCTTCGTTCGCAACGAATCAGAGCGTTTCGAAGCTCGTTTCAGCCTAGTTGAAGTTCAGAAGTCAGATTCTGTCTTCTTCAACGGCATGGAAGGTTCTCGTATGCCAATCGCAGTTTCTCACGGTGAGGGCCGCGTAGAAGTGCGTGACAACGACCACCTAAACGCGATTGAGAACTCAGGTACGGTTGCACTACGTTACGTTGATAACAACGGTAACCAAACGCAGCAATACCCGAACAACCCGAATGGTTCGCCAAACGCTATCACTGGTTTAACGACTACAGACGGCCGCGTGACTATTATGATGCCGCACCCAGAGCGTGTATTCCGTACGGTTGCAAACTCTTGGTCTCCAGAAGGCTGGGGTGAGAATGGCGCTTGGATGCGTATGTTCCAAAACGCACGTAAGAATGTGGGTTAATCACTTTCTTACTAGCCGCATTAATCTAGGCTAGGTTATGCAAAAATGAAAAGCGCAGATCGAAAGGTCTGCGCTTTTTTATTTCCTAAGATTTAGGAACCGGTGCGAAACAATTGAGGTTTGCAGTTTGCTGTTCTAAAAATCTCCACTACGCTAAATGTTATGGAATCAATTTGTTAGGCGAATAATTCTTGCACTCGAGCAAGGAAAGCTTCGTTCGGCTATGCAAAAACTGAATCAATCATCGTGGCATAAGAGGGATCTATGAAAACAACAATTACAAAAGCCGTTGCAGTGGCAGCGATTGTTATGTCGTTAGCTGGGTGTGTAGGTAGTAACGCGGTTACTGGGAAATTAATGAAGTTCAACGTCGAGGTGGTAGATAACCGTTACGCTCGTGCGGGCGTCAACTTCTTGCTTGCTCCGGTTTACGCACTAACCACCGCAGCCGATTACATTGTCTTTAACTCAATCGAATTCTGGGCGGGTAAAAACCCACTCACAGGCGCGCCTCACATCTTTGACAGCAAAGTCGATACCATGATTGATGTGAACGACAGCCTTGATGATTCACTAAAAGAGGCCCCACTTGGTTTCAATAATCGTCAGATCGAATGGGGTGAGATGCAGCAAATTGATGAGAACACGATTCGTATGGACATCACTTACAACGATGGTCAGAAAGCCGTTCTTACAGGTGTTCGTGATGGAGACAAGGTCAGCTACTACATGGATGGCACGCTAGTATCAGAGACCTCTATTCAAGCGCTTGAACAGCTAGCCGCAGAGAAAGCGTAACCCTTTCAGCTAGAGACTAATAAAAGAAAAGCCGCTGGATTTAACCCCAGCGGCTTCGTATTTTCTAGCATCTAGCATCTAGCATCTAGCATCTAGCATCTAGCGCTTAAATTAGTTGTTGCTGTGTAGCTCGCTGTTCAGTTCAACAGCAGACTTGTTCGCTAGACATTCAATTTGACCAGTGATCGAGTTGCGACGGAACAGAAGATCAGAAACGCCAGCTAGGTCGCGAGCTTTGATGATTTCTACTTCGTTGCCTTCTTTATCTAGCATGCGAACTTTAGTACCCGCAGTCACGTAAAGGCCCGATTCAACAGTACAACGGTCGCCCATTGGGAAGCCAAGACCTGCGTTTGCGCCTAGTAGGCAGTTTTCGCCGATAGAGATAACCATAGTACCGCCACCAGACAAAGTACCCATGATAGAAGCGCCGCCGCCGATGTCTGAACCGTTACCTACAACAACACCTGCTGAGATACGACCTTCAACCATGCTTACACCAGTAGTACCTGCATTGAAGTTGATGAAGCCTTCGTGCATAACCGTTGTGCCTTCGCCCACATGTGCGCCAAGACGAACGCGAGAAGTATCAGCAATACGAATACCTGTTGGTACCACGTAATCCACCATTTTAGGGAACTTGTCTACGCAATCTACAGATAGAGCGCGACCTGCAAGGCGAGCTTCGATTTGACGCTCAGCTAGTTCAGGAAGATCGATTGGGCCTTCGTTTGTCCATGCGATGTTGTGCAGTAGGCCGAAGATGCCGTCTAGTACCGTACCGTGCGGTTGAACTAGGCGGTTAGAGATAAGTTGTAGCTTAAGGAAGCCTTCAGCAACTGATGCTGGCTTCTCGTCAGTCGCTAGAACAACAAGAACAAGTGGCTGCTCAGATGCTGCTGCTTTTTCTGCGAAAGATGCGCTTGCTGTCTCGCCGTTTGCTGCGAATGCTTTCGCTAGTTCCGCGCTCTGTGCAGCAGAGATTTCGATAGCTTGGTTGCCTTCAGTGTAACCTGATACTTCAGCCACAGCCGCAACAAGAGCGTCACTTGGGTTTAGAAGTGGGTTAGGGAAGAACGCTTCAATGATTTTATTGTCGCGGTTTTTGGTTGCCGTACCGAAGGCTAGTGAAAAGTAAGCCATGTTGAATCTCCATGTGTTGAGTCTTGATTTGCTATTTTATAACAGCGGCTCGAATAACCTGCGCTGTCGTTAGCAAAGTTAATTTAATTGCGTTCATCATAAAGAGAGCGCCCTCGTTATGAAAGGGCGCATCGGGATAAAGTCTGTAAAATGATATTGCTTGTCTTTTGAGAGATGTTTTTCATTATCCGGATATTACTCTCTGAGCTTATTGTATTGATCATTGCTTAAGCTGCTTTGCACCGCTCCATTCTCATCCCAAATCTGCACTTAGAAAGAAGTCTCTTGTTCGCTATATCAATAGAGCCAGTCACAAATTCTTTATAAATATCTGTTTAGTATCGGAATTAATCGAGTTCTGTTGATTAATCGCTTGTGCCTACAGTCCGAGTAATTACTCAGTTTTTCCGCTGTGTAATTAAGATAGCGATCACTAAAACACTTAAGGATATAAGTATATTTCCAGCCATAACGACATTAAAACGATTAATAAAGGATCTTCTATGAATTTTACTAAGTCTTTACTGGTGCTCTCTATCGGCGTAGCGATGGTTGGTTGTGGCTCGGACAGTGACGATATTATTGTTCCCGATATGACATTGCGCATAGCACATGTGAATGACACTCACTCAAATTTTGATCCTGTAAAATCCAGTTTTACTATGGGTGCTGATGGCAAGAAGGTTTATAACGAATTTGGCGGCTATCCTCGCCTATTGAAAGCCGCTGACGATATCAAAGCAGGGGCTAAAGCAGACAAAGAACCTTTGTTATTCTTGCATGGTGGTGATGCATGGCAAGGTACCGCTTACTTTAAGCTAAATGAAGGTGCTGCAAACGCAGACTTATTGTCCCAGATGGGGTTAGATGCAATGGTACTTGGGAACCATGAATTCGACTTAGATACCGACAAGCTCGCATCGTTCATCAATACGGTTAGTTTTCCGATATTAGCAAATAATATGGATGCATCAAAAGATCAGTCTTTAAGTAATGTAGATAATTTATATCCTTATCAACTGTTTGCATTTGAAGGCTCAGAAAAAAGAGCAATTACCTCTGTTTCTGATGCAAGTGATGATGAGAAAGTTGTTGCGGTAATCGGTGTTGTTTTGGGGGATATGCCAACGATAGCTACCGGGACTGGTGATGTGACATTTAGTGACCAAATTACAGCAACTCAAGCCACTATAAATGATTTAAAAACCAAGGGTGTGAATAAAATCATTGTTCTATCACATATAGGAAATGCTGCCGATAAGGATCTAGCTGCCAATACAACGGGTATCGATATTATTGTTGGCGGTCATTCTCATACTTTACTTGGTGATTTTACCGACCTTGACCAAGGTAATAATGGTATTTACGCCGAAATGATCCCGCAAAAAGATAAGGCACAAAATACTTGTGTGGTTCAAGCTGGTCAGTATGCCGAAGCTATCGGAGACGTTGATGTAGCATTTGATATAAATGGCAACCTCCTATCATGTGTTGGGAATAATACTTTATTATCAAATGATGAGTTTTATCATGATTCTCATCGAGAACATCAAATGGTTAGCTCTGATAAAGATGATGTAACTTCGTTTATTGATGATAACGATAAAATCACGATTAAAAATGAAGATGTTGATTTAAGAACCCGTATCGACGCGACTTATAAGCCTGCTCTTGAAGCTGCATATGGTGATGTTGTTGCAGCCGCACCGACTGAAATCAGTCATGAGCGTCGTCCTGGTGATGCTGGAACAGATGTGCACGGTTCTGATGTTGCACCTATGATAGCTCAAGGTATGATTTATTGGGCAAATCAAGCGTCGGTAGCAACTGTTACCGGTAAAAATGTCCAGATTGGTTTGGTGGGAGCTGGTGGTGTTCGAACGGATATCGCGTCAGGTGATTTCAGGGAAGGTAACGCTACGCTAGAATTATTACCATTCTCGAACTACCTGTCGATTTTAACAGTGAAAGGCGAGGTGATTCGAAACCTTATTGACAGCACAATTGAGCCGACGCTTGCTGAAGGTGCTCATGCTGGTAAGTTCCCGTATGTATCGGGTATGCGTTACACGTTTACAGAAGATGTGAAAGGTGTATCAGGTACAGTTACGAATCTAGAGGTAAATACTGGAACAGAAGTAAACCCAGTATGGGCGACAATGAACGATGCCGCTGACTACACTGTTATCGTTAATAACTATAATGCAAGCGGTAGTGATGGTTGGAATGTATTAGGCGATGCTCAATTAACATCAACAGATCGTCAAGACATAGTTATTTCAGGCGATAGTTTTAAAACTTACAAAGTTAACAACTTGTCATACGATGGAAGTACCGAGAAGTATAGCGTCATCTATGACGGTGGTATTAAACCATGTGCGGAAGGCTCAGGTGACATATGTAATACTGATGCTGAATCATTTATCTCTTGGGCTGAGCATAAGAAAGTACTAGAACCACTAGGGTTTGAAACAACAACGATGGAATATAAATAGTACTGATACCGCACTTGTCGGAGCGTTATTTATTGTTATTCAAAGCCTTAAAAGACAAGGGTATAGATTAACAGTAAAAGAAAATAGCCAGCGAATCGCTGGCTATTTTTGTTTTAGATTTTTGTAGTCTGAGCTTAAACAAACAGCGCCTTATGAGCTTGTTCAATACCTTCAATCAACATCTGCGTACCGATTACCGCTAGTATCAAACCCATCATTCGAGTAATCACATTCAGTGCACTTGGCCCAACGGCTTTCACGAAGCGTTCGCCGAATACAAATAATACATAGGTTAAAGTACACAGTAGACCAAAGGCGACGATGGTGATGATGGTCTCGTAAATCCCCTCGGTACTGGCAAAGTTCATCGCAGTGGCAATGGTGCCCGGGCCGGCCAGTATTGGCATAGCTAAAGGTGAAACTGCGATACTTAGCGCCGCGTCTCGTTGGGCATCTGAGTTGACCTTCTCTTTCGCTTTGGCGTGTGTTGAGTCGCCTTGTAGCATGTGAAAGCCAATCAAAAAGACCAGAATACCGCCCGTGATACGCAGTGCGTAAAGCGTGATACCAAAGAGGTCAAAGATCAGTTTGCCAGAGAGTGCAAACGTACTGACGATGACGAATGCGATAAACACTGAACGGAAGGCGATGGACTTGACCGTTTCCCTGTCATTGTCACCGGTTAATCCAAGAAAGATTGGCGTATTAGCGATTGGGTTCATGATGGCAAAAAAGCCCATGAACACGGTAATGGTATGAATGATGAGCTCTTTCATATTATTCCTTTGAAAAGATGCAGTTAAATACTAATGGCTAGTGTATTTAATCTTAGATACAAATAATTATTAGAAATAGATAGTAGAGCAAGTGTGAATAAAAAACAGCCAGCATAAGGCTGGCTGTTTGATTTTAGTGATAGGTGTAGAGTTTTGGTTGCGCGTTATTGCGAGTTTCTCAATTATTAAGCTCGACACAACTGCCTCTATACAACAGGCCGACGGTGGAGATCGTTTTGGCGCTATGCGTTTTGAGATTCACTCACAGCGACAGCCAATGCAACTGTAGCACCGACCATTGGATTGTTACCCATGCCGATGAAGCCCATCATGGCGACGTGAGCTGGAACAGAAGAGCTACCTGCAAATTGAGCGTCAGCGTGCATTCTGCCCATGGTATCTGTCATGCCGTAAGACGCTGGGCCTGCTGCTACGTTATCTGGGTGTAATGTTCGACCTGTACCGCCGCCTGAAGCTACTGAGAAGTATGGCAAACCTTGGCGAGTACGTTCTGCTTTGTAGATACCCGCTACAGGGTGTTGGAAGCGAGTAGGGTTGGTTGAGTTACCCGTAATACTGACATCCACTTCTTCTCTGTGCATGATAGCCACACCTTCACGTACATCATCAGCGCCGTAACACAAGATGTCGCCGCGAGGGCCTTGTGAGAAACGGCGACGTTCAGTTTCAACAAGTTCACCTGTTTGGTAATCGTATTTAGTGCGCACGTAAGTGAAGCCGTTGATGCGCGAGATAAGATAAGCCGCATCTTTACCTAGGCCATTTAAGATCACTTTCAATGGTGTTTTGCGTGATTTATTGACGTTCAGTGCAATCTTGATTGCTCCCTCTGCAGCAGCAAAAGACTCATGGCCAGCAAGGAAAGCAAAGCAGTGGCTCTCTTCATTTAGTAGACGTGCAGCCAGTGCGCCATGGCCGATACCGACTTGACGTTGCTCCGCAACACTACCGGGTTTGGTGAATGCTTGAAGACCTTCACCAATAATATTCGCTGCTTGTTCAGCGTTGTTCGCTTTACGGAACAGAGCCAATGCTGCACCAAGAGTGTAGGCGTCAGCGGCGCTTTCAAAAGCGATAGGTTGAGTGTCCATCACCAGCGCTTTTGGATCAACGTTGTGGGCTTTACAGTATTGGTCAGCTTGCTCCAAAGAGTCGAAGTTCATTTCTGCCAATACGCGAGTTACTGATTCATTAAATTGAGTGTTCATCATATCTTTCCTCTAAATTGGCAATTAGTGTTGGCGTGGGTTAATCGTGGTCACGGCTTCATCGAAGCGGCCATAGGTCCCTGTCGCAAGGTCGGCCGCTTCATTCGCTGGCACGCCTTGGTTAATCGCCTTCATCATTTTGCCGAGGTTGAGATATTCGTAGCCAATCACTTCGCTGTGATCATCAAGTGCAAGCTTGGTCACGTAACCTTCTGCAAGCTCTAGGTAACGTACGCCTTTTGCAGCGGTTGAGTAACTGGTACCCACTTGGCTGCGCTGTGTTTGACCTAAGTCTTCTAATGCAGCGCCAATTTCTAGACCACCTTCAGAGAAAGCTGATTGAGTTCGACCGTAAACAAACTGCAGGAAGATTTCACGCATGGCTACGTTAATAGCGTCACATACTAAGTCTGTATTAAGTGCTTCTAGGATAGTTTTTCCGGTGAGGATTTCAGCGGCCATCGCGGCTGATTGAGTCATGCCTGAACAACCAATCGTTTCGATTAGTGCTTCTTCGATGATGCCGTTTTTTACGTTAAGAGTCAGTTTTGCAGCACCTTGTTGTGGTGCACAAGTGCCAACACCGTGGCTTAAGCCAGAAATAGCGATGACATCTTTTGGGCTAACCATTGCGCCTTCAACTGGAATTGGAGCTGAATTGTGAAGGTCACCCCTTTGAATAGGGCACATTGATTGAATTTCTGAAGAGTAGTGCATAATGTTTTCTCACTTGTAGAGCCATTTAAGACCTAGGGCGTTGAGAAAACAGGACGTGTTGGAAGAGGTGCGGCTAATTCACTACAGATCTTGAGTATCGATAATCCAAAGGTGTCATGGGTCTTGGTCTCAATAGACTAAGTCCATTTCAAAATGGAGGAATAGCGATACATCCAACAGTATTACCTGTTTTCGATTCTGTAGGAGTCATTAGCACTGTTCGAAAAGAACGGGCGGTTGAAGCAAAAGCTTAGGTGGAACCCCATCACCTGATGGCTATAGATTAGATCTTTATCACACTTTTGTGCAAGCGAATGTTTAGAGCGATTTCGACTATAAACAAGCTTCATTATATTTCGAAAAGTATAAAAAAACGCCAATAACGAACTCTGATTAGAGGCGTAATTGACGTTTTTTAAAAAGTTATCAGCTAGTTAAGCTGCATCTTCTTCTGCGTCTTCAACAGCTTCAAGCTTCTTAGCTTTTTTCGGAGCTGGCTTACGCTTAGCACCTAATGCGTAAAGAACTTCTTCTTTGTTCTTCGCTAGGTACATTGCAAGTTCTTCTTGCTTGCCTTCATCTTCAACTAAATCGCTTTTGCCTAACAGTTCAAAAAGCTCATCAGCCATATCCAGCATTTTGTCGTATGCGTCAGCTTCGGCTTTAGAGGTAAAAGTCATTTTCTCTTCTCCGTTGCGTTCCACCACGTACTTGACGATAACAGCCATGGTTAATCCTCTAAGTTTGATAAATTTTACTGGCTTTTTATACAGTTTCTGATGTTAAAAGTCCAGTTGGAGCCCCAACTATGCGGCCTCAATCTTGATGTGTAGCCCAGTCTTCACAATAACTCATGAAAGATTTCAGCAGCGGGCTCTGGTATTTGTCTTTATGTACCAGCATCCAGAAACGTCGTTTCATGTCGAGTGGCACATCGAGCGCTTTCACCCGGCCTGAATCAATCGCTCGTTGCGCCGCCAATCGTGATAAACACGCGAATCCAAGATTGGCAGAAACCGAATTGATGATCGCCTCTGTCGTGTTGAGTTCAAAAGATTCATACCAGTGTTCGATACGTGGTGCGACGGCACGAAGGAAAAACTCGCGAGTCCCTGAGCCTGATTCACGTAGAATCCAATGGCTGCCTTCTAAATCGCTTAAAGTTACTTTTTCTTTTGAAACGAGAGGATGTTGATTACTAACAATAATACACATTTCATCGCTGCTAAACTGACTCGAAATGAGTTCAGGGTGTAATGTTTTTCCTTCAATTAGCGCGATATCAAGTTCATAATCCACCAACTTTTGACAGATCAGTGCACTGTTTGAAATGAACAAGCTTTGATCCTGGTGCTGAGTTCGTTCACGAAAACCTGACAAAATAAACGGTGCGACCTGATTACCAATCGTGTCACTCGCGCCGACCTTTAAATTGCCACTTAAAGGCTGGTCGTCACGGAACAAAACATCAATACCCGCGGCTCGGTGAAGTATTTCATCAGCCAAAGGAAGTAACTTATGTCCCTCTTGGTTGAGAATTAATCGGTTGTTGACCCGGTCAAATAGAGAGTGGCCGAGTTGTTTCTCCATTTCGCCTAGTGCCATGCTGACCGCAGCTTTAGACAAAAACAGCGCTTCTGATGCTGCGGTAAGCGTCGAATGCTGGGTAATGGTGACAAACACTTTGAGTTGTTTAATTGAAATATTAGCCATCAGATTCCTAGTTTTGCTCTGCTGGTGAAAACGGGTTCTGTTCAGTATTGATGAACACTTGTTATATATAATTGGATATTGTTTAACGAAGCGCAAGCGTATTATGGCTTCAACAAGCTGATGAGTTCACAAGTTTAGTGAATTAAGTTTAAGAGAGGCTGACATGATTCAACGTATTAAATATAGATTAACAGGAGCTCCAACACCCATGGCAGGGTTAGCACTAGCAATCGCAAGCTTAGGCTGGTGCTGGGATGGCGTTTTAGTCGCACAAGGTATTTTGCACACCCCAGGCTTAGTCCAGTGGATCAGTGCAGCTATTGCAGCGGTATTGCTTCTTGTTTTAGCTGTGAAATTTTTGATTCACGGTCATTTACTTCGTGAAGATCTTGCTCACCCTGTTGTCGGCAGTGTGGTACCAACATTTGCAATGGGGTGCATGGTGGTGTCAGCGTCTTTGGCGCCAATCTCTCAATTCTTACAAGAAGCTATGTGGTTAGCTTCTGTGGCTTTGCACGTTGTGTTTCTAATGAGCTTTTTGTACCACAGAGCTAAAAACTTTGAGATTCACCATATGGTGCCAAGCTGGTTTGTGCCACCAATCGGTATCATTGTGGCAGACGTTTCTTTCTCGGGTAATCCAGTTTTAGAGCCTGTAGCGAACGCGACTTTGGTATTCGGATTATTGGTTTACGCTGTGATGCTACCACTGATGATTTACCGTTTGATCTTCTCTCACGAAGTGCCAGATGCTGCAAAACCAACGATTGCGATTATGGCAGCACCGGCAAGCCTATCTTTGGCGGGTTACTTAACCGTTACTGCTAGCCCTTCACCTGTGATCATTGGTTTACTATTTGGTATTGCAGTGTTGATGACGTTCATTATCTATATGGCGTTTTTCAAACTACTTCGTCTTCCATTTAGCCCTGGTTATGCAGCGTTTACCTTCCCAATCGTGATTGGTGCAACAGCCTTGTTTAAACTGGCTGCGTGGATGCAAGCACAAGGCATTGAAGCGCATTACATCAATCAAGTGTTTGGCCTAGCGTATCTTGAATTGATTGTGGCTACGTTGGTTGTGGGTTATGTCGCTGTTCGTTACTACATGAACTACAAACCTCATCGTGTTTTAGGCGCGGTAGCGGGTAGATTGTAAGAGGCAATAGTTCAAAAGATAAACGAAGCTTAAGCTTTCGGTATTTCATAAGCTTATATTCCTCATCCAAACTCAGCACTTATGCTAATCTGGCTGTATATTGTGGCAAGATTAGCGTGAGTGCACTTTGTTTACTGTTTATCATTCCAATAAAGTTGATACTTTAAAAATCCTTCTCGTTCACTTAATCAAAAGTGACCCTTTAGCCAATCCTTTCGAAAAAGAGCAGATCTTGGTTCAGAGCCCTGGTATGTCTCAATGGCTTAAGATGGAACTCGCCAAAGAGTTTGGTGTAGCAGCAAATATCGATTTTCCTCTCCCAGCAACCTTCATTTGGGATATGTTTACCCAAGTGCTTCCTGATGTACCGAAACGCAGTGCTTTTAATAAAGAAGCGATGACGTGGAAGCTGATGAGTTTGTTACCCGCGAAACTTGACCACCCTGATTTCTTACCCCTACAGCGCTATCTTGAAAACGACGAAGATGGCTCTAAGCTGTATCAATTGGCAGAGAAAATTGCCGATATCTTCGATGGTTACTTGGTGTATCGACCTGAGTGGATGGCGATGTGGGAAGCGGGAGAACCCGTTGCAGAATTGATTGATAGTGAAGGGCAACAAGAGCACCCTTGGCAGCCAATTTTGTGGAAGGCACTCTACGAGCAAACGCTCTCTCAAGGCCAATCAAAGTATCACCGTGGCAACTTGTATCACGACTTCATTGAAGCGTTAGCTAATCAACAAGGCCAGTTACAACACCTGCCGAAACGTTTGTTTGTGTTTGGTATTTCGTCACTGCCTCCTCGCTACATGGATGCTTTGAAAGCACTTGGCGAACAGATTGATGTCCACCTGATGTTTACCAACCCTTGCCAACATTACTGGGGCGATATTCGTGACCGTAAATACTTGGCGAGAGTGGAAGCGCAGCGTCGTAAGCAGTTTGCTTTGGTTGATGGTTTACCTCAGCTAGAAGGCGAAGTCTCACCATTAAAAGATGGCATTGAAGCCAATATTGAAGACGAACTGCATACCAGCCAAGCGGTCGGTAATAGCTTACTTGCGTCTATGGGTAAACTGGGCAGAGATAACCTGTTCTTGCTGTCTCAATCAGACAGCGAAGAGCATGAGTTCTTTATTGATGTCGAGAGAGACAGCCTGCTGCATCAACTGCAAGCTGATATTCTTGAGTTAGAAGAGCACCAAGACGCTCACATCTTAGACTCCAGCAACCATAAACAAGTGGTTGAGCTGGGCGATCGCTCGTTGACTGTACATGCTTGTCACAGCCCAATGCGTGAGGTTGAAGTTCTTCATGATCAGCTGTTAGCAATGTTTGACGCTGACCCGACACTAAAGCCACTCGATATCATCGTGATGGTGGCAGATATCAATGCCTACAGCCCTGCGATTCAGGCGGTATTTGGTAATGCCCCGGGTGAGCGCTATATCCCATATTCAATCTCAGATAGAACCGCAGATCAAGAGAGCCCAATTTTGACGGCGTTCATGCAGCTAGTCGCGCTACCAAACACGCGCTGTTTAGCTTCTGAACTTCTAGAGTTATTAGAAATCCCAGCGATGATGGCACGCTTCGGTATTGATGAATTTCAATTTGAACAAGCTAAGCAGTGGGTTGAAGAAGCGGGTATCCGTTGGGGTGTCGATTCTTCTACCGCAACTGAATTTGACTTACCTGCTACTGAACAAAATACCTGGCTATTTGGTATCCAGCGAATGCTACTGGGCTATGCGATGTCGGATTCTGCAGGTTTGTTTGAAACTGAACACTCTCCAATTGCCGCTTATAACGAAGTTCAGGGCATTAACGCCGAACTTGCAGGTAAGTTAGCGCATTTTATTGACCGCATTGCTCATTACCGTCAACGCCTTGCTGAGACGCAATCTATCGACATGTGGCGTGAAACCTTGCTGCAAATGATTGATGATTTCTTTGCGGTTGAGTTAGAAGGTGAGGTGGTGCTTAAGTCGATTCGCGATGCACTTTCTCAACTGAATGAACAGCTTGATGATGCCTTGTACGAACAAGAGCTATCGCCAAGCATTATCTATCAGTACTTGAATAATAAACTGTCGGGCGCGCGTATTAGTCAGCGTTTCTTAGCGGGACAAGTTAACTTCTGTACGCTGATGCCGATGCGTTCTATTCCGTTCAAAACCGTTTGTCTATTAGGCATGAATGATGGTGTTTACCCGCGCTCAATGCCACCAGAAGGTTTTGATTTGATGAGCGCCCAAACTCGCTCGCCGAATGGCGTAGGCAAAAAGAGTCTAGCTCGTCCCGGAGACCGTTCTCGTCGTGATGATGACCGCTACCTATTCTTAGAGGCGATGTTGTCAGCGCAAGAATGTTTGTACATAAGCTATGTCGGCCGTTCGATTCAAGATAATACTGAGCGAGTGCCGTCGGTATTGGTTTCAGAGTTGATAGAGTACTGCCAGCAGAACTACTGCCTAAGTGAAGACCAAGCGCTACCAAGTGATGATTCTGGTATCAAGCTGACTCAAGCGATCAGTTTTGAACACACCATGACGCCATTTAGCCCGGCAGCCTTTACACAAGGTGATGCAAGTCATGTATTGAGCTACGCCAAAGAATGGCTTCCTGCAGCTAACCGTTCCGGTGAGCGCAGTGGTGAATTCAATCGTGCCTTGGATGACTATTTGCTTGGTGCAACCTATCCGTTAGAACTCGATTTGGTTGAGCTGCAACGTTTCTGGCGCTTGCCAGTACAGTACTTCTTTAACCGTCGTCTAAAAGTGGTGTTTGAACCACCGCTTCCGGTAATGGAAGACGATGAACCATTCGTACTTAATGGACTAGAGAGCTTCCAGCTCAAAGATGCGTTGCTACAAGTGTTGCTTGATCACCCTGAAGGGGCGGATGAAGCGGTTCGACTGTTTGTCTCTGAGCAAAAAGCACAAGGTCGATTACCGGTTGGCGCTTTTGGTGATATCGAATTTGAAACCAACCGTGTTCAAGCGGAAGACTTAGCCAAAGAGATTCGATTTGTGAGCGGATCACCACAACAAGATCTCGAAGTGAATATCGAATTTGATGTGTTAGGCGAAGGCAAACCTGTTCGCTTTATGGGTTGGCTGACTCAAAACTATCAATCGGGTCTAGTTCGTTTCCGTAGCGGTAAAATACGCTCGCAAGATTATTTGGCCGCGTGGATTGATCATCTATGTTGCGCGGTGATGGGACACGGAAAAACGACTCATATTATTGGCTACGACAGAAAAGAAGGTGTGGTTCATCAAACGCTACAACCTATCGGCGATGCGCAGCAAGCGAAGAGTTTGCTGGCTGAGTTAGTGCGATTGTTTTATCAAGGCATGACAGCACCATTACCTTACTTCCCGAAAACCGCCTTGGCTGGCGTTGAAGCGGGCTTTAGCCGTGGTAAATGGGTCGATGATGAAGAGAAGTCGCTCAAGAAAATGGCCGATACTTTTAATGATAGCTTCGCTTTCACGGGCGAGGGTCGAGATAGCTACATCTCGCGTATTTGGCCTAAGTGGGACGAGGAGCTGGCGGCTGAGTCGCGTATGTATTCAACGCTTGTGTTACAGGCGGCAAGGTTGGCTGCTGCCGATCTGGAAGATCAGGAGTAAGTGGCTGTGATCGACAAGATCAGTAGCGTGTGCGCTGAATTAATGAAAAACGAAAGAGAGTCGCTGGTAAGCATTTGGGGTGCTTACTTTCCAGGTAAAGGGAATCAAGGTGAACAGAAGCAAGGTACAGGAAATAAAGTGGCCGCCAGTAAATCATTATTAGTGTAGGGCGTTCGCTGTACGGCCACAGGTCAGAGGGACCATTATTCTGTGGTTCAAAGTAACGCCGTAAAGTACAAAACTCGTACGCGCTCCTGAACTCGTGGGCGCATAGTAGCGAGGCGATCTGAATTGATCCGTGAGAGAGATCGCACTAACTATTAACAAATCAGCGTAGGACGTAAATTGAATGACGTTTTCCACGCTAGGTCACATTTGTAACAACATATTTATCAGAAGGCAGTAAGGCATGACGACCACAAGCAGTGTTCAGGTAATTGCTCCACAGACACTCAATACCATGACGTTTCCACTTCATGGCGCGCGTTTAATTGAAGCATCGGCGGGTACGGGTAAAACATTTACCATCGCCGGCCTGTACTTACGCCTACTGCTCGGGCACGGCACGGCAGCACCACAAGGTGAGCTTACAGAAGCTACCCGACACCATGAGCCACTGACCGTAGATCAAATCCTGGTAGTGACCTTTACCGAAGCGGCAACCGCAGAGCTGCGGGATCGTATTCGTGCCCGAATCCATGATGCACGCATAGCGTTTGCTCGCGGGCAAAGTGATGACCCAGTGATTGCTCCTTTGTTGCAAGAGATCGAAGACCACGCTGGCGCTGCGAAAACACTGCTTAATGCGGAAAGGCAAATGGATGAAGCGGCTGTCTACACCATTCACGGCTTCTGTCAGCGAATGTTGACTCAAAATGCCTTTGAGTCTGGAAGCCGTTTTGATAATGAATTTGTGACCGATGAAAGTCATCTGAAAGCGCAAGTGGTTGCTGACTATTGGCGTAAGCAGTTTTACCCGCTGCCTATTCAACTGGCTGGTGAGGTTCGTAATATTTGGGGCTCACCGGCTGCGTTATTAGCAGACGTCAATCGTTATCTGACGGGTTCTCCATTGAAGCTAACCGTAGAAGCGATGTCGGGTGACTTACAAACTCTGCACAAGCAGAACCTAGACAAAGTGAAGCAACTCAAAGCGCTGTGGTGTGAGTCTGAAGCGGACTTTTTGGCTTTGATCTCAAGTTCAGATGTGAACAAGCGCAGTTACACCAAGAAGTCTCTGCCAACATGGTTAGAAGCGGTCACAGCATGGGCGCAGAGCGACACTCATGATTATCAATATCCAGACAAGTTAGAGAAGTTCTCTCAAGCCACGTTAATTGAAAAAACACCGAAAGGCACCGCGCCTCAGCATGCCGTTTTCGAAGCGATTGAAGATTTCTTAAATCACCCAGCTGACTTGAAAGCTCCGTTATTGGCGCATGCGATCACCCACTGTCGAACTATGCTCGCCAAGGCTAAGCAGCAGAAGCAGTGGTTGTCGTTTGATGACTTGTTGACTCAGTTATCCGCGTCGATTGATGTGGATGAGCAATCGCTGCTGGTGGAAAGAATCCGTACCTTATACCCGGTGGCGATGATCGATGAATTCCAAGATACCGATCCGCTGCAATACAGTATTTTTAGCCGAATCTACCTCGATAATCCGCAGTGTGGTCTGTTTATGATCGGTGACCCGAAGCAGGCTATCTACGGTTTCCGTGGCGCGGATATCTTTACCTACATTAAGGCAAGAAACCAAGTTAGTGCTCACTATACGTTAGGCACTAACTGGCGTTCGAGTGCTGATATGGTCAGCGCAGTAAACCAAGTGTTTATGAATTCGGACAGTCCGTTTATCTACGATCAAGACATTCCATTTTTGCCCGTTGCTGCCAGTCCATCTGCTGACAAACGCCAATGGGTGATGAATGGCCAGACTCAACACGCACTGACCTTTTGGCTGCAAGAGGCTGAAGATAAGCCATTGCCGAAAGGTGAATATCACAAGGCAATGGCAGAAGCGACAGCGAGTCAAATTCAAACCATTCTGACCGCTTCTCAAAACCAGCAAGCCTATTTTGATAACGGCAAAAAACAACATGCCGTGAATGCGGGGGATATTGCTGTCTTGGTTAGAACCGGTAGTGAGGGTCGTCTGATTAAGAACGCGCTGTCTGAGCAAGGTATCGCGAGTGTGTATTTGTCGAACCGAGATAGTGTGTTTACCAGCTTAGTCGCACAAGATATCCAACGCTTACTACAAGCTGTGCTGACACCTGAAAACGACCGTGCATTGCGCGCGAGTTTGGCCTCTGAGTTGTTTGCTCTGGATGCCGCATCATTGGATGAACTCAACAACGATGAAGTGGTGTGGGAGAACGTCGTTAACGAATTTCGAGAATATCGTAAGTTGTGGCTGCAGCGTGGCGTGCTACCAATGCTGCGTAGCGTTATTAGTAAACGCCATCTCGCGGAACGCTTACTAGAAGAAGAAAATGGTGAGCGCTCACTTACTGATTTGATGCACATAGGCGAATTGCTACAACAAGCAAGGCAAGAGCTTGATAGCGACTATGGCTTGTTGCGTTGGCTAGCAGAAGCGATTTCCGATGCTCAAAATGGTTTAGGCGGGAGTGAGGATGACATTCAGCGTCTTGAATCAGAAAGAAACTTGGTTCAAATCGTTACCATTCATAAGTCGAAAGGTTTGGAATATGACTTAGTATTCCTGCCATTTGTTACGAGTTATCGAGAAGCGAGTGAAGGCAAATTCTACGACCATGATTCAGATACCACAGTACTGGATATTACAGGTAGTGACAGTGCCTTAGCCCAAGCCGATAAAGAGCGATTGGCGGAAGATCTACGCTTGATTTATGTAGCGTTGACTCGTGCGGTTTATGGCTGTTTCATTGGCATGGCGCCACTGCGTAAAGGGCGTTCAACCAAAGAGCCGACAGGTGTGCATTTGAGTGCGATGGGCTATTTGGTTCAAAACGGTCAAGAGCAGGGTATTGCCGAATTGCACCAAGCTTTAGCGGCTATTGAAGGCAAAAATTCAAGTGTGCTGTTAGCCGAAACACCAACCGCCCACGAGCAAGTGTTTGTACAAACAGAGCAAGTGAGTGAAGACTTACATGCGAACGAGCTCAAGGCTTCAATCGACAGGGCTTGGCGTATCACCAGTTACTCGGGGCTTGTAAAGCAAGGCAGTCACGGTGCGAGCCATGACGCGACCATTGAGGTGTCTGGTTTTGATATTGACTCGGCTGATGAGCAGGATGAGTCTGAGTTGATTGAGCCTGAACGCTCTATCTTTACGTTCCCTCGTGGTGCTCGCCCAGGTACTTTCTTGCACACCTTGTTTGAGGAGGTTGAATTTACCGAGCCAGCAACCAGTGAACATAACACGCAAGTAATCACTCACTTATTAGAATCAGAGCAATATGAATTAGAGTGGCTACCTGTGCTTCAGCAATTGGTCGATACAGTGCTGAACACCGCATTAGACGGCAAGAACTTAAAACTAAGCGAGAAAGACTCAACACAACGCTTAGTTGAGATGGAGTTCTTACTGCCAATTGAAGTATTGGCCTCATCAGAGTTGAATCAAACCATTCAATATCATGATCCATTGTCAGCCAAAGCGGGCGACCTAGGTTTTCAAACCGTGCAAGGTATGCTGAAAGGCTTCATCGATTTGGTGTTCGAGCATCAAGGTAAATACTATGTTCTTGACTGGAAATCGAATCATTTAGGTGATGATGTTGCTGTCTACCATGGCGAGGCATTGAAATCGGCGATGGCCGACCATCGCTATGATCTGCAATATCAAATTTATGCATTGGCGTTGCACCGTTTCTTACGCAGCCGCGTTGCCAATTACAGCTACGAACAACATTTTGGTGGCGTGTACTACTTGTTCTTACGAGGAATGGACGGCCAATCTCTGCAAGGTATTTTCTCGGCGAAACCAACACAGGCGTTACTTGATGAAATGGATCAATTGATTGACGGTAAAGTGATAGACAGACGTTCAGCACAATTGAATGACGATGAAACTGGTCAGATGGGGCTTTTATAATGACAACAACGACCACTAATACCAGCATAGAAACAGCGAACACAACGAAGTCAGTTTCACTTATTCCTGAGCAACTTATGGATGTACTCAAGTTTCTTGCAGATAAGGGTTCGATTCGTCAGTTGGATTATCAGTTTGCCCGTTTTATTGCTCAGCAAGCCACGAGTTACTCTCAAGAAATCGGCTTTCTCGCGGGGGTAGTGAGTCATGAATTAGGCAAAGGGCACATTTGTTCTCAGCTTATACAGCAGCATACGATAGGCCCTGCACAAACGGCAGATCTAGCCCAGTTACTTGGGTTGTATGGTGAAACGGCGCTGCAATTGAATCAAAAGCTGTTAGGTATTGATTGGTTGGCGGTACTTCAATCGTCCAATTTAGTTGGAGCAACCAATGACTGTGTTAAGCCGCTGATGTTTGATGGACAGCGTGTCTACTTACAGCGTTACTGGAACTACGAGGTTGTACTGGCTGACACCTTAAACCGTTTAAGTAAGCCTGTAGAGTTCAATATTGAACAGAAAAAGGCGCTGACGGAAACACTCAATCAGCTCTTTGCACGCAGCTATCACTTCCTGTTTAACGCCTTAGCCAAGGCTGAAGCAAGCCAACAAACGTCTCAGGTGTTACGCCAACAATTGGTGTGTGATCATCTTGATATTGTCGATGAGCAATCTTTGAATTGGGGCGCAATTGACCAAGCGATTATCCAAGCCAAGCAGGTAACAGACTTAGATGTGCTAGACAGCTTGGTACCGTTGTCGGCATGTTTGAATTGGCAAAAAGTGGCGGCAGCGGTGGCGCTGAGTCGTCGCTTTGCGGTGATTTCCGGTGGGCCGGGTACTGGTAAAACGACCACAGTAACCAAGTTATTGTCGGCGATGGTCGAGCAATCATTAAGCCAAGGAAAAACACCTACGATTAAGCTAGTGGCACCAACGGGTAAAGCGGCGGCGCGTTTAACTGAGTCGATTGGTAAAGCGATTGAACAGTTGCCATTAGCGCCTGAAGTGAAAGCCAACATACCAACTGAATCGAGTACCTTACACAGATTACTCGGCGCGATTCCTAACCGTGCTGAATTTAGACATAACCGACGCAATCCACTCCACCTTGATATCTTGGTGGTGGATGAGGCCTCTATGGTTGATTTATCGATGATGTATAAGCTGGTGGATGCACTTCCTGAACACGCAAGGCTTATCTTGTTGGGTGATAAAGACCAACTCGCTTCTGTTGAGGCGGGCGCGGTGTTAGGTGATATCTGCTCATTTAATTCAACAGGCTATAGCACAGTGCAAGGCAACTTGATTGCGGAGATGACAGGCTTTGATGCGATAGCCAATACACAACAAGCAAAAGCGGGAGCCGTTAATCCTCCGGAGATTGCAGATAGCTTGTGTATGCTGCAGAAGAGTTATCGTTTCGATGCACGTTCAGGTATCGGGCAGTTAGCAAAAGCAATCAATAACGGCTCTGCGAATCAAGTAGACCAAGTGTTTGCCAAAGGGTTTGGCGATATTGAAAATCATCCTCTATCGAGTGACAGCTACAACTTGATGCTACGTACTTTGGTTCATGAGTATGGTGCGTACCTCAATAGAATGAACGTGCCGTTGGAAGAATTAGAAACTCAAGAATCGAGAGCCAAATTGGTACTCGATTTGTTTAGCCAATGCCGACTGTTGTGCTCTATTCGTGAAGGTGATTTTGGTGTTAAAGGTCTCAACCATCGTATTGAAAGAGCGCTTGCCGCAAGACGTTTAGTGAATCCACACAACGATGAATTGTGGTATCACGGGCGACCTGTGATGGTAACGCGTAACGATCATGGCTTGGGTTTATACAATGGTGATATTGGTATCTGCATGCTTGAATCGGATTCAAGCCAACCTGATTCATCACCTCGCTTGAAGGTCTATTTTGAGTTGCCTGATGGTAGCGTAAAAGCGGTGTTACCAAGCCGAGTGCCGGATCATGAAACCGCTTATGCGATGACGATACATAAATCTCAGGGTAGTGAATTTGATCTGACCTTAATGATCTTGCCGCCGGATTTCAGCCCTATTTTAACGCGAGAGCTTATCTACACAGGTATTACGCGAGCGAAGAAGCAACTGATGATGTTCAGTGATACTAATGTATTAAAGCGTGGGATTAAGGTGAAAACAGAGCGAGTGAGTGGTTTAGGAAGCCGCTTAACTAGCTAAAGGTGATTGAGGTACATGTACAAAGCAACCATCCCTGGTTGCTTTGAGCGTGCTAGGAATCAGTGCCTAAAAACGCTCGAGTAAACGATATGTGGTTTATCTTGTATTTTGCTTGGCAATTCAAAATAAACTCTTTTAGATTCTCGCTCACAGGGAACACGCAGTGTACGTCTAGCCCTTCTAAGAATTGGTTATCAGCCATATCCCAAAAACTTTGCAGCGAGTTACAAACAATGGTTCTCATATCAATGTTGCTCTTTTTGCTGTTTATATTAACGAGCAGAGCTAATGTTAGCGTGCTGACCGTCAACGGGTATAGCAATCCGTGCAGTGACCACCTCAATGCATGTGATATGACAACCGAGATGGTAATTCCAATAAAAACATTTGTTATTTTGTTAAAGCGACTAAATTCTATACAATTTTGCGTGTGAGTTAAAGTGCATAGTTAATAAATCTCATATAGAAAACGATTACGTTTGCAATTATTTTTATTTTGAAGTGAGATTCCGCTCCAAAAACTTTATTTATACGTTGAGCGCCAGGATCTTTGAGTTTCTCTGATAGTTGTATAGCCCTTGTTTTTCCATCGGTAACTCATCAACTGCTATCTCGTAAAAACCTTGTTCACGAAACCAATGAAGGCTGTGTGTCGTTAGGACAAATATTTGGTCGATATCGCGAGATTTTGATTGGTGGCGCATGTAATCCAGCAGTAATTGCCCACGATTTCCATCACGATAATCAGGGTGGATTGCAACACACGCCATCTCTGCCATGTGATCTTCCGGGTAGGCGTATAGCGCCGCGCAACCAATGATCAGTCCGTCTTTTTCGATAATGGTAAAGCGGTGGATCTCCTGCTCTAATTGCTCTCTTGAACGACGAACCAAGATGCCTTGTTCTTCTAAAGGACGAATGAGATCAAATATGCCACCAATATCGTCAATCTGAGCTTGTCTTACTTGCTCTGCACTCGCCATGACCACTTGGGTGCCAATACCATCAAAAGAGAACAGCTCTTGGATTAATGCGCCGTCGACTTTGTAGCTGATTAGATGGCAACGAGGGACTCCGGCACGACAAGCCGAGATCGCACCTTTCAAGAAGCGCAGTGTTCCTGTGCTCATGTCTTCGGCAGGTTTTTGAGATTCTGTTAAGCGTTCTAGAATTTGTTTGGCGTCTTTAGGGAAGAGTTCGGCGAGTACATTGCCGCTTTCATCTGTTACCCCTTGCTCGGAACAGAACCCAATCAGCTTGTCGGCCTTTAAACGAATAGCAACCTGAGTTGCGACTTCTTCTGAAAGCAGGTTAAAGCTTTCGCCAGTCACGGAGCTAGCTATGGGCCCAAGAAGGACTATGGAACCTTGGTCAAGTGTGCGATTAATCCCTTCGATATCGATTCGACGAATACGACCACTGTGGCAATAATCTGTACCATCATCGACACCTAGCGGTTGCGCGGTGATGAAGTTACCACTCATCACATTGAGTTGAGTGCCTGCCATAGGGGTGTTGTTCAAGCTCATTGAAAGGCGAGCTGTTATGGCTAGTTGTAGCTGGCCAGCTGCCTGCATAGCGACACCCAGAGAGTATTCATCGGTGACTCTAATATTCTTGTGATAAGGCGTATGGCAATCTTGTTTTTCTAACAGTTGGTTGATCTGTGGTCTTGCCCCGTGAACGAGAACAATCTTCACGCCAAGACTATGGAGTAGGGCAATGTCGCTAATAATGTTACCAAAGTTTCTATCGGCAACAGCTTCGCCTCCCAGCATAATGACCATGGTTTTGCCACGGTGAGCATTCACGTAAGGGGTTGATTGTCTGAAACCTTTTACTAGCGCTGTACTTCTTAATTTCACAGAACAAGTCCATTTGTGTTTATTTATTCGTTAATTTAGCATTTAAATTCAAATGTAAACAACACCTTTTTGGAATAAAGCGCAAACTATTCTTATCTAGACTTCAATATATAAACTGTCTCAGTGTAGAATGCGCATAGCATCCTTATGAGTCGTAAACGAATGCAGCAAGTTCCAGCTACAAAGAACAAAATCGATGAGATAACCAAAGGCCTCTACAGTGAAGCAGATCAGCGCAATCAATCTAAGTTGAAGCGTAAGATCATTGAGCGCTGCTTAATGGTTTTAGCCTTGGTGGGTTCATTTGCTGTGGTTTCTTTATTCGGTGATGTGCTTTCCCGAGTGCAAGATGCGGCGACGCCTGATCATCTAATATATGGTACTTGGATAGAGCAGGATGTTGCACATTATGCGACAGATGAGTTTGTACTGAATGCTAATGGTGTGTCAGTTCGTGGGTCTGTTATCTCGACGAACTTTGACTTTGATGGCCACTACTTCGAATATAAGGCCGGTGAAAAGACCTATCGCTACCGCATGACTAATTCTGACAATACAGAAATGGTGCTCGATTCTGACAGCCACTACAACCCTATCTTCCGCCTTAAAGGTCACATCGATAACTCCGTCCGGTAGGTTATCTTATTGTAAACTCTTACAATCTAAGATTGTGTTATCTGACTGTTTTTGTCATCCTCGATGCATAGAATTTTTAGGATGACTCTTGTGATTAAAAAATGGCTTCCCCTTGTTGCCGCCTCTTTACTATTTGGCTGTGCTCAACCCACCGATCTTGCTCAACAACATCTTGATGATGAATTTCCTCGCACCTTAAATAAGGTCGATCAGGTTGAATCCAATAAGCCAAGAGACTACACCGCATTCGCTGAACAAGCTGAGATGGTGGTATCTAAATCTCCTTCGATGGCGAAAATCTATGAGCCGCTTTATCAGCAACTCAATGAGTGGGCGCTGCAAAGCGGTGATCCAAGCCAACTAGCAAACTTTGGCGTTCAGACTGCTCAACTGGGTGGTGGCGATAAGCAAGGCAATGTTTTGTTCACGGGTTACTTCTCTCCTGTAATGGAGTTGCGCCATGAAGCCAATGAAGAATATCGATTCCCTGTTTATGGGCTTCCTGACTGCGATAAAAATTGTCCAACTCGTGAAGAGATCTACAATGGTGCTTTAGAAGGTCAAGGTCTTGAACTTGGCTACGCTGCTAACCGAATCGACCCATTTATGATGGAAGTGCAAGGCAGTGGCTTTGTGCATTTCGGAGATGATGACACGTTGCAGTATTTCGCTTACGCGGGTAAGAACAATAAGGCGTACGTGAGTATTGGCCGTGTGCTGATCGAACGAGGTTTGGTTCCCCGTGAAAAAATGTCGTTGAAAGCAATCAAAGAGTGGGTATTGGCGAACGAGCCTGAAGTTGTCAAAGAACTGCTTGAACAAAACCCTTCTTTCGTATTCTTTAGCGCGAGAGATGACTTATCGGTAATGGGCAGCGCAGGCATCCCACTGTTACCAATGGCCGCAGTTGCGGGTGATCGCTCTATCTTACCAATGGGAACGCCGATTCTTGCAGAAGTACCGCTGCTAAATGCCGACGGTACTTGGAGTGGAGCACACCAATTAAGATTGTTACTGGTTTTAGATACGGGTGGTGCGGTTAAGCAAAACCATTTGGATCTCTACCATGGCATGGGCCCACGAGCAGGTACTGAAGCGGGTCATTACAAGCATTTTGGTCGTGTGTGGAAGCTCGGGTTAGATGGCAGCGCAACCGAAGCTCCTTGGGCTTTGCCTCCTGAAAAGGTTGAGTAAGCGACAATAAAATAGGGCATTGAAAGCGAATCGTTAATCCCCTAGACTTTTTATTCAAGAGTGCGTATAAAACGCACTCTTTTCTTTTTCTCAGAAATAAATTGGCGGCAACAATGCGTGAATTGACCACTCCAGCTTCAGAAAACTATGACCAACGATTTGGTGGCACTCGTCGCCTGTATGGCAATAGTGAAGTCGACATACTTAGAGGAGCACACGTGTGTGTAATCGGTATTGGCGGTGTAGGTTCATGGGCGGTTGAAGCGCTTGCTCGTACTGGTTTAGGTGAGCTGACGTTGATCGATATGGATGACGTTTGCGTGACCAACATTAACCGTCAGATTCATGCTATGTCGGGTACCGTTGGTAAGAGCAAAATCGAAGTGATGGCAGAGCGCGTCAAGCTGATTAACCCTGAATGCAAAGTTAACCTGATTGATGACTTTATCGGCCCAGACAATCAGGCTGAATACCTATCGAAAGAGTTCGACTTTGTGTTAGATGCTATTGATAGCATGAAAGCGAAGGCTTCGCTGCTGGCGTACTGTCGTAGCAACAAAATTAAGGTGATCACTACTGGTGGTGCTGGTGGTCAAATCGACCCAACGCAAATTAAAGTGGCCGATCTGACCAAGACAATTCAAGACCCGCTAGCGAAGAAGCTAAAAGACACCCTTCGTCGTCATCATAATTTCCCTAAGAATCCAGCACGTAAGTTTGGTATCGATTGTGTGTTCTCAACTGAACAGCTGAAATATCCTCAAGCTGACGGCAGTGTATGCGCTGCGAAAGCAACAGCAGAAGGTCCAAAGCGCATGGATTGTGCGACGGGTTTTGGTGCGGCAACGGTGGTAACGGCGACGTTTGGTTTTGTGGCTGTTTCACGTATTGTAGAAAAGCTGATTCAAAAGCACGCTAAGTAACGTCTTCTATTCAATTAATAATCGACTGGATATTAAAATGACCACATTCCCAAGCTCTCCATTCGGCACTGAAATTACCAGTGATGATATTGTCGCGAAAATGCAGACATTCAGCGGCTGGGAAGACCGTTATCGCCAAGTGATTCAATGGGGAAAAAAACTACCTAACATGCCTGATGAACTGAAAAGTGAGCAGGTGATTGTCTCTGGTTGTGAAAGCCAAGTGTGGTTGGTTTCTCAAAATATCGATGGTGTTTGGCACTTTTGTGCTGACTCTGATGCTCGCATCGTTCGCGGTCTGATTGCATTAGTGATGGCTGCGTATGATGGAAAAACATCAGTGCAGATTCAAGGGTTTGATATTGACAGCTACTTTGAAAAAATCGGTCTAATCACTCACCTAAGCCCATCTCGCGGTAACGGCTTAAAAGCGATTGTTGCTCAAATCCAAGAGCTCAGTGCTTAACATCTCTTAGATACACAGAAACAAAAAGGGTTGACGCTAAACGCCAACCCTAAATAATTTCGCTCGTGACTCGGCTAAAGCATATCAACGGCTTTTTCTATCGCCGCTACGAGCCTTTCAACATCATCCATGTTGTTGTAAATGCCAAATGAAATACGAACCGTTCCTTTCACATTAAGAGCATCCATCAATGGGTGAGCACAATGATGCCCTGCACGCACTGCGATACCTTGCTGATCCAGTAGAGTCGCTATATCTTGATGGTGAACGCCATCCATTACAAACGTAATCACACTGGCGTTGGGTTGATAGCCCAAAATCTGAATGTCATCCAGTTTACTGAGCGCAAGGTAAGTCTCGTGCTGTAGCTGGTGGATATGATTTTCGACATCTTGCTGTGTAAAACCACTTAACCATTCTATTGCAGTACTTAATGCTATCGCTCCGGCAACATTTGGTGTGCCTGCTTCGAACTTACCAGGCAGTTCAGAAAACGTGGTGCCAGAAAAAGAGACGCGTTCAACCATTTTGCCACCGCCATGCCACGGCGGCATCGCTTCGAGCAATTCTAGTTTGCCGTAAAGCACACCAATCCCTGCAGGGGCGTAGAGTTTGTGTCCTGAGAATACGTAGAAATCTGCGCCCAAAGTGGCAACATCCACTGGTTCATGGACAATGCCTTGTGCGCCATCGACGACAACCACGGCATTCATCTCATGTGCTTTCTCGATAACTTGCTCAATAGGTTGGCGAGAACCCGTCACATTGGTTATCTGAGCCAGAGCAACAATTTTGGTTCGTTCAGTCAGCAGAGTATCAAAAGCGGCAAGATTAAACTCACAGTCAGATGTCATCGGGATTTTGATGACCTTAGCACCGGTTTGTTCTGCCACAATTTGCCAAGGCACTATGTTGGCGTGATGTTCCATCTCACTCACTAAGATCTCATCACCAGGTTGAAGCGTGCTTCTTGCATACGTTTGAGCGATAAGGTTGAGTGCTTCGGTGGCACCGCGAGTCCAGATAATCTCTTTCGATGAGGTTGCGCCAATAAACTGAGCGACCTTGTCTCTAGCGCCTTCAAATTGGCTGGTAGCGTGCGCGGTTAAACTATGACTGCCACGATGAACATTGGCATTTTGTTTGGAGTAATATTGGCTAATGGCATCAATAACTACCTGAGGTTTTTGTGTTGTTGCCGCGCTGTCTAAGTAAATCAATGGTTGTTGATTGATGGTTTGTGATAGCGCAGGAAACTGCTCTCGGATGTGATTGATATCAAGCATCTGTTCTTACCTAAAATCTTGGAAATTGGTGCTAGCGTTGTGCTTAGCGGTATTGTTATTTTATCGCGACTTGTTAACCGTTGCTGACTAATCTTGATGATTCCAGCTATTTTCTCGTTCTTTAACCTGATCGAAGAGCTTTTGGTTAACCGGAACTTCTATCTGATGCTTACGCGCGTTTTTTATTAGGTGTCCGGTAATGAAGTCGATCTCTGTCTTGCGTTGGTAAAACATATCCTGCTTCATGGATGAGTTGTTCTGGGCTGTGGCTTGGATTACCTGTTTGACGCTCGCTTCTAACTCTTCGATCGAACAATCAATACCTTCTGCCTGAATAACTTTTGTGAGCTCTTCAACGATAGAGCTTAAAGTATCTCCAAACTTTTGCTCTGCAAGTTCGCCATTCTTGACTTGCTCTAACCCAGTCAGTGGGTTGATAGCACAGTTGATGGCGAGTTTAGTCCAAAGCGCGATTTTTATTTGTGGGTTCCAACTCACAGCCGGGAGAGCATTATCCAATACATCAACTAAAAAAGTGCACTGTTGCCCATTGAGGTTAAAAGCACCCAGTTGAGTTTGGCCAAGTCCAGTGTGAGATACACTATTACGATCAGGTTTGAATGCTGCTTGGGTGGTGGTTGCCAATACTATCGGGTGAGCATCAATCTGAGTGGCTATCTCATCTACTGCTCCCATTCCGTTGTGCATGAACATAAGAATGGTATCAGGGTCGAGATATTGAAGTAACGGAGTGGTGGCTTCTTTTACTTGCCAAGCCTTGACCGTGAAAATCACTAAGTCACTCGCTGATAGCTTTTCGATATTGTTGTTACTGAAGTGAAGTGAAGTTTGCTCATCAAGTGATAGGTCAATTGAGGTTTCAGGGGAGCGGCTCCACAAAGAGACATTATGACCAGCTTGAAGTAGTTTTATTGCCCATAAAGAGCCAATTGCTCCAGGTCCAACAATCGTGATGTTCACAGCAATACCAAGATAAGAAAGTGATGCTGCAAGGATAGCGAGGCATTAAATGAAAGCAATAAAAAATGGCACCCGAGGGTGCCATTTTGGAAATTTTCTTAGAAGTTTGATTAGAACTTGTAAGTTACTGCTAGGTAGTGGCTCACACCTGAAGTTTTACCTGCGAATCCACCGTCTTCTAGACCGTAAATAGTTTCGTAAGCTTTAAGACCGTAACCTACAGCATAACGGTCTGAGTGCCAGTAGATACCGTTAAACATTGCGCCGCCGCTGCTTTCTGCGCTGTACTCGTCTTCCATCGCAAATTGCCAATCAATGTAACCTTGGTAAGAGATGAATGAACCGTTCTCAAAGAAGTAGAATGGTTTGAACCAGTTAGTCGAGATTTGGAAACCGTTCCAGTCTTTAATGTTTGAATCGTATGTACCGTAAAGGTTTAAGCCAATTTTGCCTAACCAAGGAACCATTACGTCAGAACCTAGACCGATTTTTTGTTGGTTAACACCAAAAGTACCATTGTCACCATTTGCGTCCGGTGCAATTGTATTCACTCCATCCCACGTGATTTCAGATGCAACGTAAAGCTCTTGTACTGGACCAAATGAAAGGTCTTTACCTGTTAGTCCGTCAAGAGACATACGTGGAGCAAACTTCATGAACATTTTTGCTTGGCTGTCTGCTTTATCGCTACCTGGATCCGAAAGTAGGTTAAATACATCAACATAGCCATATAGGTCGAAGATTCCTGAACGACCGCCAAATTCCATCTCTAGGTAATCATGTGATGATTCACCTGGAAGCTCATCAAATGCACCCATAAGGTTGAATTGCATCCATTTGTAATCGTTCTTATGGATGTCGCCGTCAGAATAATCCGCTGCCATTACAGGAGCAGAAGTTGCTGCAAGTAGGCCAAGAGTTAAAAGTGATTTACGCATAATGGAACTCTCTATGTTTGAAATAAGTAACCCGCTAATCCGTGCGTGTTTATGATGTCCGAATGCCGAGCATAATAGCGATTTTGTTCTCAAATAAAAGTGAGACAGAGTGAAAACTACAATTATTAAGGTGAGGTTGATCACACTAACGATCTAAATGATGGAACTTTAAAGTGGCAATGCATCTAGATGCACCTCTAATTCTATTGATTTTGTGAAATTTGATTATTTTGTGGATAAATAGGTGAAATACTACGCTAAGCAAACGATTCTACTAATTAGAGTGACATGCATATCAAAATCAACAGTATTCTTTTCTATGTAATTTACCCCCAGAAAACGACTAAATCTCTCCTCAGTTAGATCCACTCTTTGATCTATTTTTAACCAGCTCCGTAATGGTGGGGGAATCAATTGATGAACAACTCATGTGATGAGTAATTTGGAATGTCAGCCTTATTACTTTTCCCATCACAGATATTATTGAGACAGTTCACTGCACTAAATACTGAGAGAGTATTTAAAGATTTTTTACTGAGCTTATCTTTTGTGTGACGAACTGGTCTAACTTTTTGGAGAGAAGACCGATGAAATATTCACCATTACTAGCGGTAGCAATATCAGCGCTGTTCATTGTTGGGTGTGACGATGACGATGAACCTACTACACAACTTCAAGCCGTTCACGCATCACCCGATGCACCTTTGGCTAATGTTATCGTCAACAGTCAAGCTCGTTGGACTGGCGTCGATTATGCTCAAGCGTCTGGGTACGCGTCAGTGTCAGAAGGGCAGACTTCAGTGCAAGTTGACGTTCAGCTTCCTGGAGAGGCCGTCGCAACCGTCATACCTCAAAGCCAATTTAACCTGAGCAAAGACCTAGATTACACCGTGATGGTGGTCGGCGATGCTGATGGTTCTAATAACCCGGTTGAGGCTTTAGTTGTTACTCGTCCTGCTGCGGGCACGGCAACAAGTTCAAGTTTAGATGTGCAAGTAGTCCATGCGGCGACAGGTGTCGGCGATGTAAACTTGTATGTCACAGGTCCTAGCGATCCATTGGGTGCACCGTTGGGGACGTTGGCTTATAAAGATTTTACCGATGTGCTCAATATTCCTGCTGGTCAATATCGCGTGAGACTTGAAACAGTCACTGGTAGTGCTATCGCGTTTGATTCAGGAGAGATCACTCTGTCTGGCGGTAGCGAGCTAACGATTGCAGCTGTGCCAAGAGCTGACTCAAACAGTGCATCTCCAGTTAAGTTGATGGTGATGGATGGTAGCGGTTCCTCTTTAATATACGACATGTCAGAAACTGCCGAAGTGAGAGTCGGGCATTTGGTCGATGGCGCACCAGCTGTAGATGTATTTGTTAATTCTGCTAAGTTTGCTCCTCTTGATGGTTTAATGTTTAAAGAAATTCGCGGTTTCTTAGATTTAGCAGCAGGCAGTTATGATATTGATATATACGAAACGGGAACGACGTCTCCGACATTTATTGATGTTGATGGATTAGCTGTATTTGCTGGCATGGATTACAGCGTCTATGCGGTAGGGACAGTAAGTCCACTGAATTTGGAACCTTTGGTTGTTCCTGAAAACCGTCGTCCGGTTGCGACCAGTGCGGTGTTAAACATTACCCACGCCGCTGCTAACCCAATTGCAGCTTCGGTAGATATTTACTTGACCGAGAACACGGGTATTGCTGGTAGCACTCCGGCGCTAAGTGATGTGAAATTCAAAGATTATGCGAATGGCATTTATGTTGCAGCGGGAACTTATTATGTAACGATTACCGTTGCAGGTGACCCATCAACAATCGCTGTTAATTCAGCACAGGCGACCTTGGCTGATGGCGTGGTGTATCAAGTTGTGGCGATCGACGATTCGGCTGGCACAGGCTTCAACCTTATTGTGAGTGATACAACAGACTAGCGTTTACTAAATCAGTAGTGACAAAGTAAAAGAGGGTAGCGTGAAGCTACCCTCTTTCTATTCTGTCTTCTTTTTCTCTTATTCGTGGTTGGTTTTAGCTTTTTCTAGTAAATCTGTGAAAAAGTGGCGCAACGAATAGAGCATGATCAAACTTGGTATCACCATGAGAGCAGTAAGTATAAAGAAGGTTGACCAGTCATTGAGGTAATCAACCAACTCACCGCTGAAGGAAGCTAGTGTGGTGCGACCGAAGTTACCTAAGGATGCGAGTAAGGCGTATTGTGTTGCCGAAAACGCTTGGCCTGTTAATAACGTTAAGAAAGAGACAAAGGCTACTGTCGAAAAGGCGGTCGTGAAGTTATCGACAATGATGGTTGCCAAGAACAAGGTTTCACTAGGGCCTGTTTGAGCTATCCAAGCGAACATTAGATTACTGGCCGCCATTGCCACACCGCCAATCATCAGTCCGCGTACAATACCGAATTTCACATTGAAGACACTGCCTACCAAAGTGAAGAATATGGTTGCTCCCCAGCCAATTAACTTGGAGTAGTGACCGATCTGTTCGTTACTGAAACCTATCTCTTTATAGAAGGTGATCGACATGCGACCTAAGAAGGCTTCACCTATCTTAAATAGGAACACAAACAGCAATAGAGTAATGGCAACTTGAACGCCGTTTCTTTTGAAGAAGTCATAAAACGGTTCAATTACCGTTACACTGAACCAAGCGACAAGCTTTGAGCCGACCACTTTATTGTGGCGCTGCTGTGCTTGCTCTTGTAGGGCTTCACGTTGTGTGTTTGGCTCTCCGACAAAAAGAGTAAACAGCATTAATACAACAACGACACCTGCCATGCCGTAATACACGCCATTCCAACCGATTGAGTCTGCATTAATAAAGGCAAGGTAGCCTGGTAGAGAATACCCTGTCCACCAACCAATTACGGCCATTGCAGAAGCTTGCGGCAGTTTTGATGCTTCGGATTTTGGGAAGGTATCAATACGAAATGCATCAATCGCGATATCTTGCGTGGCTGAGGCAATAGCAATAGCGAGCGCCAACATTGAGGTAAACGCCAAATTTTCTGCGGGATTGACGCCTGCGATGAATAAGGTGCCAATCAAAACAATGGTTTGGCAGAAAAAGATCCAACTGCGGCGCTGGCCGAGTATTGCGTGAAGCACCGGCAGTTTTACTCGGTCTACCAATGGTGCCCATAGAAAGTTAATCGCATAGACGGCAAACACACTACCAAAGTAGCCAATGGCTGCTCGTGTTAAACCTGCATCTTTTAACCAACCAGACATGTTGGATCCAATTAGAACCCATGGGAAGCCGCTCGAACAGCCGAGCATAAACACCCAAAGTAGGCGTTTATCTAGGTAGCTGCGAAAAGTCTGCATCCAAGAAAGAGAGGGAGTGCCTGATGACATAGGGCGTCCTTGTATAGAAAAACGCCCTTAAGAAATAAGGGCGTTGCATTGGATTACTTAAGAAGGGTCACTTTAGTGATGACGATTGGGTCGACTGGAATGTCTGACATGCGGCCCATTCGTTTAGTTGGAATTGTTGCCATCTTTTGTACAACATCAAAACCTTCAGTTACTTTGCCGAATACTGCGTAACCTGGGTTACCACCTTTTGCGTTCAAAAAATCATTATCAGAGAAGTTAATGAAGAACTGGCGAGTTGCAGAATCTGGCGCATTAGTGCGAGCCATAGCGATCGTTGCTGTATCATTCTTTAGGCCGTTGCTGCCTTCATTTTTGATAGGAGCATAAGTCGCTTGTTGATTCATCTCTTGATCGAAGCCGCCACCTTGCGCCATAAAGCCAGGAATAACACGGTGGAAGATAGTACCTTCGTAGCTGCCGTCAGCAACGTACTTTAAAAAGTTCTCAGCACTAACTGGTGCTTGCTCTTGGTTAAGCTCGATAGTGAAGTCGCCTAATGTTGTTTCTACGTTCACTTTAGGACCAGCCCAAACGCTCACGCTCACTAGCATTAATGCAATAAAAGATAGAATGCGACCCATTAGAAACGTTCCTTCATGTAAGTTTGTAGCTCTTGGTCATTGGCAATCTCTTTCAATACCAAGTTGATTACATCGTTAAGCACCATCGCGATATCATCGTTTGAAGCGCTTAATGCACCTGTGCGAGTAGCAGTACCGTTGAATGTTTTAACGAGCTTACCTTCCGGTGTTTCAGCGGTAACTTCAAGCGTTACTTTACCGTCCATTTTGTTTTCCATAATGGTGTGTTCTACGGTAACGAGTGCTTCTTGAATTTCTAAAACAATTGAGTTTTCACTGTTTACGCTTGCACGAAAACCTTGAGACTCTAACTGTTGAGCCACAGCGTTTTCTAGAGAAATACGCATGTTTTGCTTAGCATGAATTGGCTGAATGTTTGAACGGCCACTATCAACCAATGCAACATATTGAGCGGCACGAACATCTTTACTGGTTAGTGTGTATGTTTTACCTTGTACAAGGTTGCTTGAGCTTAGTGAAGCTTCTGGCATTACATTGATCTGTTCTTGCTGAGGGGCTGAACATGCTGTCAAAGCCATAATAGAAGCAGCCAAAATCAGTTTTTTCATTCCTTTATCCTTTCTAAATTCACACCAGAAGCTCGGTATCTTAAATTCTTGTGAAGTCGTTTCTGCTTATTTATTAAAATTCGCAGGTTCTCTTGTTGCTTGTAATATCTCAAATTTTTGGTTTAGTTCAAGCGTTTCAACGTTAGCTTCACCAAATAGTCTTGCTAGTTTGACATCGTATCCGAGGTGTCGGTTGCCAATAACAATTAATTTGCCTCCATTGCTTAGAACATGCTTTGCATCACAGAACATTTGCCACGCAATGTGATCCGTAATCGCTTGTTGCTGATGGAATGGAGGATTACACATCACTAAGTAGGTGCTGTTTTTCTTGAAGCCATCTAAACAGTTGTTGGCGATGAACTGGAAGTTGCCTTCTTCACCAAGGTTATCCTTGACGTTTTGGCGTGCTGATTCCACTGCCATAAAGCTTTCATCCACACAAGTGATACGAGCTTGTGGGTTCAATTGCCCAGCTTTTACACTCAATACACCGTTGCCACAGCCTAGGTCGATGATATGACGCAGCTCAGGATCTTGAGGGATGTGCTCTAGCATATAGCGAGCGCCTTGATCGAGTGCTTCCCCTGAGTAAACATTTGGTAAATTTTTCAGGCGGATATCTTCACCGTCCACATCCCATTCAACAAAAGGCTCTACCGTTTGAATTGGCTGGCAGTTTGGAGACGAGAATACTAAGCGGTGTTTTTTCTTCGCTAGTGATGTTTTGGTTTCGCCTAGGTACTTCTCGAACAGGTTAAGCGTAGAAGTGTGAATCTCTTTTACCTTGTTGACACCGATCACTTGGCAGCCTTCAGGCAAAGCTTGGCGTAGCTGACTCAATTGCCAGATTAGGTGACGATTTGTTTTCGGCAGCTGCATGATCACAAGATCGATACCGTGTGGGATATCATCCATTGTGTTCAAGAAGTTCACTCGGTTACTTTGATTACGCTGTAAGTTTTTCAGAGCACCACGGTGAGAGATAAATGAGTCGCTCATCATAGTGACATCATGGTCTTTCGAGAACCAAGTCGATAGAGCACCGAAGCTGTCGTTCATGATCAGGATGTGTTTACCAGGTTCAAGGTTCATCTCTTCAACATGACTGATCAGGTATTCGTCGCCCGCATCCCAAGCTTGAAGGGTTTCATTTGAACGTTTAGGGAAACGATGTAAGGTCAAAGTTCTGTCGTGAAGGGTAAATTCGGTTTTCATTGCTTGAGATACTTATGTAAGAAATAACAAAGATATTGTCTCAAATGCAGCCTGAACAAGATAGAAAAAACTCAACCAAACCTATGCCATTTGCTATGAAATACTCAGACACTCGACCTGTTAGGGTTTATACTCACCCCACGGATAATGCCAATACGTTATTAAGGAATCACAATGATCCAAGAAGTTATCGAAACAAAATTGCACAATGAGTTTTCACCAAGTCATTTAAACGTGGTCAATGAGAGCTATATGCACAATGTTCCGGCTGGTTCTGAGAGTCATTTCAAAGTGATTGTTGTCAGCGATGTGTTTGAAGGTTTGCGTCTTATTGCTCGTCATCGAGCGGTAAATAAAGCCCTTTCAGAAGAGCTGGCGAACAATATTCATGCATTGTCCATTCACACTTATACAAAAGATGAATGGATGAAGCAGCTAGATAACGTGCCAGATAGCCCGATGTGTATGGGCGGCGGTAAGTAAGAAAGCTTACGAATACAGAAGAGGTGGCGATGCCGCCTTTTTTGTCGTCAAATTCATCTGTTTTTCGTTGTTATATCACTCAAACTGATGGTAAATCGAACGGCTGAAAATACCTACAATGAGTAATGTTTTTATTAACAGTGTTTCAACATAACTCGTAAAATATTAGTTTGTGACAGAGTATTAATCTCTTGTTTAAAACACGATTCAAAAGCCAATTTATCTGTGCGGCTCGTCAAATTTATACATATTTGAGAGTCCATATGCTTCAAATCTCACCAAATAAAGGCCGTATTCAAGTTATTGGTCATGGCATCAAGTTGTCAAAAAATGCTAGAATACGGCACCTGATAAATCTCACATAATTAGTGTGATGAATTTATTAAGATAATGTTGCGATTTTGGTATTTCAAATCTACCGAAACCGGACACTGTAATGTCGTGTCTAAGGGCGATTTTAAAACGTCCCGAATTTACGCAATTAAAAGAATCTTTTTCCCGATAAAGTAGTGCAAGTGCGTATGATTACAATAAAGAAGGGTTTGGATCTTCCTATCGCAGGAACTCCATCCCAGGTGATTAATGATGGTAAGTCCATCACTAAAGTCGCCTTGCTTGGCGAAGAGTACGTTGGTATGCGTCCTACGATGCATGCTCGCGTTGGTGATGAAGTGAAGAAAGGCCAAGTTCTTTTTGCAGATAAAAAGAACCCAGGTGTTGTATTTACTTCTCCAGCAAGCGGTAAAGTTATTGAAGTGAACCGTGGTGCTAAGCGTGTTCTTCAATCAGTAGTGATTGAAGTAGCAGGTAATGAGCAAATCACGTTCAATAGCTATGAAGCTAACCAACTAACAAGTCTTGACCGTGAAACGGTTAAAGCTCAGTTAGTTGAGTCTGGCGCATGGACCGCTTTGCGAACTCGTCCGTTCAGCAAGGTTCCAGCAGTTGATTCTGAAACTCAGGCTATTTTCGTTACTGCTATGGATACTAATCCACTAGCAGCTGAGCCAGAATTAATCATTAACGAGCAGTCTGATGCTTTCGTTGCTGGTTTAGATCTTCTTTCAACTCTGACTAACGGTAAAGTGTACGTTTGTAAAAAAGGTACTAGCTTACCTCGTTCAGCTCAGTCTAACGTTGAAGAACATGTTTTTGATGGCCCACACCCTGCAGGTCTTGCAGGCACGCATATGCATTACCTATATCCGGTAAATGCACAAAATGTAGCGTGGAGCATTAACTACCAAGATGTTATCGCATTCGGTAAGCTTTTCCTTACTGGTGAGATTTACTCTGAGCGTGTTGTTTCTCTGGCTGGTCCAGTGGTTAACAACCCACGTCTAGTTCGTACTCAAATTGGTGCTAGCCTTGAAGAGTTGACAGACAGCGAGTTAATGCCAGGCGAAGTTCGTGTGATTTCTGGTTCTGTACTTACGGGTACTGAAGCAACAGGTCCACATGCTTTCCTTGGTCGTTACCATCAGCAAGTTTCTGTTCTACGTGAAGGTCGTGATAAAGAGCTATTCGGCTGGGCTATGCCTGGTAAGAACAAGTTCTCTGTTACTCGTTCATTCCTTGGTCACCTGTTTAAAGGTCAGTTGTTCAACATGACAACGACGACAAACGGTAGTGACCGCTCAATGGTTCCAATTGGTAACTACGAGCGCGTAATGCCTCTAGATATGGAACCTACATTGCTGCTTCGTGATCTATGTGCAGGCGACATTGATAGTGCTCAAGCACTTGGTGCGCTAGAGCTAGACGAAGAAGATGTAGCATTGTGTACCTTTGTATGTCCAGGTAAGTACGAGTACGGTCAACTACTTCGTGAATGCCTAGATACGATTGAGAAGGAAGGGTAATTTTCATGGGCCTTAAAAAGTTTCTTGAAGACATCGAGCATCATTTTGAGCCAGGTGGTAAACACGAGAAGTGGTTTGCGCTTTACGAAGCAGCAGCGACAGTGTTCTACACGCCAGGTCTTATTACAAAGAAAAGCTCGCACGTTCGTGATAGCGTTGATTTAAAACGTATCATGATCATGGTTTGGTTCGCGGTATTCCCAGCAATGTTCTGGGGTATGTACAACGCGGGTGGCCAAGCTATCGCAGCACTTAACCATATGTACGCAGGCGCTGAACTAGCATCTGTTATCAGTGGTAACTGGCACTACTGGCTAACCGAAATGCTTGGCGCCTCCTTAGGAGCCGATGCAGGTGTTGGCAGCAAGATGCTACTTGGTGCGACATACTTCCTACCTATCTACGCAACGGTATTCATCGTTGGTGGTTTCTGGGAAGTTCTGTTCTGTATGGTGCGTAAGCACGAAGTAAACGAAGGCTTCTTTGTTACTTCTATCTTATTTGCGCTTATCGTTCCGCCAACACTTCCTCTATGGCAAGCAGCACTAGGTATTACCTTCGGTGTTGTAGTCGCTAAAGAGATCTTCGGTGGTACGGGTCGTAACTTCCTGAACCCTGCACTTGCTGGCCGTGCGTTCCTATTCTTTGCATACCCTGCACAGATTTCAGGTGACGTAGTTTGGACTGCTGCAGACGGTTTCTCTGGTGCAACTGCTCTTAGCCAATGGGCTCAAGGCGGCGGTAGCGCACTAATGAACGTAACATCTGGTGAAGCAATCACTTGGATGGACGCATTCATTGGTAACATCCCAGGTTCTATCGGTGAAGTATCGACTCTAGCACTTATGATCGGTGCTGCGATGATCGTATACATGCGTATCGCTTCATGGCGTATCATTGCTGGTGTAATGATCGGTATGATTGCAGTGTCTACGCTGTTTAACGTGATCGGTTCTGATACTAACGCAATGTTCAGCATGCCTTGGCACTGGCACCTAGTTCTTGGTGGCTTCGCGTTCGGTATGTTCTTCATGGCGACTGACCCAGTATCAGCTTCATTTACCAACAAAGGTAAGTGGTGGTACGGCATCCTAATCGGCGCAATGTGTGTAATGATCCGTGTAGTTAACCCTGCATACCCAGAAGGCATGATGCTTGCGATTCTATTCGCAAACCTATTTGCTCCTCTGTTTGACCACGTTGTAATCGAGAAGAACATTAAGCGGAGACTAGCGCGCTATGGCAAGTAATAACGATAGCATTAAAAAGACGCTGTTTGTTGTTATCGCATTGAGCTTAGTGTGCTCAATCATCGTTTCAACAGCTGCAGTTGTTCTTAAACCTAAGCAACAAGCTAACGCGGTTCTGGATCAGCAAACTAAGATCCTTGAAGTTGCGGGCATTGAACTTGCGGGTAACATTCCAGCACTGTACGCAGAGAACATTGAACCTCGTCTAGTTGATTTCGCTACTGGTGATTTCGTTGACGGCGACGCTGCTGCATACGACCAACGTAAAGCGGCAAAAGATCCAGCTCAGTCAATTAAGCTTTCAGCTGAAGATGACATCGCTAAGATCATTCGTCGTGCTAACACAGGTACTGTATACCTTGTGAAAGATGGCGCTGAAACTTCTAAAGTTATCATCCCTGTTCACGGTAACGGTCTATGGTCAATGATGTACGCATTCGTTGCGGTAGAAACTGATGGCAACACAGTTTCTGGTATCACTTACTACGAGCAAGGTGAAACTCCTGGACTTGGTGGTGAAGTTGAGAACCCAACTTGGCGCGCTCAATTCGTTGGTAAGAAATTATTCGACGAAAACCACAAACCTGCTATTCAGGTTGTTAAAGGTGGCGCTCCTCAAGGTTCTGAGCACGGTGTAGATGGCCTTTCTGGTGCAACACTGACTAGCGTTGGTGTTCAACATACATTTGACTTCTGGTTAGGTGATATGGGCTTTGGTCCGTTCCTAGCAAAAGTTCGTGACGGAGGTCTGAACTAATGTCTAGTGCAAAAGAAATTAAAAAGAGCATCTTAGCGCCGGTGTTGGACAACAACCCAATCGCGCTACAGGTTCTTGGTGTGTGTTCTGCTCTTGCGGTAACCACTAAGCTAGAAACAGCATTTGTTATGACTATCGCGGTAATGTTCGTTACTGCTCTGTCTAACTTCTTCGTTTCTTTGATCCGTAACCACATTCCTAACAGTGTGCGTATCATCGTTCAGATGGCAATCATCGCATCATTAGTAATCGTGGTAGACCAAGTGCTTAAAGCATACCTATACGATATCTCTAAGCAGCTATCTGTATTCGTAGGCCTAATCATTACTAACTGTATTGTAATGGGTCGTGCTGAAGCATTCGCAATGAAGTCTGCGCCAATCCCATCTCTAATCGATGGTCTTGGTAACGGTCTTGGTTACGGTTTCGTTCTTATCACTGTTGGTTTCTTCCGTGAGCTTCTAGGCTCTGGCAAACTATTTGGTATGGAAGTACTACCTCTAGTGAGCAACGGTGGTTGGTATCAGCCAAACGGCTTGATGCTTCTAGCACCTTCTGCATTCTTCCTAATTGGTTTCTTGATTTGGGCAATTCGTGTGTTCAAACCAGAACAAGTAGAAGCGAAGGGGTAAGGTAGTCATGGAACATTATATTAGTCTGCTAGTTAAATCGATTTTCATCGAAAACATGGCGCTTTCTTTCTTCCTAGGTATGTGTACATTCCTTGCGGTATCTAAGAAAGTTAAAACTTCTTTTGGTCTTGGTGTTGCGGTAGTTGTAGTACTTACAATCGCTGTTCCTGTAAACAACCTTGTTTACACACACATCCTGAAAGAAAACGCGCTTGTTGAAGGTGTCGATTTAAGTTTCCTTAACTTCATCGCATTCATCGGTGTTATCGCGGCACTTGTACAAATCCTAGAGATGGTTCTAGACCGTTTCTTCCCACCTTTGTACAACGCACTAGGTATCTTCCTTCCACTGATCACAGTTAACTGTGCAATCTTTGGTGGTGTATCTTTCATGGTAACTCGTGACTACAACTTTGCGGAATCTGTTGTTTACGGCTTCGGTTCTGGTGTGGGTTGGATGTTAGCTATCGTTGCTCTTGCGGGTATCCGTGAGAAGATGAAGTACTCTGACGTACCTCCAGGTCTTCGTGGCCTTGGTATCACGTTCATTACTGTTGGTCTGATGGCGTTAGGCTTTATGTCTTTCTCTGGTGTTCAACTGTAGGGTAAGCACCCAGTAATAAGGAATAACAAATGCAAAGCATTATTCTTGGCGTAGCGATGTTTACCATTATTGTATTGGCTCTAGTACTAGTGATTCTTTTCGCTAAGTCTAAGCTAGTACCATCAGGTGACATCACTATTGCTGTAAACGGCGACCCTGAAAAGGCGATCGTTACTCAACCTGGTAGCAAGCTACTTGGTGCCCTAGCTGGCGCTGGTATCTTCGTATCTTCTGCTTGTGGTGGCGGTGGCTCTTGTGGTCAGTGTCGTGTAAAAGTTAAGTCTGGTGGTGGCGACATCCTTCCAACTGAACTTGATCACATCACAAAAGGTGAAGCTCGCGAAGGCGAACGTCTTGCATGTCAAGTTGCTATGAAAACTGACATGGAGATTGAACTAGACGAAGATATCTTTGGTGTTAAAAAGTGGGAATGTACTGTTATCTCGAATAACAACGAAGCTACTTTCATCAAAGAACTTGCTCTAGCGATCCCTGAAGGTGAAGAAGTTCCGTTCCGCGCGGGTGGTTACATTCAGATTGAAGCTGAACCACATCACGTGAAATACGCAGATTACGATATTCCTGAGGAATACCGTGGTGACTGGGATAAGTTCAACTTGTTCCGTTACGAGTCTATCGTTAAAGAGCACTCGATCCGTGCTTACTCTATGGCTTCATACCCAGAAGAGAAAGGCATCATCAAGCTTAACGTGCGTATCGCAACTCCGCCGCCAAACAACCCTGACGTAGCTCCTGGTGTGATGTCTTCATACATCTGGTCTCTTAAAGAAGGCGACAAATGTACTATTTCTGGTCCATTTGGTGAGTTCTTTGCTAAAGACACAGACAATGAAATGGTATTCATCGGTGGTGGTGCAGGTATGGCGCCAATGCGTTCACATATCTTCGACCAACTTAAGCGTCTTAACTCTACTCGTAAGATGTCTTACTGGTACGGTGCACGTTCTAAGCGTGAGATGTTCTACATTGAAGATTTCGATGGCCTAGCGGCTGCAAACGAGAACTTCGTGTGGCACTGTGCTCTGTCTGATCCTCAACCAGAGGACAACTGGGACGGTTACACAGGTTTCATCCATAACGTATTGTACGAAAACTACCTGAAGGATCACGAAGCTCCTGAAGACTGTGAGTACTACATGTGTGGTCCACCAATGATGAACGCGGCTGTTATCGGCATGCTGAAAGATCTTGGTGTAGAAGATGAAAACATCCTACTAGATGACTTCGGTGGTTAATCCATTTAAGTGATTGATATTATGGCTGACTCTCACGAGTCAGCCATTTGTTTTTCTAAGACTATTTTTGACAACATACTGGCTTATATAAGAAAGAGTAAGGCATTCAAAATACCTATTTTTTACTCTTATTTTTCCTTATATAAATCCTTAACATTAGACAGGAGTAAGCAAGTGAGAATTTGGCTTGTTGCATTAACTTCTTTGATTTTTCTTGCGGGCTGTGATCAGGCAAGAGAGCAAGTGCATTTAAGTGGCCCAACAATGGGTACCAGTTACAATATTAAATATATCAATGGTGATGAATTTCCTGAATCTAATGAAGTTCATACTGAGATCGATCGTCTACTTGAAGAAGTGAATGATCAAATGTCGACTTACCGTGAAGATTCAGAGCTGAGCCGTTTCAATCAACACAAAGGTGCGGACGCATTCGAAGTATCTGAACAAACTGCTATCGTTGTGAAAGAAGCCATTCGTTTGAACGGTCTTACTGAAGGTGCGTTGGATGTTACGGTTGGCCCATTAGTTAATCTTTGGGGTTTTGGTCCTGAAGCGCGTCCGGAAGTCGTTCCATCAGATGAAGAACTTGCTGCTCGTAAAGCTAAGGTTGGTATTCACCACTTGAGCGTTGAAGGCAACAAGCTAACTAAAGACTTGCCTAATTTGTATGTCGACCTGTCAACTATTGCAAAAGGTTGGGGCGTTGATGTTGTTGCCGATTACCTTGATTCAATTGGTATTCACAACTACATGGTAGAAGTAGGCGGTGAAATCCGTTTGAAAGGCCTAAACCGTGAAAGTGTAGGCTGGCGTATTGCCATCGAAAAGCCAAGTATTGACGAACGTAACATCCAAGAGATCATCGAGCCTGGTGATATGGCGATCGCAACGTCTGGTGACTACCGCAACTATTTTGAGCGTGATGGTGTTCGTTACTCACACATCATCAACCCAGAAACAGGAAAGCCTCTTCATCATAAAGTGGTTTCTGTGACTGTTTTAAACCCGTCTTCAATGACTGCAGACGGCTTATCTACTGGCCTTATGGTCTTAGGTGAGGAAAAAGGAATGGAAGTCGCAAACCAGCATAACATCCCAGTGTTCATGGTGGTAAAAACAGCAGATGGCTTTAAAGAAATTGCTTCTGAAGCATTTAAGCCATACTTAGGTAAATAAGGTAAGCGAGATAATTATGAATACATTTCTGATTACATTTGGTGTTTTTCTTGCAGTAATCGCAGCGATGTCAATTGGCTACATTATCCAAAAGAAAGTTGTGAAAGGTAGCTGTGGTGGCTTAGGTGCTGTTGGTATTGATAAAGTATGTAACTGCCCTGAACCTTGCGACGCGCGTAAGAAGCGTGAAGCACGTGAAGCTTACCGTGAAGAGAAGCTGGCTGAGCGCCAACAAAAAGAAGCGGCTTGGAGTAAAGACCGTATCGCTTAATGGGTGACAGTCATAAGGGGTAGAGTTATCTATGCCCTTAAATTGAAAAGCTCAAGATTATCATCTTGAGCTTTTTTGGTTTTGAGGCTTAGTCATTTATCTTGGCAGATTAACGATGGAAACAAAAACGAATGACTATTGTTCGATTTGCATGCTGTTACGCGCAAACACTAGCTGATTCCTACCTTGCTCTTTTGCCGTATAAAGAAGCTCATCAGCGGCTTTGATCTGCTCATCTAACTTGGCGTCTAAATCGGTTACGCCGATGCTAATACTGACCTTGATTCTTTGAGAGTCATGCTCAACAACATGGCTTTCAATGGCTTCTCTCATGGACTCTAAGTTGTCAACAAAGCTCTCAAATGCACCGCATGACTGAATACAAAACTCTTCACCACCGAAGCGCACAGCGACATCGTCTTTGAAATGATCTTTGATGATTTTCCCTACATCGATCAGCACGGCATCACCACCATCGTGGCCAAAGGTATCATTCACTTTCTTAAAGAAGTCGATATCCATCATAGCGATGTTTCGTTGATCGCAGCCCTTACAAGGATGATTAAACAGGTAGCGACGATTCCATAAGCCAGTAAGAGCATCCTCGTTGGCATGTCGAAATAGCTCATTGGCCGCTTCTTTCATATCAAGCAGTTGATGGATACGGCAGAAAAACTCTTCTTGGTTAAAAGGCTTGTAAAGGAAATCGTTAGCACCCGCTTTAAGGAATCGCGCTGTCATGGTGCGGTCATCGCTACCTGATAGCCCTAAAATAGCCAACTGGTTTCTATCGTGATCGCGTCGAATTTCACGGATCATCGCTATACCGTCTTTGTTCGGCATATCATGGTCTGTAACAACGAATGTAATATCGGGATCGTTATGAAGAAGCTTTAATGCTTGTTCGCCGTCTTCGGCTTGGATAGTTTGGATATATTGGTGTTCTAGAAGTTGAGCTATGTAACGGCGAACAACCGCTGAATCATCGACAACCAATGCTTTGTGGTGGCGATTATTCGAAATTCTTTGAACCAGAGGGAGTAGGTAGCTTACTGATGACATACTGTCTTTAAGTATGTAGTCAATAACGCCTTTTGCTAGGACTTGCTCTCGCAGTTGATTGTCGAACATCCCGGTAAGAACAATTATTTTCTGTTGATAGCCTAATACGAGATCAATGATCTCACCGTCTTGCCCGTCAGGTAAGCAGTAATCTAATACGGCACATAAGAAATCCGTCTCTTGTTCCAAGATGTTTTTTGCTTCTGCAATAGATTCAGCAAGTGCGACCTCATAACCGCTATTTTTAAGCTGTTGGTACAGGTAGTTGCGGAATGCTCGGCTATCTTCCACCACTAGTATTTTTTCACTCACAAGCGATCCCTACTTATAGACTAAATACTCGTTAACAATAGTATCAGAAGAGCTTATGACTATTGAAGCGAAACCTTTTTAGCTGGACTCGAGATCGTTTTAAATCTGATAAAATTTGGATTATACTGTTTATTGATACAGTTGTAAGGTCGAGTCATTCCTAGATGTGTAGCGCAGGCGAAGAGAAAATAAGAAAAATAATTCATGTCGATATGGATTGTTTTTATGCGGCTGTAGAAATGCGTGATAACCCTGCTTACCGAAATCGCCCGTTAGCTGTTGGTGGGCATGAGAAGCAACGCGGTGTTTTGAGCACATGTAATTATGAAGCCCGCAAGTTTGGTGTTCGCTCTGCAATGCCGACCGGAAAAGCGCTACAGCTTTGTCCTAATCTATTGGTTGTGCCGGGAAGAATGTCGGTCTATGTCGAGATATCTAAAAAGATCCGTGAAATCTTCTCTCGATACACGTCTGTCATAGAGCCTCTTTCCTTAGATGAAGCGTTTCTTGATGTCACCGATTCTACGCAGTGTCATGGTTCAGCAACACTTATTGCTGAGTCGATTCGCCGTGATATCTGGAATGAACTCAACCTGACCGCTTCGGCTGGCATTGCCCCGATCAAGTTCTTAGCCAAAGTTGCCTCGGATCTGAATAAGCCCAATGGTCAGTTTGTTATCCCTCCACAAGACGTACAATCAGTGATTGATGAGTTGCCACTAGAAAAGATTCCCGGTGTCGGCAAGGTGAGCATTGAAAAGCTGCATCAAGCAGGTTTCTTTACTTGTAAGGATATTAAAGAGTCTGACTATCGAGACCTCCTACTCAAGTTTGGCCGTCAAGGTGCATCACTCTGGAAGCGCAGTCATGGCATTGATGATCGAGAAGTTATCATCGAGCGCGAGCGAAAATCGGTAGGCGTAGAGCGCACCTTCACTCAAAATATTTCAACTTACGCTGAATGTTGGCAGGTGATAGAAGACAAGCTATTTCCTGAACTCGAAACTCGCTTAGAAAAAGCCAGCCCAAGTAAAGCGATCATCAAGCAGGGAATCAAACTCAAGTTCGCCGACTTTCAGCAAACCACGATTGAACATATCCACGCCTCTTTAGATCGTGAACACTTCAAAGAACTGCTAAGTGAAATACTGAAAAGACAACAGGGGCGAGAGATACGCCTGCTTGGTTTAAGCGTAATGCTGCAACCCAAAGACCAAATGCGTCAGTTGAGTTTCTTTTAGGGAAAGGCTCTGAGAGGTTCGGCTTAGAAATATTGTTGAAAGTGTTGTTGGTGTTTGAATACCGACTAGACTTCACAGCCTAATCGGTTTTTACCTAAGTATGGAAGTTGGCTTACCTAGGAAGCTGTTTAACTCGCGTTAAGGTATCACTGAATGGTTGTTGCTCTAACTTTCCGTAGCCAACCATTTTGCTGGCTTTGAGTTTGGTTGAAAGTGGGGTGGCGATTCCACATAAGAAGCGAGTAATTGCCTCGTCGGTAATCAGTTGTTGGCTAGCCGAAACAAACTCATGTATCCATGTCATCACCCTCTCATCATCGACAAGTTCAACATCAACGGTTGGTAAGATTGCCACTTCTCCTCGACATACAGAGCAATGACCGCAGTTTGCTGGCGCCTTATCATCGGCAAAGTAACTTGCAAGGCGCGAGCTTAGGCAGGTGTCGGCTTCAAAGAAGCTCAGCATCTGATTAAGACGATTGATTTCACTGTTCTCTTTTGCCTTAAACAACTCAGTTAGACGCTCTGACAGCTGCATCATATCTTCTGAGGTATTGTGGATCGCATAGACATCCGTGATCTGTTTGCTTTCCAGTTCAATCCAACCTTGTTCATTGAAGTAGTCGATAGCCGCAATCACGCGCTGACGATCAGCTTGGAAATGAGTCCAAAGCGCATCGAAGTCGACTTGGCACCACACTCTTGCCTGAGGAGAGCATTGGAAAATCGCTTCGACAAATTGACGGCGTTCACTTTGGAACTGTTCGGTGATTTGCTGTTGCGGGCGAATGAACTTAAATTTGTAATCCGCAAAGTAGCTGTACTTTGGCTCAATCACCCCTTCAATTTCGAGATACACCAGCAGTGTTTTTAGCGGTAACTGACGAATGTTGGATTCACGTGATAGTTGGTTAAGCATGATCTCCCATTGATTAGAGCCAGAAGCGCCAATGTTTTGATTTTCGTAGATCTCTTTTAATACCGCTTGGATCGATATGTTGTCGGGTGTATCACCAAAAACGAAGTTCTCGAGTGTGCTTAAACCATGTTTGTTAGCGAGTAGAATACATTCAGACGCTTGTCCGTCTCGGCCAGCTCTGCCGATCTCTTGTGAGTAGTTCTCGATCGATTTTGGTAAATCAAAGTGAATCACTCGGCGAATGTTGGACTTATCTACGCCCATACCAAACGCAATGGTTGCTACGATACAGTTCACGTCATCGTTCATGAATTGATGTTGAATAGCATCTCTATTTTCAGGCTTAAGACCCGCATGGTAAGCCACCGCATTAACGCCAGCATTACGAAGTTGCTGAGCCACCATCTCTGCTGTTTGTTGGAGGGTGACATAAACAATAGTCGGAGCGAGAGAAGCTTGGTTAGCGACGTTACACAAGGTTTCTAGCTTGCTGGTTTGTTCGCAAGGTTGAATCGACAGGTCGAGGTTTTGACGATAGAACCCCGTAACCACAACGCGTTCCTCATCAATTTCAAACTTCGACTTCATATCTTGAATAACAGATGTCGTCGCGGTTGCTGTCAGTAGCAGCACTTGAGGAATATTGAGCTGTTTCTGGTATTGAGGAAGCTTCAGGTAATCGGGTCTGAAGTTGTGTCCCCATTCTGAAATACAGTGCGCTTCATCGACCACAAGCAGTGAGATCGGTACTTGAGAGATAAACTGACGAAAGCGCTCGTTCTTCAAGCGTTCAACGGAGATCATGAGGATTTTTGTGTCACCGTTACGTACCGACTGCATGACCTGTTGTGTGGTTTGTCTGTCTTGGCTTGATTCGATTGCTGCCGCGCTAATGCCTTTACTGTGCAGGAAAGCGAGTTGGTCTTTCATCAAGGCTAACAGCGGTGATATCACCAAGGTTAAGTGCGGCAATTCTAATGCTGGTAATTGATAACACAGAGATTTACCTGAGCCTGTAGGGAATATGGCCGCAGTTGAGTGACCAGATAGAACATTATCAATGACTTGCTTTTGCCCATTACGCAGTGAGTCGAATCCGAATACTTGTTTTAGCTTCTGCTCAATCATTTATGTTCTACCTGAGTTATTAAGTGTCGTATTGATGCTAAAGCGGGCGCCTATTCATGATAGCGTCGCTTGATGAATCAAATGTCTTGCACCTGATTGTACCTAATTCTATTCTGTAGCTCCTATAGAAAAGCACCCCAATAGTATGAATAAGTCTGAGCTTCGCCAAATAATTATAGAGCAACTCGAATCCCGATTACGTATCGCACAGTCTGCCACTCAACGCGCGATTGACGCTGCGACAGATGAAGAGACAGTGCCTGAGCATAAGTACGATACATTGGCGCTAGAAGCTTCATATCTTGCCCATGGTCAAGCGGTGAGGGTGCAAGAGTGTGAGGACGACATTCAGTGTTATCGTAACTTAGTGCTGCGTGATAGTGAGAAGATTACGGTGAGCAGCTATGTTGTGGTCATTGACGAGCGAGATAAATATAAACACTTCTTTATGGGGCCGAGAGTTGGGGGGCTGTCTGTCACGTGGAATGATAATGAAGTCGCTATCGTGACGGCAAATGCACCTTTTGGTCAGGCGTTAATGGGTAAAGAAGTCGGTGATGAAATTGAATTTAAAGTTGCTGATAAACAGTTTTGCTACGAAGTGGTATCGGTTTGCTGAATAATTGGCTAAGGAATATAAGACGTTGCTCTGACAAAGAAGCATAAACCCAAGGTATAGTAATTCGTCAGATTGATGAGAGGATGTTATGAAAAGCAATGTATTTATGAAAAACAATCTATTAATCGCATCGTTAACAGCGGTAATCTCTGTTGTGAGCCTGCCAACTTTTGCTGCTCAGTGTCGCGTTGATTTGAAGAATGAATTACGAATCGATGATCAAAAAGTCGAAATCCATCAAGTGAATGGCGATACTGCCGTTTTTGATGGTAACAACGATCTCTATATTCATGGTGAGAAGGTTGAGCTTGATGCCAACCAACAAGCGGCGATAGAGAAATACCGCGAAAACATGAGTGAGTACTTACCACGCGCAAAACAAATGGCAAACGATAGCCTAGCGTTAGCTAATGACGTGATTGATGATATTGCGGCTAGTCTGGATTCACCTGAGTCATTTGATAATGTAAAAGAATCAATGAAAACCTACTTTGCTGAGCTGGAAGCGCGTTACTATAAAGATGGCGAGTTAGTGCTACCAGCAGAAAGCTTTGATTCGATGGCCAATGGTTGGTCTGAAGATTTCGAGAAGGCGAAAGAAATCTTTAACCAAGAATTTATCTCTAGTGCTTTTAATGCGATGTCAGAAAAAATGAAACAAGACGGTGGTCTAAACCTTACCGAACTGGCTGACAGTATGGCTGAATTAAAGCTTAAAGTTGAAGAGCGAATGAAAGAACACTCTCAACAAGTACAAGAAGAAGCAAACGAGTTCTGTGATTCTCTTGATGAGATGGCGGAACAAGAGCAAGAGTTGCATGAAATCATTCCGAACCTAAAAGACTATCAAGTCTTCACGATCTAATTCGAGTCTAGTGATGAATAGCAAGAGCACCGATGGGTGCTCTTTTTGTTTGTATAAATGGAACCACACGGCGAGTATTTATCTCAATTTAATCCATTCCCTTATCAAGCCTGCCACCTCGCTTTATTGCTTTTAATTGAACGATAAGACTGGTTATTTGTTAATTTTGTGGTTCTAAATAGCGCATTGATTGTAAAAATCAGAGAATTGTTCATTTATTTGTTGTGCCTATCATTGCTTTTTATTACTGTACTCCTCAACTAGTTCACTGATTTTTAATGCGGGCGATATGGACCAACAATCTTCCTCTTCAAGAGAGCACTTTAGCTCTCGTTTAGGCTTCATTTTAGCAGCGGCTGGTGCAGCGGTTGGCTTGGGTAATATTTGGGGTTTCCCGACTCAAGTTGCCAGCAATGGTGGCGGTGCTTTCCTTTTGGTCTATTTGATCATGATCTTCGTGGTTGCTTTCCCTATGCTGGTGGTAGAGATGGCTATCGGCCGTCACGGCCAAGCAAACCCAGTTGATAGCATGCGATCTTTGACGACAAACCCTTTGGGTAAGAAAGTCGGTGAGTTTGTCGGTTGGATTGGATTGAGTGTACCAAGCGCCGTGTTGGCGTTTTACAGTATTGTTGGTGGCTGGTTAATCTGCTTCCTAATTGGTGCAGTCGCGGATCTTATCGGTCTAGAGGCTGCTGCTGATTGGTTTAAAGGCTTCAGTGTTGAGCGAAACGTATTTGGTACCGTCGCGTTCTATGTTCTGACTATCTTGATTGTTCAGGGCGGTGTTAAGCAAGGCATTGAGAAATGGTCGACTCGTTTGATGCCTGCGCTATTTGTTTTATTTGGCTTATTGTTTGTTTACATTATGACGCAATCTGGCGCGATGGAAGGCTTAAAACATTACCTAGTGCCAGACTTTGAGAAAGTGTGGGATAGAAAACTGATTCTGGCGGCAATGGGACAGGGCTTCTTCTCGCTCACTATTGGCGGTTGCTCTATGTTGGTTTATGGCTCTTACTTAAGCAAGAAAGAGAACCTGCCAAAAATGGCAATGAACGTTACTCTGGTTGATACCGCGGTTGCTTTTATTGCTGGTTTAGTAGTGATGCCTGCGATGTTTGTTGCGATGCAAAAAGGCGTTCAAATCTACGCTGAAGACGGCTCACTATTAAGTTCTGACACGCTAGTGTTCACGGTTCTGCCGTTGATGTTTGATAGTTTAGGTGTGCTTGGCCAGATCTTCGCAATTGTGTTCTTCTTATTACTAACGATTGCTGCACTGACTTCTTCTATTTCGATGCTTGAAGGCCCGGTTGCGCTAGTGAGTGAGCGTTTCAATACTAGACGTACGCCAACAAGCTGGGTAATTGGTGGTGCTATCGCGCTGTTTAGTGTGGTGATTGTTTACAACTTTGCTACGATGTTTGGCATGGTAGCGATGATTGCAACTCAGTACCTTCAACCAGTCGCTGCTCTGATGTTCTGTGTGTTTGGTGGTTGGGTATGGAGCCGATCTTCAAAAGTGAAAGAGCTTGAGCACGGTTGTCCTGATTTCCAATTGGGCTGGTTTGGTAAGGTTTGGCCAATGTATGTGAAGTTTGTGTGCCCAATCTTAGTCGCAACGGTTATCTGGGCTTCTTTCGGATAGTGACCAGCTAACGGCTACATCATTATATTTGCTATTCAAGGCCACTCTTAATGAGTGGCTTTGTTGTTTTTAGCGGCACCAAGAAGATAGAAAAAAGGCGCTGAACATAATATTCAGCGCCTTTGTATTTTTAGTTAAGCAATCGTGATTACTTAATTTCCATACCTTGAGCTTGTAGATCTGCATGGTAAGAAGAGCGTACAAACGGGCCACAAGCTGCGTGAGTGAAGCCTAGCTCTAGAGCAATCTCTTTCAGCTCATCAAACTCAGAAGGCGGCACGTAGCGTTCTACTGGTAAGTGGTGGCGGCTTGGTGCTAGGTATTGGCCTAGTGTCAGCATAGTCACACCATGTTCGCGAAGGTCTTTCAGTACTTGAACAATCTCTTCTTTCGTCTCACCAAGACCCATCATCACACCTGATTTTGTTGGGATATCAGGGTGCTGTTCTTTGAATTTCTTCAGTAGATCAAGAGACCACTTGTAGTTCGCACCTGGACGCGCTTTACGGTATAGACGTGGCGCTGTCTCTAGGTTGTGGTTGAAAACATCTGGCGGGTTGTCTTTCATTAGATCAAGCGCAACATCCATACGACCGCGGAAGTCTGGAACCAGTGTTTCGATACGAATATTTGGGTTTAGTTCGCGAATCTCACGGTTACAGTCAGCAAAGTGCTGAGCACCGCCGTCACGCAAGTCATCACGGTCAACTGAAGTGATTACTACGTACTTCAGTTTCATGTCTTTAATCGTCTTAGCCAGTTTCTTCGGCTCTTCTGCTTCAGGAGCAACAGGACGACCATGGGCAACATCACAGAACGGGCAGCGACGAGTACAGATAGCGCCAAGAATCATAAACGTTGCCGTACCGTGGTTGAAACACTCGGCTAGGTTAGGGCAAGACGCTTCTTCACAAACTGAGTGCAGGTTGTTTTTGCGCATTGCTGATTTGATTTCTTGAATACGATGGCTGTCTGATGGAAGTTTAATCTTCATCCATTCAGGCTTACGTAGAACTTCTTTCTGTTCAGCAGGCATATTCTTTACGGGAATTAATGCCATTTTGTCAGCGTCACGATATTTAACGCCTTTTTCCATTTGGATTGGTTTGCTCATGATTTTATGCTTCTGCTGTAATGTTACTGGTGGCTTGAATGTCTACTTGGTCATAGCCGAGTAGATCTACGAGCTCTTGTATTAACTGTTGCTCAACGTCTTCTAGTTCACTTGGTCCGCCAAGTTGGCTGACCTGCGCCATTTCCATACCTTGGTAACCACATGGGTTAATGCGTAGGAATGGAGACAGGTCCATATCGACGTTGAGTGCTAACCCGTGGAACGAGCAGCCACGTCGAATACGTAATCCAAGTGAACAGATTTTCTTGCCATCGACATAAACACCAGGAGCGTCAGGTCGGGCAGCTGAATCTATATTGTAAGCTTTCAGAGTATTGATTACGAGGTTCTCGATATGAGTAACCAAATCACGTACTCCGAATTTCTTGCGGCGGATGTTAATCAGAAAGTAAGCAACTAATTGGCCTGGGCCGTGGTAAGTCACTTGGCCACCGCGATCGCTTTGTATCACAGGGATATCACCGGCATTTAATACATGCTCAGCTTTGCCTGCTTGTCCTTGAGTGAAGACAGGGTTGTGTTCAACCAACCAAATTTGGTCTACGTCTTCTTCCGTGCGTTCGTCTGTGAACTTATGCATGGCTTTCCATACAGGTTCGTAATCCTGACGGCCTAATTTTTTTACGATTAGCTTATTTTGCAAAGCGGCACTCCCTCAAGGATTAATAAAGTGAACGCATTATAAACGCGAAACATGATTCTAACTACAGACGGACTGCAAGGTTTTTCAACTTTCTTTGTGTTTATTGAAAATTAAGTTGAATGAATTTGAACTCGTTAGGGGGCTTTAAACAAAAACAGCGGCAATAAGCCGCTGTTTTTCATGTGTAATCGGAGATTACAGAACCATACGAACGATTTCGATCTCGCCCAGTTCTTTATAAAGAGTTTCTACTTGCTCGATTGAAGTCGCAGTAATATTGATAGAAACAGAGTGGTAGTTACCTTTCGCACTTGGTTTTAGTGTTGGGCTGTAGTCACCAGGAGCATGGCGCTGGATCACTTCTAGCACTAGCTCAGTTAGTTCTGGCTTAGCGTGGCCCATTACTTTGTAAGTAAATGAACAAGGGAACTCTAAGAGATCTTTTAGTTTTGCATCAGAATTGATGTTCATGATTAGCTCCAAAAGGCTAGACTCTCGCAAATTGGCGAAATGTCGATAAAAAGCGTGTTCGGTCAACAGACACGAGTAATAAGGCGGAATATTACGTGTAAATATCACTGAACTCAAGATCAACAAAAGCCGCACATGGCGGCTTTTGGCTCACTAATGAGTAAATCATGAACTTACTCATTAGGTTAGCTATACAACAAGCTTAGGTTTTACTTAGAACAAACCTTTGGCTGGTTTAGAATAACCCCTTGAACAGAAGAACTAGGTAGTCCCATAGGCGGCTGAATAGGCTGCCTTGGTCTACATCTTCAAGTGCTAGTAGTGGGTATTCAGCAACGTCTTCACCGTCGACTTGGTAGAATAGTTTACCAACTACATCGCCTTTGCTGATTGGCGCTTCTAGCTCTTTCTCAAGTACGAAGCTTGCTTTTAGGTTCTTAGCTTGGCCACGAGGTAGAGTTACGAAAGTATCTTCATCGACACCTAGCGCAACTGTGTCCTTGCTACCCATCCAGATTTTCTCTTCTACGAAGGTTTCACCCGCTGTGTGTGGTGCCACTGTTTCGAAGAAACGGAAACCGTAGCTAAGCAGCTTTTTACTTTCTGTTTTACGAGCATTAGCATTCTTGGTGCCCATAACTACAGCAACTAGGCGCATTTTGCCTTCGGTCGCTGAGCTTACTAGGCTGTAACCTGCATTGCTTGTGTGGCCCGTTTTGATGCCATCAACGTTCATGCTCTTATCCCATAACAGACCGTTACGGTTGTATTGGGTGATGCCGTTGTAAGTGAATTTTTTCTGCGAGTAGATACGGTACTCATCAGGAACGTCACGAATCAGCGCCTGACCAAGTAGCGCCATATCGTAAGGCGTTGAGTATAGGTTCGGGTTGTCTAGACCGTGCACGTTAGCGAAGTGCGTGTCTTTCATACCGATAGAGCTTGCCCATGCGTTCATTAGGTCAACGAATGCATCTTCAGAGCCGGCGATGTGTTCAGCCATGGCAACACAAGCATCGTTACCTGACTGAACAATGATACCGCGGTTCAGTTCTTCAACTTTAACCGTTGTACCTACTTCAACGAACATCTTAGATGAATCTGGGAAGTTTTTAGCCCAAGCATTTTCACTGATTACAACATCGTCGTTTAAGTTGATGTTGCCACGCTCTAGCTCTTGGCCTATTACGTAGCTCGTCATCATCTTGGTTAAACTTGCTGGAGAAAGTTGAGTATTCATCTCTTTCTCTGCTAGTACTTTGCCTGAATGGTAATCCATCAGAACAAAACCTTTAGCGGCGATTTGAGGTGCATCAGGAACAACAATAGGAGCGGCGAATGACGATGTAGCTATCGTTGCAGAAAGAGCAACAGAAGTAGCAAAAATCGATTTAACAAGTTTATTAGATTTAATCATTTTGAATGCAATTATTTGGTGAACTATTCATATATTAACAGAATCACTCTGTCACACCAGAGCGCTGATTACCAGAAGTAACTGTTAGATTAATTAGCGAGTTAGGGTGTGTTTTTTTATATAAGCTGACGGGTAACCCATTAGCTTAACTTGTTCTAATTTTTCTTGAGTCAGAGCATAGTCATGAAATGGCCCAATCATCAGACGGTAGTTGTCATCATTTGACTGCAAGAACGTTGCTACTTCTAGTTTTTCGGCTAGATCTTTAGCTAACTTCTCTGTTCTATCTTCATGTGGAGATGTGGCAACTTGAATAATAAATTGTGGCAAAGCGGCCTTTTTCTTAGCGTCGGTTGGCATAGCTACAGTAATGACTTCTATCTCAACATTTGCAGTGCCGGTTCTTAATACATCGAGCTTGTAAGCGGCCGCATAACTAAGGTCAATGATTCGGCCTTCATGGAATGGACCACGATCATTGATACGAACAATAGTGGTTTTGTTATTGTCGGTATTGGTCACTTTTACGTAGCTTGGAATCGGCAATGTTTTGTGTGCTGCAGACATCGAATACATGTCGTAGATTTCGCCATTAGACGTTAAATGACCATGAAATTTCTTACCGTACCAAGAGGCTTTTCCTTTCTCGGTAAATCCTTCCGTCTCCTTGACGATCTTATAGTCTTCGCCACGCAGAGTGTAATCCGTGTTACCACCTAAACTATAAGGTTCATACTGAGGGTGAGCATCTTCTAAATGCTCTACCGAGATCGGTGCGTCTGGCGCAATATCTGAATCAATATCGTAGCGACCTGTTGGCTTCTGCGAAGAACACCCATTGATTAAAATCGCTAGCCCTAAGATAGAGACTATTTTTTTGATTGGCAGCTCATCAACCAGGGATGCTTTTTTTGAGAACGTTGTAATAGACATCGATTAGGTCGCCTTTGAGAATGCTTTTCTGTGTGTATGGATTGACATTAAAATACCAAAACCAGCCATAAGGGTAACCATTGAAGTACCGCCATAACTGACTAGAGGAAGAGGAACACCAACCACAGGTAGAATGCCACTTACCATGCCAATGTTTACAAAAATGTAGACGAAGAAGCTCAGTACAATACTGCCGCCCATCATTCGGCCGAATGCGGTTTGAGCTTGGCTAGCAAGCACTAAGCCACGTCCAATAATAAACAAATAGATAGCAAGCAAGAACAAGATACCAATCATGCCCCACTCTTCGGCAATTACCGCAAAAATGAAGTCGGTGTGGCGCTCTGGGATGAACTCTAGTTGAGATTGAGTACCTTGCAGCCAACCTTTTCCTGATATACCACCAGAACCTATCGCAATCTTACTTTGAATGATGTGGTAACCCGCACCTAATGGATCTGATTCAGGGTCAAAAAGGGTTCTTACACGTACTTTTTGATATTCACGCATCAAGAAGAACCATAAGATTGGGATAAACGCCCCCAACGCGATTGCCGCACTAGCAATGATTTTCCAACTGATACCTGCCAGGAATATCACGAAGATACCGGATGCGGCGATAAGGATAGATGTGCCTAGGTCGGGTTGCTTTGCGATTAGAATCGTCGGTACAAATACCATCACTAGCGAGATCGCTAATGTTTGGAAGGTGGGGGGAAGTGAGCGCTTACCGATAAATCGCGCCAACATCAAAGGTACCGCCAGCTTTAACAGCTCTGAGGGTTGGAATCGAACAAAGCCGAAGTTTAACCAACGCTGAGCACCTTTCGAGGCTTCACCAAAGAACAACACACCTAATAGCAAGATGACGCCACCCGCAAACAGCAGTGGTGCCAAGGTCTCGTAAGTACGAGGTGAGATTTGCGCTAGGAAGATCATTACACCTAAAGACAGAGCCATACGCATCGCTTGGCGATCCATCATCGCAAGGCTTTGTCCGCTTGCGCTGTACATGATCAGTAGGGCAAAGCCCATTAAAACCAGAATGCCAAGCAAAAGCGGCAGGTCGATATGCAGCCTTTCGAATAGGGCTCTATTTCGTCCAGTTGAAGGATCAAGTTTCATTATTTAATTGGCTCACTTTGATAATCTTCTGCAAGGATAATATGGTCTAAAATCCTTCTTACTACTGGTCCGCCGTTAGACGAACCGCCACCTGCGTTCTCTAGAACGATAGTCACGACGGCTTCAGGATCTTCAAAAGGCGCATAACCCGTAAAGAGGGCGTGATCGCGTAAGTGCTCTGCGATTTCATCCGCGTTGTACTCTTCATCTTCTTTCAGGCCGAATACCTGCGCGGTACCCGATTTACCCGCGGTTTGGTAAGACATCTTCTGGAATGAACGTCTTGCGGTGCCTTTCTTACCGTGGTTAGCCAGCCTCATGCCTTCCTGAGCGATGTCCCAATACTTCTTCTTAACCCCAGTTAGCGGTGGGTAAGTTTCAATATCCGACATAATTTGTTCATCGAATGGGCGGCCGTTATCAATGGTTGAACGAAGTAGATGAGGGGCTGTTACTTCACCTTCATTCACCAAAACTGATGTGGCTTTTGCAATCTGCATTGGTGTTGCTGTCCAGTAGCCTTGTCCAATGCCAACAGGGATGGTGTCACCTTGGTACCAAGGCACACGGTGTCTTGCCATTTTCCAATCACGAGTTGGCATATTGGCTTTGCTTTCTTCATAAATATCGATGCCAGTGTAGTCACCAAAACCGAACATCATCATCCATTTGGATATGCGGTCAATTCCGAGATCATAAGCAATTTGGTAAAAGAAAGTATCCACTGACTCTTCAATCGCTTTCTCTATATCAACGACACCGTGCCCCCAACGCAACCAGTCACGGAATGGTCTGGTTTTTGAATTAGGGATCTTCCAATAACCTGGGTCATTACGCGTTGTATTTGGCGTAATCACACCTTCTTGCAAAGCCGCAACAGCAATGAATGGCTTGATCGTCGATGCTGGTGGATAAATACCTAGCGTTGCACGGTTAACTAAAGGTCGGTCTTTGTCTTGGAGTAGTGCGTTGTAACCTTTAGAGGATATACCATGTACAAATGCATTTGGGTCGTAGCTTGGGCTAGATACCATAGCTAACACGCCATTGTCTTTCGGGTCGAGAACGATAGCTGAACCACGGCGGCCATCAAGTAACTTATGTACGTATAGTTGTAGCTTGATGTCCAAGTTGAGCACGATATCTTTACCCGGAACCGAAGGTACAAACTTAAGGGTACGGATCACTCGTCCACGGCTGTTTACTTCGACTTCTTGATAGCCAGCGGTACCGTGCAACATGTCTTCGTAGTAGCGTTCAATGCCAAGTTTACCGATGTCGCGAGTCGCTTGGTAATTGGCGTCTTTCTCTTCTCGTGCTAGGCGCTGCATATCACGGTCATTGATGCGCGATACATAACCAATAACGTGAGTCAGCACATCACCATAAGGGTAAAAACGTTTTAACGTGCCAGTGACCTCAACACCAGGGAACTTATGTTGGTTTACAGAAAAGACCGCAACCTGTTCTTCTGTAAGTTGGTTCAGAATCGGTACTGACTTGAAGCGTCGTGAATTACGACGATCACGATTAAAACGCTCGACACGTTCTGGTGGGATCTCGATTAACGCTTGTAGGCGGGCGAGCGTGTCATCCATATCTTTTATTTTTTCTGGTGTGATTTCTAGATTGAAAACAGGGCGGTTTTCTGCAAGAAGTACACCGTTGCGATCGTAAATCAAACCTCGGTTGGGTGCGATTGGAACGACCTTGATACGGTTGTCGTTAGAGCGGGTTTTATAATCCTGATATTGGTTGATTTGAATGTTGTAAAGATTCATAACCAACATCGACATCATCACTATGATCCCTGCAAACGCAACAAAAGCACGGCTAGTAAATAGTCGTGCTTCTGCTTTGTAGTCACGGATTTGGCTACGTTTACGTAACATTAACGCTTATTCTCGATGATAAGGGTGGTTAGCAGTGATGCTCCAAGCTCGATACAAGCTTTCAGCCATGATAACGCGTACTAATGGGTGAGGGAGAGTAAGTGCCGATAGAGACCAACTTTGATCTGCTGCCGCTTTACATGCAGGTGCTAGTCCTTCAGGCCCGCCAATAAGGATAGAAACGTCGCGTCCATCCAATTTCCAACTTTCCAATTGCTCTGCCAGCTGAGGGGTATCCCATTTTTTACCTGGGATATCAAGCGTGACAATGCGGTTACCTTTCGGAACCGCTGCCAACATTGCTTCGCCTTCTTTTTGAAGAATACGTGCAATATCCGCATTTTTACCGCGTTTACCCGCAGTGATTTCAATGAGTTCTAATGGCATATCATGAGGGAAGCGGCGTTTATATTCTTTAAAGCCTTCTTCAACCCACTTTGGCATTTTTGTACCAACTGCGATTAACTGGATCTTCAAAGCTTAGCCCCAAAGTTTTTCTAGTTGGTACAGTTCACGATGCTCTTCTTGCATAACGTGGAGCATGCTTGTGCCCATATCTAGAACAACCCATTCACCTTCTTGCTGGCCATCCATGCCTAGTGGTTGCATGCCTGCTTTACGTACTTCATCAGCAACATGCTGTGCAATAGAAGCAACATGGCGCTTAGAGGTGCCAGTACAAACAATCATGTAATCAGTCACACTTGATTTGCCTTCTACATCGATAGTCACAATCGATTCTGCTTTCATGTCGTCGGCTTTGTCTGCAAGAAAATCTTTTAGTTCTTCACGTAACACGGGGTGTTCCTTTAATCTGAATTTAGCTTTTTAGGGGCTGTTGACCCTAGAATATACCACGCTTTTATGCGTGAAATGGTATTGAAGCTGAAGGGATACAAAACTCTACGCTTAACTGATGAATTAGTGGCCAAGGCGACTGCTCATATTGAGTCTTTGTCATCAATTCAGCTTGGGTGAGCAACGCGAACAAAGAGTGCAATTGAGAAATCGAAACTCTTGTTAGCGCGGCGTTATAAAGAGGCTTTTTAGATTGCCAGATGCGGTGTTTGTCGAAGACTTGACCAATCGGCATCTGTTTCATTTGTTGCTGCATTTGCAACAACAGGGCAAGTTCACGTTGGATACTACGCAGTAAAATGACTGGCTCTATACCCTCGGCTTCTAGCTGACGCAGGATCCGTTGTGCTCGGTTTCCTTTGCCTGCTAATAACGCATCACTCCAATGGAATGGAGTAAAATGGTTATGGCGACTCAGCGATTCTTCTAAGCGTACTAGTGTGAGCTTTCCATCTGGGTATTGGAGAGCCAGTTTTTCTAGGCTTTGGGTTAGTGCAAATAGGTTACCCTCATGCCATTGTGCCAGCATTTGAATCGCTTCAGGATCTGGCGTCAAACCGATTTGACGGCAGCGAGCTTGGACAAACTGAGGAAGTCGACTGACATCTGGAGTCAAGCAACTGACCCTGTGACCTTGATTCGAGAGCGCCTTAAACCACTTCGCGCTCTCTTGAGCTTTGGTTAGCTTAGTGCCGACCAAGATCAATAGGATATCACTGTGGATATGCTCGGAGATCGCGAGTAGCTCTTTTGCTATCGCGGCATTGACGCCTGACTCTGGTAATTCAAGTTCGATGACTTGACGGCTAGAGAATAAGCTCAGTGCTTGAGTGCAGTCGTAGACTTGATTCCAGTCCAGACTGCTATCAATAGCAAAGCGGTGACGTTCTTCAAAACCTTGTTGTTTTGCAGCTTTTTGAATTGCTTCTCGGCTTTCTTGTAATAGCAGAGGCTCGTTACCAAAAATGAGGTAAACACTGCTTAGCTGTTTAGCAAGTTGCTCTGATAAGCGGTCAGCAAAAATACGCATCAAATAAACCTATTACTCAGTCGATTCGCTAAGTGTTGGTTGCTCTTCTGAAGCCGGTACGATCTCAACGTCTTCAACTTCGATGTTTTTAATGTTGTATTGCTTTTCAAGTTCTTTTACTTCAACGTGCTCTAGTTCTTCTAGGTTCATGTTACCAGCGGCAATAGTCGCTTTAAGGCGAGCCATTTGGCGAAGAATTTGGCTTGTTGCCAACTTGCGCATCTCATCTTCAATCATGTCTCGTTCAACCGACTTCGCAAGTGCTGTCAGTGGGTTGTCTAGGTAACTGCGGGTTACGCTGGTTGAGAATGTCTTTGAGCCTAGATCTGGGATCGTTACGCGATATGAAGCGCGAAATGTCAGTTCTTTTTCTGCTGCACGAGTGTTTTGGTATAGAGAAAGGGTACGCTCACCAACGCTCTCACTAATAATGTGTAGGTTAGGGGTATTTTCAGCAGGTGGCACGATTTCTACATCATTCATGCGTAGCTGACCTTTCATCATACGTGTAAACGTACTGTATTGGTCATAACTGGTTACGGAGATCTTGTTGAGTTCTTCTGGTACGGAGTAATCACCACGCAGGTGGAAACCACACGCACTTAACAGGCTGACGGTTAAAACAACAATAGTAACTTTCAATGAAGATAGTGAAATCAGGCGCATTATTTGATGGCTCTCATGAAGGTAGAATACTTATTTAAAGGCTTTAGCTAGATTGAGTTGTTAGGCTCAAATCTAAAGCGCTTAAATAAGTAGACAGGGCAATTAGCTCCCCTGTCTACAGACTGCTTTTGATGAATTAAGTTCGTTAATTCTTTAGCAATTGCACTGTACTAACGAAATTAGTTAGCAACGATGTTTAGAAGCTTACCAGGAACGAAGATAACTTTACGAATCGTTAGGCCATCTAGGAACTTCTTAGCGTTCTCATCGTTTAGACCAAGTTCACGAACTTGCTCTTCTGTCGCGTCAGCAGCAACCGTTAGCTTCGCTCGTAGCTTACCGTTGATCATTACAACGATAGTCTTCTCGTCTTCAACTAGCGCTTTCTCATCGAAAGTTGGCCATGTTGCTGAGTCTACGTTTGATTCACCAAGTGCAATCCACATTTCGTAAGAGATGTGTGGAGTCATTGGGTAAAGCATACGAACTACTGCTTTTAGCGCTTCATCAAGAATTGCACGATCTTGTACAGACTCTTGAGGTGCTTTCGCTAGCTTGTTCATCAGTTCCATGATTGCAGCGATAGCTGTGTTGAACGTTTGGCGGCGGCCAATATCGTCCGTTACTTTCGCGATAGTCTTGTGGATATCACGACGAAGTGCTTTTTGGTCGCCAGATAGCGCAGAAGCGTCAACAGATTCAGCTGCACCTTTAGAAGAATGAGCGTGAACCAATTTCCAAACACGTTTAAGGAAGCGGTTAGCTCCTTCAACGCCAGACTCTTGCCACTCAAGCGTCATGTCTGCAGGTGATGCAAACATCATGAATAGACGTACTGTATCAGCGCCGTACTTGTCTACCATCTCTTGTGGATCGATACCGTTGTTCTTAGACTTAGACATTTTGATCATGCCTGAGTGTTCAACTTCGCGGCCTTGATCGTCGACTGCTTTTTCGATGCGACCTTTACCGTCACGTTCAACCGTTACGTCAGTCGGTGCAATCCACTCTTTGGTGCCTTTTTCGTTTTCGTGATAGAACGCGTCAGCCAGAACCATGCCTTGACATAGTAGTTGCTTGAACGGTTCGTCAGACGTCACGTAACCAGCATCACGTAGAAGCTTGTGGAAGAAACGAGAGTAAAGCAGGTGCATACAAGCGTGCTCGATACCACCAACGTATTGGTCAACTGGTAGCCAGTAGTTTGCTTTCTCTGGATCTAGAATGTCGTCTGCTTGTGGTGAACAGTAACGTGCGTAGTACCAAGAAGACTCCATAAACGTATCGAACGTGTCAGTCTCACGTAGAGCTGGTTCGCCGTTGAACGTTGTCTCAGCCCAAGATTTGTCTGCCTTGATTGGGCTAGTTACGCCATCCATTACCACATCTTCAGGAAGAATTACTGGTAATTGGTCTGCTGGGACAGGGTGAACTTCACCGTCTTCAGTGGTTACCATTGGGATTGGAGCACCCCAGTAACGCTGACGAGATACACCCCAGTCACGTAGACGGAAGTTTACTGTCTTTTTACCTTTACCTTCAGCTTCAAGCTTCGCAGCAATTGCATCGAATGCTTCTTGGAACGCAAGACCATCGAACTCACCAGAATCGAACAATACGCCTTTCTCGGTGTAAGCCGCTTCAGACACATCTAGCTCAGAACCGTCTTCAGGTTTGATTACTGGGATAATGTCGATGCCGTACTTAGTTGCGAATTCGTAGTCACGTTGATCGTGAGCAGGAACCGCCATTACCGCACCTGTGCCGTAATCCATAAGAACGAAGTTTGCTACGTAAACAGGAACAACACGACCGTTAAGAGGGTGGATAGCCGTTAGGCCAGTATCCATACCTTTCTTTTCCATCGTTGCTAGTTCAGCTTCAGCAACTTTAGTGTTACGACACTCTTCAACGAATGCAGCAAGCTCTGGGTTGTTCTTCGATGCTTTCTCTGCAAGAGGGTGACCTGCAGCGATACCCACGTAAGAAACACCCATCAGTGTGTCTGGACGAGTTGTGTAAACTTCCAGTGGCGCTTCTTCGCCGTTGACAGCGAAAGACAGCTCAACACCTTCAGAGCGGCCGATCCAGTTGCGCTGCATGGTCTTAACCATTTCAGGCCAACCTTCAAGGTTGTCGAGATCGTCTAGTAGCTCTTGAGCGTACTCCGTGATTTTAATGAACCACTGTGGAATTTTCTTTTGCTCTACTGGAGTATCACAACGCCAGCAGCAACCGTCTTCTACTTGCTCGTTTGCTAGTACTGTTTGGTCGTTTGGACACCAGTTAACAGAAGATGTCTTCTTGTAAACCAGGCCTTTTTCGTAAAGCTTAGTGAAGAACTCTTGTTCCCAACGGTAGTACTCTGGAGTACATGTTGCGAATTCACGGTTCCAGTCGTAACCAAAGCCTAGAAGTTTAAGCTGGTTTTTCATGTACTCAATGTTTTCGTAAGTCCATGGTGCAGGCGCTGTGTTGTTTTTAACAGCTGCGTTTTCTGCAGGTAGGCCGAATGCATCCCAACCAATTGGCTGCATTACGTTTTTGCCTTGTAGACGTTGGAAACGAGATACCACATCACCGATGGTGTAGTTACGCACGTGACCCATGTGCAGTCGGCCACTTGGGTAAGGGAACATAGAAAGACAGTAGAATTTTTCTTTGTTTGGGTCTTCACTTACAACGAAAGTTTCGCTGTTATCCCAGTGTTGTTGAACCTTTTGTTCAATCTCTTGCGGGTTATATTGTTCTTGCATCGATGGTATCCGGTTATCTTGGAATTTGTGAGTTCGGTTAGAACAGAATCTTACAGATCGTCATAGAATACCTAAAGGAGCTGAGTACAACAATAGTTATACCCTTCATACTTGCAGTTGCTACCTAGTAGATTGTGTAATTTTCACTGAATTTCGCAGGGCAACTATACTTAAGAGTATGAATTGCATTTGTTTGTGAGCGGGAGTGCATTGCAGCGCACCCGTTTGCTCACTAAAAGGTTGGTTATCTTAAGGAGGTTGTTATGCCGAAGAAAAAAGCGCTCTATGAAGAAGTAGTCGAAGAGGTGATTGAAACGCTGAAGCATAGTCCTGAAGAGCTCAACAACAAAATCGAAACGTCAGGCAAGTATGCGAAAGCAGCCAACGACATGACCAAAGATGAACTATCGCTGATTTCTGCCTACGTGAAGTCGGACTTAAAAGAGTTTTCTGAAAGCTATGAAGAGAGTAAAAGTGGTCCATTCTATTTGATGATTGCAGACTCTATTTGGCAAGGACTGTTGGATATCACTGACCGCACTAAGGTGGAGTGGGTTGAACTGTTCCAAGATTTAGAACATCAGGGGCTGTATCAAGCGGGTGAAGTCATAGGCTTAGGAACCTTGGTATGTGACGAGTGTGGTCACCAAACTGAATATAACCACCCAACCAATATCATTCCATGCATTAAATGTGGTTCTAAAGGGTTTAGTCGTAAAGCCCTTAAGCCGTAAGCTCCTGAACCATAATACAGTATCAACGTAAAACCACAGCAATAAAAAGGGTTGACCCAGTCAGTCAACCCTCCAATCACCTTTCGTCGAATCTCGAATCTCGAATCTCGAATCTCGAATCTCGAATCTCGAATCTAGCTTTTTGGCTTTCTTATTAGCCAACCAATCACCAAGCTGAGCATCGCCCATATATACAGTGGCCAAGTACCTATTGTGTGATAAGGCGTTTGACCATCCGTTGAAATGAGTTCAGCTTTTAATACGGCCGTTTCAAACTGAGGCACTTGTTTGATGATGTTGCCTTTGTAATCTGTCACCGCCGTCACACCATTGTTGGTAGAGCGAATAAGCGGCTTACCAAGCTCCAGAGCCCGCATTTGTGCGATTTCCATATGTTGCAATGGCCCAATCGAACGACCAAACCACGCATCGTTGGAGAGCGTGAGGATAAAGTCAGTCTCATCAGTCACATTCTGTCTAACTTGATCATTAAAGATGATCTCGTAACACAACGCAGGCGCAAGATGACGACCGTTGGCCACGATGTTTGGTTGGATGAAATCACCACGACTGAACGAAGACATTGGCAAGTTAAAGAATGGTGCCAATGGGCGCAATATGTCCTCAAACGGTACAAACTCACCAAATGGCAGTAGGTGATGTTTATGATAGCGCTCGTCTGGATCGTAGCTGTATTCACCGTATGGGTTTACACCAAGTGAGAGAACGCTGTTGTAGTACTTCTTGTCTTCAGACTGATTCAGTACACCTGTGATGATTGAGCTGTTATTCATCTTAGCAGCGCTGTCTAAGTTGCGCAGAAAAGAGGGTATCTCGACTTCAAAAGCAGGAATAGCGGCTTCAGGCCAGATGATGATATCCGCATCCCAGTTTTCTCTGCTGAGGTCGGTGTATTTCATCATGGTCGGCCAGCGATGACTTGGTAGCCATTTACTGTCTTGATCGACGTTGCCTTGTATTAAAACGACTGACGTAGTTTTTTCCGGGTTCGGCGTGACCCAATCGATATTTCGAATACCAAAACCTGCGCTAAATACGACGGCGGGAATGATAGCGATACTCCAAGCCCTGTTAACAATCGCATAAGCGAATGCAGAGGCTGAAACAATGATCGCTAGAGTTACTAGCTCTACGCCGCCAATCGGTGCAAACGAACTTAATGGCGAATCGATTTGGCTGTAGCCCAACCAAAGCCAAGGGAAGCCCGTCATTACCCATCCACGTAGCCAATCACTGACTAACCACAATGCTGGAGCAGCGAGGAAAAAGCGGCTTAGATTATTAACAGGGAAGAACTTGTTCAAACTCCAGGTAAACAGACCTGAATAAACAGCTAGGTAGCCAACGAGCAATGCCATCAAAAATAGATTAGCCGCCAGTGGCATGCCACCAAAACCATCAATGCTGACGTATACCCAGCTGATACCTGTCGTGAATTGGCCTAAACCCCATGCGTAGCCAATCCAAAGCGCGCTTTTAGGAGAGCGGTTGTGGATCAGTAACAGCAACAAAGCTGGGCTGAGAATAGCAAGAGGCCATATGGAGTATGGAGCGAATGAAAGGGTGGTTATAGCGCCAACAAAAACGGCCGCAAGCGGCCGTAATAGGCGATGAATAAAGGTCTTAGTCATCTAATTTCTGTCATCTCTTTAGAGAGAAGTTGTTATTCTTCGATAGTCGGAAGAGGCTGTTCGTCAGGAATGGTTACCTGTAGCTGAATTACACGACGGTTATCTGCTGATGTTATCTTGAAATGGTAGTTTTCAATTTCTACAATTTCGCCACGAACCGGCAGGTGACCGAGTGCTGTCATAACCATGCCGCCTACTGTATCTACTTCATCATCACTAAAGGCAGTGTTAAACGTATCGTTGAACTCTTCAATAGTGGTTAAAGCTTTTACAGAAAAGGTATGCTTACTCAGCTTACGAATATCTAACTCTTCTTCATCGTCGAACTCGTCTTCAATTTCACCAACGATTTCTTCGAGGATATCTTCAATGGTTACTAGGCCAGAAACTCCGCCAAACTCATCGACAACGATAGACATGTGGTAACGCTCTTCTTGGAACTCCTTAAGCAGGCGATCAACTCGCTTACTTTCAGGAACAACTACGACAGGGCGAATCACTTGTTCGATATCAAATGGGGCACTTTCTGAACCCAAATACTTAAGTAGGTCCTTCGCTAATAGAATGCCTTCAACATGGTCTTTATCTTCACTGATCACTGGGTAGCGAGAGTGTTGAGCATCAGTAATAAGCGCAATCAATGTATCTAAATCATCGGTGCGTTCAACTGTAACCATTTGAGAGCGAGGCAGCATGATATCGCGTACTCGCATCTCTGAAATTTCCATTACACCCTCGAGCATGTCGCGCGTGTCGTGGTCAATTAGGTCATTAATTTCTGAGTCGCGGATTACATCCACGAGCTCTTGGCGATCTTTTACTTCACCTTGAAATAGTTGGCCTAGGCGTTCAAAGAAGGACTTTCTACTCGGACCTTCAGATTTTTTACTTCCCTCAGAAGTGGGGGGGTTACCTTCGTTCATGATTTCTCAAAAAATAACGCTATCAGAAGTGTGATAGCACACGTTACAACTCAGATTCCTGCGGAAATCACAGGTTCGATGAGTTATTGTTTCTCTGCAACCTACTTTACTAGAATCAATTTACTTTTCTAGAATATACGGGTCTTCAAACCCCATAGTTTGCATGATTTCTGTCTCGAGTGATTCCATCTCTTCAGCTTCATCATCTTCGATATGATCATAACCTAGCAGATGCAGACTGCCATGTACAACCATATGAGCCCAGTGTGCTAGCAGAGGCTTACTTTGCTCTTCTGCTTCTTTTTCGACAACTTGACGGCAGATAATGAGGTCGCCTAGCAGATCTAGCTCGATCCCTGGAGGAGCCTCGAATGGAAAAGACAGCACGTTAGTTGGCTTGTCTTTGCCACGGTATTCATGATTGAGCTGGTGGCTTTCTTGCGTATCAACGATACGAACCGTCAACTCAGCGTTCTCTTGAAACTGAGGAATTGTCTTGTCCAACCAAAGCTGAATATCTTGCTCAGTTGGAAGACCTTGCTCATTTTCGACTGCTATTTGCAGGTCTAGTTCAATAGACATCTATTTATCACCTTGTTCTGTAATCACAGAACTATTTTGTGTTGCTAATTGTGTCGTAACTGCCTGCTGAGCCTCAAGAAGTTTGGCTTCGCGCTCTTCACGTTTACGCTTTTCAAACTCTTTGCGCTCTTTCTGGTCTTTCGCTTCCCATTTCTCGTAGGCGTTGACGATACGAGCAACAACAGGGTGACGAACCACATCTTCAGACATGAAGAAATTAAAGCTGATGTCATCCACTTCACTCAGCACTTCAGTTGCATGACGTAGACCAGACTTCGCTCCACGAGGTAAATCGATTTGCGTAATGTCACCTGTGATAACTGCACGCGAATTAAAACCGATACGGGTTAAGAACATTTTCATCTGTTCTACCGTGGTGTTTTGGCTCTCATCAAGAATGATAAATGCATCATTTAGTGTACGGCCACGCATGTAAGCCAGTGGAGCGACTTCAATCACGTTACGTTCAATCAGCTTTTCAACACGCTCAAAACCGAGCATCTCAAACAGTGCATCGTAAAGTGGGCGCAAATATGGGTCGACTTTCTGGCTTAAATCACCCGGTAGGAAACCAAGCTTCTCACCGGCTTCTACAGCAGGGCGAGTCAGTAGGATCCGGCGAACCTCTTGGCGTTCAAGTGCATCAACTGCTGCTGCAACGGCTAAATAGGTTTTACCTGTACCTGCTGGCCCAATACCAAAGGTGATGTCATGGGTGACCATGTTCATTAGGTACTGTGCTTGGTTTGGCGTACGAGGTTTGATGACGCCTTTTTTAGTCTTAATGGTCACTTCTTTGCCGTAGTCGATTTCAGACTCGACGTGTTGTTCCAAAATGCCAGATTCGGTGACCGCCAGATGCACTTGCTCTGGTTCGATATCGATTATGTTGCCTTTAACTGGAGCCGTTTCAACATAGAGGTGTTTGATGATGTCTAAAGCAGCGGCTGCTGTGTGAGGCTTACCAACGATGGTGAAGAAGTTGCTTCGGTAATTAATCTCAACGCCAAGACGACGCTCAAGGTGCTTGATGTTGTCATCGAATGGTCCGCATAAGCTAGCCAAGCGCTTGTTGTCGGCTGGCTCTAGATTTATCTCTAAGGTAACGATTTTATTGCTCAAATTAGCCTCTCATTTTGTGCCACTCGCTCTTAAATAAAACAAAGAGCAAAAAGCCCGATTTAGACCGGGCTTTTGATTGTGATATCCCTATTTCTAAGATGGTCACTTAGTTAGGTAATTTCAAGCTTTGTGTTTGCGCTTTGTGCTCAAACAGTTGTATTGCCTACGGCGTAAATGTCGCTACACCTAGCTCGTCTTCACGTTTTGTTTTTTCCATCATTTCTGCTGGAGTCATAACAACGCGTAGACCCATGTCTTTTTCTGTGCGAACTAGCTCACCACGTAGTGAGTTGGTGTAAACCTCAGTGATCTTCACATCTACGAACTGGCCGATTAGGTCTGCAGAACCTTCGAAGTTCACAACACGGCTGTTTTCTGTACGGCCGCGAAGTTCCATTAGGTTCTTTCTTGATGGACCTTCAACAAGGATACGTTGCTCTGTGCCTAGCATTAGACGAGAGAAGCGCATAGCTTGTGTGTTTACCGTTTGTTGCAGTTCGTACAAACGATCTTTCTTCTCTTGTGCTGGTACGTCACATGGGTAATCTGCCGCTGGCGTACCCGGACGAGGAGAGAAAACAAAGCTGAAGCTCATATCGAAATCAACTTCTTTAATTAACTTCATTGTATCTTGGAAGTCTTGTTTAGACTCACCAGGGAAACCAACGATAAAGTCAGAACTGATTTGAATATCAGGACGAGCTTTACGCAGCTTACGGATAATAGACTTGTACTCGATAGCCGTGTGTGGACGCTTCATCATCGTAAGGATACGGTCACTACCACTTTGTACTGGTAGGTGAAGGAAGCTCACTAGTTCAGGAGTATCTTTGTAAACTTCAATGATGTCGTCACCAAACTCAAGCGGGTGGCTGGTTGTGAAACGAATTCGGTCGATACCATCGATAGAAGCAACAAGACGAAGCAGTTCTGCGAATGAACAGATATCGCCTTCGTGTGTTGGACCGCGGTATGCGTTTACGTTCTGACCTAGTAGGTTAACTTCACGTACGCCTTGCTCTGCAAGTTGAGCCACTTCGAACAGTACATCATCCATTGGACGGCTAACTTCTTCACCACGTGTGTATGGTACAACGCAGTAAGTACAGTATTTAGAACAACCTTCCATGATAGAAACGAATGCCGTCGCACCTTCAGCTTTTGGCTCAGGCAGGTTATCGAACTTTTCGATCTCTGGGAAAGAGATGTCCATTACTGGCTTTTCGTTAGACAGTGATGATTTAATCATCTCTGGCAGACGGTGCAGTGTTTGTGGGCCAAAGATAACGTCTACGTAAGGTGCACGTTGACGAATGTGATCACCCTCTTGAGTCGCTACACAGCCACCCACACCGATCACCACACCTTCTTTCTTATCTTTAAGCGTTTTCCAACGACCAAGCTGGTGGAATACTTTTTCTTGTGCTTTTTCGCGGATAGAACAAGTATTCAATAGTAGTACGTCTGCTTCCTCAGGTACTTCAGTTAGCTCATAGCCATTTGCAGCGTTAAGCAGGTCGGCCATTTTTGATGAATCGTATTCATTCATCTGACAGCCCCAAGTTTTAATTAGCAGTTTCTTACTCATTATATGTTCGCTCGATCGTTAGTTTAATTTAAGGGAGCAAATCGCCCATTATTCATCCGCTAGCTCCATATGTCATAATTCAGTATTCAGTTTTATGACAGGCTCTAGCGGCAAGCGGCGTATTGTACTGGTTTCAAAACCGACTGACTAGTAGTCTGAACAAATCTCTTATGTAGTGGTTTTTATTATCGTTAACGCCATATGCCATAAGGGATAACCCTTTTTTCGAATAAGGTTTTTGGTTACAAGTTAGTTATGAAAAAGTACAATCAAAAACAGTCAAAGAATCAAACTGATAAGTACAAAATATGAACAGTTACGATATTGTAGTAGTCGGTGGCGGCATGGTTGGCGCAGCAACAGCTATCGGTTTTGCAAAGCAAGGTCTGAGTGTTGCGGTAATCGAAGGTTTTGCCCCACAAGCTTTTGATGAGTCACAAACGATGGACATTCGTGTGTCAGCGATTTCTCAAGCATCGGTCGAGTTGCTTGAAGATCTTGGTGCATGGCAAAGTATTGCAGCGATGCGAGTGTGTTCATATAAGCGTTTAGAGACGTGGGAACACCCAGAGTGTCGTACTCGGTTTGATGCTGCATCACTGGACCTTCCTCGTTTGGGCTATATCGTTGAGAACAGACTCATTCAATTAGGTTTATGGTCTCAATTTGCTGAACACGACAACCTCGAATTGCTATGTCCAGAAAAGCTCGATGAGATTGAGTTTGGTGAAATCAATATCGTTAAGCTTCAATCTGGGGCTGAGCTATCCGCGAAATGGGTGATTGGCGCGGATGGCGCCAATTCAGCCGTTCGTCAACAAGCTGGTATCGGTATTACTGCTTGGGACTACCGCCAGCACTGTATGCTTATCAACGTAGAAACCGAGCAGCCTCAGCAAGATATTACTTGGCAGCAATTTTTACCAAGTGGTCCTCGTTCATTTTTGCCTTTGTGTTCTCTAACCTCTGACGGTCAAGAAATCGGGCAGGGGTCATTAGTTTGGTATGATTCTCCACTGCGTATTAAGCAACTGTCAGCAATGACCCCTGAAAAACTACGTAACGAAGTACTTTCTCACTTTCCTAAAGAGTTAGGTGATATTAAAGTCTTGAATTCGGGTTCTTTTCCTCTGACACGACGTCATGCTCAATCATATTCGAAGAATAACTGTATTTTAGTCGGGGACTCTGCACATACGATCAACCCATTGGCAGGGCAGGGTGTTAACTTAGGCTTTAAAGATGTATCAGTACTGTTGGATGTCACCAACGAAAAGGGTGAATTGAATCAGTTTGTAGCAAGACGTTATGAAGTGATGAGAAGAGGCGACAACCTAATGATGCAGAGTGGCATGGATTTTTTCTACAAGACATTCAGCAACGACATTGGTCCGCTCAAGTTTGCACGTAATGCTGCGCTAAAATTAGCAGAGAACTCTGGGCCGATTAAAACCCAAGTATTGAAATACGCCTTAGGCCTTTAATTTATTAGTTCAGATTATCTATATAGAGAAGGAGAGCAGATGCTCTCCTTTTTTGTTTGGTGCTGAGTGCTATAACTGCTGTGTAACGCAAACCGGTGCATCGATCTCTAAAGAGTATCCTGTATAAACCAAAGACCCATCCTCATTATTTCGTTTGAATGAGGTGATGTTATTGGAGTGTTGGTTTGCTGCGATAACCCATCGTCCGCAGTCAGTAATATGAAAATCGCGAGGGAAGTTGCCTTCAGTATTATAGCTATCAATAAAAATAGGCATTTTTGTTGTAGGCTCGATTCTGAAGCAACTGATCCTTGATTGGTGTCGACAAGATACATAGAGGAATTGCTCATCCGGCGATAGTTTTATCGCAGCCGTAGCTTCTCCTTTCTCCATATTGGGAAGCGCATCAATTTCTTCTACGATATTCCATACACCCAAAACCTTTTCCAACATAAGTATTGATTCAGAGAGCTCGCAGATCACATAGGCTCTGTCTTCTGCTTTGTTAAAGATTAAATGGCGAGGTCCATTGCCAGCTGGCACTTTAATAGACTGCATAGGCCCGTCTAGAAACTCTTCCTGTTCTTCATCGAAGCAATAGAAGTTGATTCGATCGGTGCCGAGATCGACAGTCACAAACTGTGGCGAGTTTTGTAAGAACAGACATTGGTGGGCGTGCGGGCTAGTTTGTCTCTCTTTGTTTGGCCCGGAACCAACCATCTTGATTGTTTTGAGGCGCTTATCGATGTTGCCATTGATACTTAAGCTAAAAATATCGAATGTGCCTGATGAGTATTGCGACGTGATAGCAAACTTATTGTGTGGATCTATCGTGATGTGACAGGGGTGACCGCCAGCGATAGTACCGAAGTTCTTAACCGTCTTTGAGTTAGGGCTAGGAATATGAATCAGCTGCGGCTGTTTTGGCTGATCAATTTCAGACGCGGTATAGATGCCAAGTTTTGTCGCTACGACAAAAGACGGGTTAGTGCACTCTGCAACGAGCTCTAAAGGTAATAGCTTTCCGCTTTCCAAGTCTAATTGAGCCTGATATACGCCTTGGCTTTTACTGGGAGTGTCTGTGTAGCAACCGAGCGTTAGAGTGAGGTTTTTCATAGGGAAGTCATACTCAATTAGAAAATGGAGCAGACATTGTCTTATAAAAAAGTCATGAAGTGATTAGATAGAGAGAAATACTTGGTGACGGAGTTATCAGATTTACATATTCCAGATAAAACAAAACCCAGCTAAAAAGCTGGGTTTCATTCAATGATGGTGCGGTCGGAGAGACTTGAACTCTCACACCTCTCGGCGCCAGAACCTAAATCTGGTGCGTCTACCAATTCCGCCACGACCGCAGCAAATCTTTGTAGTCATATCGAATATTGGTGCTTCAATAAGACATTGTATAAGTGGTGGCTACTGCGGGATTTGAACCTGCGACCCCATCATTATGAGTGATGTGCTCTAACCAACTGAGCTAAGTAGCCATAATAAATCTAATAGATTCATTATTTGTTCTCTAATTAAAGAGAAATAATGGTGCGGTCGGAGAGACTTGAACTCTCACACCTCTCGGCGCCAGAACCTAAATCTGGTGCGTCTACCAATTCCGCCACGACCGCAGCAAAGCTTTATAGTTATATCGACATTGGTGATTCGATGTAACGTTGTGCTCTTAGTTAACTACTTAAGTAATAAAACAAAGAGTTTAAATAGTGGCTGGGCTACCTGGATTCGAACCAGGGAATGCTGGCATCAAAAGCCAGTGCCTTACCGCTTGGCGATAGCCCAACAATGATATCATTTAAGATATCTAAATAATGGTGCGGTCGGAGAGACTTGAACTCTCACACCTCTCGGCGCCAGAACCTAAATCTGGTGCGAACTCTCACACCTCTCGGCGCCAGAACCTAAATCTGGTGCGTCTACCAATTCCGCCACGACCGCAGCAAAGCTTTATAGTTATATCGACATTGGTGATTCGATGTAACGTTGTGCTCTTAGTTAACTACTTAAGTAATAAAACAAAGAGTTTAAATAGTGGCTGGGCTACCTGGATTCGAACCAGGGAATGCTGGCATCAAAAGCCAGTGCCTTACCGCTTGGCGATAGCCCAACAATGATATCACTTAAGATATCTAAATAATGGTGCGGTCGGAGAGACTTGAACTCTCACACCTCTCGGCGCCAGAACCTAAATCTGGTGCGTCTACCAATTCCGCCACGACCGCAGCAAATCTTTATAGTTATATCGACATTGGTGATTCGATGTAACGTTGTGCTCTTAGTTAACTACTTAAGTAATAAAACAAAGAGTT